>JARFQE010000122.1 GCA_029287915.1 Arenicellales bacterium
GTTCTCACATCCGGATTTTCCAGATGTTTCTCCAGCTGAATTTATTCCACTTGCTGAAACGACAGGATTGATTCGTCCAATAGGAATGTTTGTCATTCGAAATGCTTTATTGCATCTGCATGCACTCGATAACCAGTGTGATATCCGCTATAAACTGACAATCAATCTCTCACCCAGGCAGTTGCAGGATAACACTTTTGTCGGCTTTCTCCGTGAGCAGCTGGTCGATTATCAGATCAGTCCGGAACGAATCATAATGGAAATTACTGAAAACAGCTTGATGGAAAATAATATTCGTATTGAAAAGATGCTTGAGCAGATAAGGGAGCTCGGTTGCAAAATTGCTATAGACGATTTTGGAACTGGTTTTTCATCACTGAGTTACCTGCGACGCTTTGCAGTTGATATTCTGAAAATCGATCAGTCATTTATCCAGCGTGTGCCAGATGATGACGCTGACAGCAACCTGATTCGAGGCATAATAAATATGTCAAGAGAGCTCGGAATTGCTGTAATAGCAGAAGGAGTTGAAAAGAAAGCACAGTATGATTTCCTGCTGGAGAATGGATGTGATATGGCACAAGGTTATTATTTCAGTAAACCAGTTAAGGCAGAGCTGGTTTATGGAAATCTAATCAATTTCTGAGGAGGGTGAAGAAAAGTAGTGCCTGAAAATTATTTTCCGCCCTGTACTCACAGGCAGGCGCGAGGTCTATATTTTTTCCAGCACATGATTTGCCCATAAACCCGTAATATATTCTGATAACCTGTTCTGAGATTGCCTTGCAGCCAGATTATCCAGGTCGATCCATGACAGCGGTTGATCCTGTTTTGAACAGGAAAATACAGCCCTGGTGCGCTTGCCAGTTTCTGGATCGATTTGCCATTGTAGACACTGGCCGCAGACACCCTTCATCATGCATTGCATTGGACTGCCAACCGTTCCTGTAGCAAGCACGCCCTCTTTGAAAAGGGGTTTTAGTTCCTTTTTCAATGAATGCTGCATTGCCTTCAACAGGCCTGTAGAACCCATTATCATGATTTCATCTACCTCTGATAACTGGATAAGATTATCCTGATTTCCGGTTGAGATAGAGCTCATCTGGTAGTCTTTGATCAATTCCAGGATATTGGCTTGCTGGACACTGATATCCTGCGGACGCCGGCATTCAATCAGCTGTTCTGTGGTACTGGCCCAGATGATCTGGTCTGCAGATTGTTCCAGTTCATCCTTGAAATAAATATCTTCCTGACTGCGAAAGGAAGCAAAAAGCAGGACACGGTTTCCTGCTGCACGCAGGGCTTTGCCAAGGTCTATCATAACTGCCGCGCCCCAGGCACCAGCAATTACCATAATTGTTCGCTGCTGGCCCAGTTCTGTTGCAGCACCGGTGGGCCCCATCAGTACCAGGGGGTCACCGGGCTGTAACTGTTCGGCAATTCGCGCATTGGCGCCAAAGCGCAACAGCAACAGGCGCACACAATCACCATCAACTCCTGCACCACTTACTGTTTGCAGAGGAATCTGCAAGCGAGTATTGGCAATAACTTGGCTATGCTTCTCAAAGGTCTGCAGTCGGAAGAACTGTCCGGGTTTGAAGTTTTTAGCTGCCATCGGTGCTCTTACCCATATTTCAATCACTGCCGGGTGAGAAGAATCTATACGATCTACTGTTGCCGCAAGCTTCTGCTGAAACAACGATGTGAAGTTGTCATCAGGCTCACGCTGTGGGTCTTCAGCCTGCTGATCAAGTAATTTAATAATCTCAGGGTATGTCCGCTGACTGGAGGCGATGGCTTTCACTACGCTGCCATGAAATACCGGGTGGGTGTCACCAATAAAGCTGATGCGTTTGTCCTGATAGCTGTAAGATGTAAATGGGCCGAATTCATCGGACTTGCAGTTGTCAGCAACAGCGACCGGCTGGACGCCTGAAGGGTGACAGATGTGCGGCATAAAATGATTCTCATCCATTCTGAAACTGCCCGGGTATTCATTTTCATAAATGATATTAGGTGATGCTCCGGCAGCCACCATTATGGCCCGCGCGGGTAAAGTGACTTCTTCTCCACTGGCCAGCCAGCGTCCATCACGCAGTTCTTTTACCCTGCAACGCAAACCTTCAACATGCCCGTAATCATCGAGCATGGCTTCAACAGGCTCAACGCCTTCCGCATAGAAGATTCCTTCTCTCAATGCCTTGATCACCTCATCGTGGTTACGCAGGTAGGCTGGTGATTCATTGAGGCCACGACGGTAGGCTAAAGTCACACCGCCCCATTGTCTTATCAGCGTGAGGAAATCTGGCTCTTCGTTGTTACGGGCTGCCCGCTGCCGCACTGCGACAACCGCCTTGCCATGTTCCAGAAAGGTGTCAAGAACTGCTCTGTTTTCTTCATCCAGTCCAGAATATATCTTGTCTTTGCCCAGTTTCTGTTCCAGTACTGAGTATCGTAACAGTGTCTTTTCTACCTGCCGAATATAATAGCTTTGTAGCTCCGTCGCGGTGTCAATTGCGGTCAGTCCACCACCAATGACGACTGCGGGTAGTTGAACTTGCAGGTTAGCCAGGCTGTCGAATTTCGCCGCACCAGTTAACTGCAGGGCCATCAAAAAGTCATTGGCCTGCCGCATGCCACGCGCAAGGCTGTTGCCCATAGGTATAACACGTGGCAGACCTGCACCATTTGCAATACTGATATGATCAAAGCCCTCTTTCCACGCATCTTCTATGCTTAATGTGCCACCAAAACGAATACCACCGGATAGACCTACATTTTCACGTCTGGCCAGGCTGATATAGATTAGTTTGAGGAAGTTTTTATCCCAGCGAACAGTAATGCCATACTCTGCGACACCCCCGAAACCTGTTAACACACGATCATCGAGTGACTCCACTATGTCGTCATAATTTCGTATCGGTGATGTCAATAGATGGTCATCCAGTGGTTCGAGTTTCAGCCCATCGATACCGGTGACATTGCAGCCTTCCATGCTTAGGTAGTGTGCCATAGTAAATCCGGCAGGACCCAGGCCAACTACCAGAACCCTGCGCATGTTATCCCGCACAGGCAGAAACTGTTTTTGTCGTAACGGGTTCCAGCGAACCAGCAACAGGTAGATCTCGACCCCCCAGGACAGATTCAGGACATCGGTAAGTACGCCAGTTTCGACTTCTGGGATATTGACTGGATCCTGTTTCTGATAGATACAGGACTTCATACAATCGTTGCAGATTCGATGACCGGTAGCCGGTAACATAGGATTGTCTCGTGTCGCCATCGCAAGTGCTGCAATATCGTAACCATCGCGCTTCAGGATATGCATTTCCGAGATCTTTTCGCCTAGTGGGCAACCTGTCAGTGTCTCACCCAGCGGGTTTACGCGAAAATCGGAGTCCGGGTCTTTCTTGTTCTCCGGGAAGCCACGTGAGCAGAAGTCACCCTCATGGTCATGGCAATAGATGCAGTAATTTACTTCACCCATTACCTCGCGTTGATTCATTCTTAGATCAGTCAAACTGAACCCATCGCGTTTTACGTAGTCATTCGAATCACCCTGCTGTCTACCTGCCGGGTCATTAGCAATATCTTCAAGTGGCACGAGTTGGGCATAGTCGATCAGTTCTGGTAATTTAAAACTGACCCAGCTTTCCAGTATTTCAGGAGCTGCTTTATGATTGCGGATGTGTATTACCCATTGTGTTAAACGTTTTATTTCATCATCAAATTTTTCAGTATCTTCGAGTAGGTGGGCGGCATAGCGAGAGACTGCCAGTTCTCTATCCTCAATGTTGTCAGTTTGCTCATTTAACCATAAATCAAGCTCGGCGAATTTGAGTTCCATCTCTCCACGATAGCGACGAGAGCGCCGTTGAATGAACTGTTTTTTAAACAAATGGATAGAATTTTCGTTGCTAACCCTATTTTTTGCCGCACGGGTCTCCTGTTCGATCGCAAAGTTGAGCGTAATGAATGACTCAATTCTGGGCGCAAGCGCGAGTAGAAACTCACTGAGTTCAAGGGCGGTAAAATTTGTTTTATGCTGGCGATAGGCGAGCAACTGATCATGCAGGCCAGGATCACGTTCAGCGAGGAAATTCAGAAATGTCTGATCAAGCCGATGCAGGCCTGCAATGGTATTCAGGTGATCAAATGGAATGTCGGCGATTGTATCTGGCCAGTCAGGGTTCATCAGCTTTTCGTAAACAATAAAAAAATATCGATTATAACTGATGTTGCATCAGGAAAGACCGTGCTATCCATGGCGTTGCTGGGGCGATCCTGTTTAGTGACTTCGTGCTAGCAATACTATGTCGCTAAGTGCATTAGTGGTCAGGCCAGTGACTTGCTGGTTATTTCAAATACATCACGGGACAAACCTGTATGCGAAAGTATGCTTTCCAATGCCTTTTTCATCAGTGACTGGCGATGGCTATCCATGCGCTTCCATCTTGTTAGCGGAGACAATAAGCTGGCTGCAATCTGCGGATTTAGTGCATCAATTTGAATGACGAACTCAGTCAGGAATGTATAGCCTTCGCCATCGGCAGCATGGAACTGGGCCTGGTTGGCACTACAGAATGTTCCAATCAGTGCGCGTACCTTGTTTGGATTTTTTATATCAAAGGCAGTATGTCGGGTTAATTTACGAACATTATCGAGGGTGCCAGGTAGATGCGACATCGCCTGCACCGATAGCCATTTATTGACGACCAGGACATCATCGGTCCATTTATCATAAAACTCATCAAGCGCCTGACGGCATATATCGCAATCACGATTTGACAGTGCAATGAGTGCACTCAGGCTGTCTGTCATATTATTTGCCTCGTGATAGTGCTGCATACAGAGCTCAACATATTTTTCATCTGGCAGTTCCATCAGATATGACAGTGACAGGTTGCGCAAGCGTCGCTGGGCGACATCAGTAGCATTAAAGTCATAAGCCTGGGTGGTGTTTCCATTATTGAAGATAACGCTGAACTGATGTTCAAGATTAAAAGCAATTAACTGAGTGAACTTACGGCGTGCACGATGAATGCCTTCAATATCGACGACTGCCATATTGTCAGCAATATACGTTTCTCCCGGCATGGTGAATATTTCGGCAATCAACGCCTTATCCAGATCGGGTTTAGTCAGCACTTCGGCAAAGGCACTGAAAACCTGTTCGGGAACCTGATGTTCGTTATTTTTAATCAATGACTGAATTTGAATCATGGCCAGTTGCTGACCAGCTTCCCAGCGATTGAATGGATCGCTGTCATGCTGAAGTAGAAACGCAAGTTCAGCAACCGAGCGCTTAAGAGATAATTTAACAGGTGCCGAAAAGTTACGTAACAGGGAAAGCACGGGGCGCTTGCTGCCAGCATTAATGGCAAAGCTTTCGCTGCTTTTGCGTAGTTCCAGTGTGCGCGTACCAGCTTTATAGACCTGTTTTTCACCGACAAGCTGGATTGCCATGTCATCTCCGTTTTCATCCAGACAGGCAATTGAGAAGGGGAGATGCAGAGGCTTTTTATTACTCTGACCAGGCGTATCAGGGGTATGCTGGTCGATATGAATCATCAGTTCGCCTTTGTTTTCATCAAAATGAGTTGTGATTTCAAGCTCAGGTGTTCCTGCCTGACTGTACCAGAGACGAAACTGGGACAGGTCATGATTACTGGCATCCTCCATGGCCTTTACAAAATCATCAGTTGTGATGGCCTGACCGTCATGACGCCGGAAGTAGAGGTCGATGCCTCGTCGATATGCATCCGCACCAATTATCGTATGCAGCATACGAATGACTTCTGCACCTTTACGGTAGATGGTCGAAGTATAGAAATTGCTTATTTCGATGTAATTATCGGGTCTTACCGGGTGCGCTGTGGGGCCGTCATCCTCGGGAAACTGGTGTGCGCGCAGTATGCGCACCTCTTCGATGCGCTTTACCGCGCGAGAATTCAGGTCTGCACTGAATTCCTGGTCCCGAAAGACAGTCAGGCCTTCCTTCAGGCTAAGTTGAAACCAGTCACGGCAGGTGACGCGGTTGCCGGTCCAGTTATGGAAATATTCATGACCAACGATAGATTGTATGCGGTCATAGTCTGCATCGGTGGCTGTATCAGGTCGAGCCAGTACACAGGCTGTGTTGAAAATGTTCAGGCCCTTGTTCTCCATCGCCCCCATATTGAAATCATCAACAGCAACGATCATAAAACAGTCGAGATCATACTCCAGGCCGTAAACTTCTTCGTCCCATTGCATGGCCTGCTTCAATGAACGCATGGCATGGGCTGTTTTACTACTGTTATGAGGTTCGGTGTATAGCTTCAGTGCAACGTCACGACCAGAAGCAGTTTGATACTGCTCTTCATGAACAGTAAGGGGGCCAGCGACAAGTGCAAACAGATAACAGGGCTTTGGATAGGGGTCTTCCCAGTAGGCCCAGTGGCGATTATCTTCGCAATCACCGCTGTCTACCAGGTTACCGTTTGACAACAGGACGGGGTAGCTTATTTTATCAGCAGTTATATGGGTGCTGAAGCGAGCCATTATATCGGGTCGATCAGGAAAAAAAGTGATTCTTCGAAATCCTTCCGCTTCACACTGAGTGCAGAACATGCTGCCGGATTTGTACAAACCTTCCAGTTTAGTATTTTGCTCGGGCTGGATGATGTTCTCTATTTCTAGAGTGAAACGGTCAGGCAGGGCAGATAGTGTCAGTGTCTCGTTTGTCAGTGACAGGTTAGAAATTTTTCTCGATTTATCATTGACAGAGACTGAGAGCAGCTCCATTTCCTGGCCGTCGAGTACCAGCGGCGCTGATTCTGCAACTCCTTTACGCCGACGGACCTGCATTCGAGAGCGGACTCTTGTCTGGCCTTCCCGCAGGTCAAACTTCAGGTCAATTTTGTCTATCAGATAATCAGGCTTTCGATAGTCTTTCAGGTAAATTGCAGAAGGGGTGGCATCACGCATATAATTAAATCTGTGTCAGTATCGGTTCGGCTATATTTCCAAACTGCATGAGTTGTCTGGGAATTTTAAACCCTTTGCTGCTCAACACAAGCACAGTGGATATTCATCCTCAGGTTAGATACGCTATATTTTCCAGATTGTTAGTCTTTTAAACTGTCGGCTTTCGGTACCCGCGAGGCCTTTTTACGCTCATGTTCGAGCAGTAGTTTTTTACGAATACGTATACTTAACGGGGTCACTTCAACCAGCTCATCATCATTGATGAATTCCAGTGCCTGTTCCAGTGTCAGTTTGATTGGCGGAACTAGATCAATCGCTTCATCTGTACCTGAAGCACGAACGTTTGTCAGTTGCTTGCCTTTCAATGGATTGACAACCAGGTCATTTGATCGTGAGTGGATACCGATGATTCTACCTTCATAGACTTCTTCACCCGGACCAATAAACAGGCGACCGCGCTCCTGCAGGTTAAACAACGAAAAGCCAAGGCTTTTGCCAGTACCATTGGCGATCAGTACACCATTCATACGTTGACCGATTTCACCAGCTTTAGCCCTGCCGTAGTGATCAAAGACATGGTGCATCAGCCCTGTCCCCTGGGTTGATGTCAGGAATTCAGTTCGAAAGCCGATCAAACCACGCGCTGGAATAATATAATCCAGCCTTACACGGCCACGGCCATCAGGTTGCATGTCCGTCAGTTCACCTTTGCGCTCACCGAGTTTCTCCATCACATTACCCTGATGGCTTTCTTCGACATCAATAGTAAGCAATTCGTAGGGTTCATGCATTTCACCATCAACTTCATGGGTAATGACTTCGGGCCTGGAGACGCCAAGTTCAAAACCTTCACGTCGCATATTTTCAATCAGAATTGAAAGATGTAGCTCGCCGCGACCAGAGATGCGAAATTTGTCCGGATCCTGGGTATCTTCAACACGAAGTGCAACATTATGCAGCAATTCTTTATGCAGGCGGTCTCGAATCTGGCGGGAGGTGACAAATTTGCCTTCCTTACCGGCAAAGGGAGAATTATTAACCTGGAAGAACATACTGACTGTGGGTTCATCGACAGATAAAGGGACAAGGGCCTCTACAGTATCCGGATCACAGAGAGTATCAGAGATATGTAACTCATCCATACCGCTGAACGCGATAATGTCACCTGCCTCGGCTTCATCAATTTCAGTGCGTTGTAATCCATGCAATCCCATTATTTGCAGCACACGCCCATTTCGTTGCTTGCCTTCAGTATCGATGACCTTGACCGGGGTATTGGACTTTAGTTTACCGCGTGATACGCGTCCTATGCCAATAATGCCTTTGTAAGAATCATAGTCGAGGGCGGATACCTGCAACTGTAGCGGACCACCGACGTCTACATCGGGTGCACTAACATGTTCAATAATCATATCGAACAGGGCATCCATATTGTCGCTGGGAGTTTCCGGATCGAGAGTAGCAAAGCCATTGATGGCAGAGGCATAGACGACAGGGAAGTCGAGTTGTTCATCGGTGCCGCCGAGACGGTCAAATAGATCAAAGGTTTGATCCATGACCCAGTCCGGTCGTGAGCCATCGCGGTCAATTTTATTAATCACAACGATCGGTTTAAAACCCATATTGAACGCCTTCTGGGTGACAAAGCGTGTTTGTGGCATAGGACCTTCCACTGCGTCCACCAGTAGCAGTACAGAATCAACCATCGATAGCACACGTTCAACTTCACCACCAAAATCAGCATGACCAGGCGTGTCGACAATATTAATTGTATAACCCTTCCATTCCACGGAGGTGTTTTTTGCCAGGATGGTAATCCCGCGTTCACGCTCAAGATCGTTGGAGTCCATTGCACGTTCAGGGGCGACTTCACGTTCACCGAAAGAGCCAGATTGCTCAAGCAGTGCATCAACGAGTGTTGTTTTGCCATGGTCGACATGGGCAATGATAGCGATATTTCGAAGTTTTCGAGACACGTTGTAAACCAGCCAGGGAAGGAAAGGGCGCGGATTATACAGGAGAAGTGATGAAATGTGTTGACTTTAATCTACTGATTGAACTTCAAATGCTACAAAAATGCCGTGCCAGATGAAAATTTGGCTATTAGATACATAACACTTACGTCAGAACAGAAAAAGAAACAACAGCACTGTCAGCACAATTAGCAGCAGAAGGATGAAAAGAGAGGTGATGATAATATCACTTCGCTTACGCACCTGCTCCAATTCCTGTATCTCGTGGCGCATGACGTCACTGAAATCATTTCTCTCATGCAGGCGTTTTTTTACCATACCCAGAGGATCAAATTCAGGCAACAGATCGCTTCTTTCCACATGAACCGGAATTTGTGATGTTTCCTCAGGCATAGTATCGTTCAGTTTGTCAATGTGACAGGCAGCTCCGGCATTAGTGATCGTTCGCACATACTGGTAGGCTTTACTCTTAGGCAGTTGAGTTTTGATGACTGTTGGCTGTCCATCAAACATAGCCTTAACTTTTTCTTCCGAGGTGCCAAAAAGTCTTTTCAGTTTCCGCAAAACCTGCGATTTATTTGTATCTGCAAGCATGTAGCCATCGATGACTACCCGGTAAACCTCGTTATTTTCTTTTTGTTTCATTGTGGTTTGTTTTTTAACATATGCTATGCAAACGAATTCTGATTGCCGGTAAAAATTACTGATAAGTTATTATATTAGCAACAATTACTAAAATGAAAAGTATGTAAGATGCTGATTTTTATATTTATATCCATATAAGTTGAGTTAGCTATTATTCGTTACTTAGTAATGTTCCCTCTTTTGATAGAAAATAGATTATCGGTGAATGTACGTTGTCTTACCAGGTCAGGGCCACCTGATTCTGGTTATACTAGATTCCGGATTCAAGATTAATTTTCATCAATTACCACTCGAGAGCTTGAGGTGTATAGAATCAGTATAAGGTGTATAGATGCTCTGTTACAGTAAACAGCTCGACAACAACATCATTCAGATTGATACCGGCTATTCACGGCCAGGCCTGGCTGCCTGTTATCTTGTTATTGATAGTGGGCGCGTTGCAGTCATAGATACGGGTGTTGAAGCGACTGTTGTACGTGTCGAAGCGGTATTGGCCGAGCAGGGGCTTTCTGTCGATAGTGTAGATTTTATTGTGCCGACTCATGTGCACCTTGATCATGCCGGTGGTGCGGGTAAGCTGATGCAGCTATGCCAAAATGCAAGCCTCGTGATTCATCCATTTGGCAGTAGGCATATGATCGATCCATCACGACTGATTGCAGGTGCCGAAGCGGTATATGGAAAAGAGGGTCTACGCAGGAGTGTTGGAGAAATAGTACCTATAGACAGAGATCGGGTCATTGAGGCGCAAGATTTATATCGATTCATGCTGGCGAACAGGGAACTTCTGATTATCGATACCCCGGGACATGCGCGGCATCATTTTTGCGTCTGGGATGAAGTCAGCAAAGGTTTTTTTACCGGTGATACATTTGGTATAGCTTACCCTGAGCTGGATTGTGATGGCCGTTCGTTCATTTTTCCACCTAGCACTCCGGTTCAGTTTGATCCACAGGCATGGCATGCCTCTATTGACCGATTGATGGCCTGGCATCCAGAGCGGATGTACCTCACACATTTCGGGCAACTCAACGAACCTGTAATCTATATGAATTCGCTACATCGCATGATCGATGAGCTGGCTGCATTGGCTGTTGAGAATGCCAGTCCTGATGATGATCTTGCAACGGTTGTGGAGCAGTATTTTCATCAGCAACTGGACATCCGCGGCTGTCAGATTGACAGCGATCTTTTTTCTCATGTTTTAAATCTGGATCTTGATATCATTGTGCAGGGACTTAGGGTCTGGCTATCTCGACAGAACAGGCATGATTGACTGCCATCATTTGCTGCGGATTAACAGCGCTGATTTGCCATTCTGATTGTATTTTTCCTGTATTACGCTAGAATCACGCGGTTGTTTAACAGTCACTTCCGGGACGTATTGATTTTTTCGCAAGGCGTCCGTGGTACCTAATTTGCGAGAGTGGCGGAATTGGTAGACGCGCTGGATTTAGGTTCCAGTGGGGTAACCCGTGGGAGTTCGAGTCTCCCCTTTCGCACCATATAGATAGATCAGTGCTTGACCTTTGAGCACTTTGGCAAGACAGGAGTCTATGATGGCTTCTGTGCTAAATATTGAAAATCAGTGAGAGAATTAAGATGCAGGTAAGCATAGAACAGTCGGGTAACATTGAAAGAAAAATGACCATTACACTTCCCGCTGAACGCGTGGATAGTGAAATATCAAAGCAGTTACAACGACTATCCAAAAAGGTCAAAGTGCCAGGTTTTCGTCCGGGAAAGGTTCCTATGAAGATCATGAAATCACGCTATCTCGGACAGGTAATGCAAGATGTCATTGGTGATTTGATCCAGTCATCTTATCAGGAGGCACTGGGACAGGAGTCATTGCGGCCAGCCGGTGCCCCTTCCATAGAGACATCGTCTGGTGGTGAAGGCAAGGATCTTGAATATACTGCAACATTTGAAATTTACCCTGACCTATCTGGACTGAATCTTGGCGGTCTTAAAATAGAACGTACTATGTGCGAGATCACCGATAGTGATATCGATACAACACTGGAATCATTACGCCGTCAGAAAGTCGAGTGGACAGGTATTGATGACGAAGCAAAACAGGGTAATCGTGTAACACTCGATTTTAAAGGTACTGTAGACGGTCAGCCGTTTACCGGTGGAGAAGGCAAGGCCATGCCCGTAGTAATAGGGTCTGGGTCATTGATTCCGGGTTTTGAAGAGCAGTTGATTGGTATCAAGAAAGGTGAGGAAAGGACATTTAGTGTTAATTTCCCAGATGATTATCATGCTGCTGAACTGGCAGGAAAAGAGGCCGTTTTCGAAGTTAAAGCGACAGAAGTGGCAGAAGAAGTTTTACCTGAAGTCGACGAACAACTGGCCAAATCATTTGGTGTAGAGGAAGGTGGAATTGAAAAATTCCGTGAAGAAATTCACGATAATCTGAAGCGCGAAGCAGATGACCGGCTGGAGATTCTGTTGAGGGATGCTGTTTTTCAGGCGGTCCTGGATAACAATGTTATAGATATACCTAAAGCGCTGGTCGGACATGAATTGAATGTGCTTCTTGAGTCTGCCGAAAAAGAACATCCAGATATCAGAAAAAGTGAAGAAGCAACCGCAATGTATGAAAAACTGGCCGAGCGTCGCGTTGCGCTTGGTTTGATTCTTGCAGAGATTACAGATCGCGAAAACATGGTACCAGCATCAGATGCTGTCGAGCAGAGGCTACAAAAGCTTGCAGAGAGTTATGAGGATCCGGCGTCCTTCGTTAACTGGTATAAATCAGACCGTAAACGCCTGGCAGAGATTGAAGCTCAGGTACTGGAGAGTATGGTAGTTGACAAACTTCTGAAAGATGCTGAAATTACGGATAACACCGTTAGCTTTCAGGAGCTGGTAAAACCTGCCAGCACAGAAGCTGGCAAAGAGGGGCAAGAATGACAGAAATAAGGGATAATATCTTAGAGCCACAGGCACTTGGACTGGTGCCAATGGTTATTGAAACCACTGGCAGAGGGGAGCGTGCATTCGACATATATTCCCGATTGCTGAAAGAGCGCGTGATTTTCATGGTTGGCCCGGTAGAAGACCACATGGCTAATCTCATCGTTGCACAGATGCTGTTCCTTGAATCTGAGAATCCTGACAAGGATATACACCTTTATATCAATTCTCCTGGTGGTGCAGTGACTTCCGGTATGGCGATATACGACACCATGCAGTTTATCAAACCGAATGTCAGTACAGTATGTCTGGGTCAGGCAGCAAGCATGGGTGCTTTGATTTTGACAGGTGGCGCGGCGGGTAAAAGGTACTGTTTACCACATTCCAGAGTGATGATACATCAGCCACTCGGCGGATTTCAGGGCCAGGCCACTGATATTGAAATACATGCACGCGAAATTCTCCGTGTGCGGGAGCGCCTGAATGAAATATTGCAGAGGCACAGTGGGCAGGATCTTGCCACCATAGAGGCCGACACAGAAAGAGATCGTTTCATGGAAGCAGATGAGGCAATGAAATACGGTATCATAGACAAGGTGATATCTGACAGGATCAAACCTGATGAAGACTGAAAAGCCATTATGATGCGCTGGTTATAGGGCTTGCCAATAGAGTCGGATTCCTGTTAACTTATTGGACATGTAGAGAGTAGATTTACAGGTATTTAAATCGATGTCAGACGACGAAAAAGATAATAACGAAGAAAAACTGCTTTATTGTTCTTTTTGTGGAAAATCCCAGCATGAAGTACGCAAACTGATCGCAGGACCGTCTGTCTATGTATGTGATGAATGTGTAGAGCTTTGCAATGAGATTATCCGAGAGGAGATAGATATTGATCTCAGTGAGGAAACTGAAGGTGATACCTTCCTCAAACCACATGAAATCAAAGAGCGTCTGGACAATTATGTCATAGGGCAGCAGGACGCGAAGAAAATCCTTTCTGTCGCCGTATACAACCACTATAAGCGTATCAAGCATCAAGATGATGCTGATGAGGTCGATATTGCCAAAAGTAATATCCTTTTCATTGGTCCTACCGGCTCAGGCAAGACACTGCTTGCTGAGACCCTGGCAAACCTGCTGAATGTACCCTTTACCATTGCCGATGCGACAACACTTACAGAAGCTGGTTATGTCGGCGAAGATGTTGAGAATATTATTCAGAAATTATTGCAGAAGTGTGATTACGAAATTGATCTGGCTCAGCGAGGTATCGTTTATATCGACGAAATCGACAAGATTTCTCGCAAGTCGGATAATCCATCTATTACTCGCGATGTTTCTGGTGAAGGTGTACAACAGGCCTTACTTAAGCTGATTGAAGGTACGATTGCTTCTGTACCACCTCAAGGCGGTAGAAAGCATCCACAACAGGAATTCCTGCAGGTAGATACACGTAATATACTGTTCATCGTTGGTGGTGCATTTGCCGGTCTGGAAAAAATAATCCGAGATCGCTCTGAAAAAAGTGGAATTGGTTTTGGTGCCACGATCAAAGGCAAGGACGAAGAGAGTAAAATTGGCGATATCCTCAAAGATGTCGAACCAGAAGACCTGGTTCATTATGGTCTGATCCCAGAATTTGTCGGTAGATTACCGGTTGTTGCGACACTTGAAGAACTTGATGAAGAGGCATTGGTCCGAATTCTTAAAGAACCCAAAAACGCGCTTGTTAAACAATATAAAAAGCTCTTCAGCCTTGAAGGTGTTGATCTGACCATTCGTGAGGATGCCTTGCGGGCAGTTGCTAAAAAGGCGATGGAACGCAAAACCGGTGCCCGTGGACTACGCTCTATCCTGGAGCATGCCCTGCTAGAAACAATGTATGATCTCCCGGCTATGACTGGTGTCAAGGAAGTAGTCGTTGACGTCAATGCGGTTACCGAGGGGGCTCAGCCTTTATTCATCTACGAAGATGAGCAGGCTATTACAGCCGGTGCTACCAAACACTGACAAATCCATCCTCTGTCAGAATTCCGGATTCTGCTATTCCCTATCGAAACTCCGTGTATACAGACTTGAAATCAGGTTTGTTGCCACTATGTTCTATATTACATCCTGCAATGGTGCAGGCCGAAAGTTAGAACTTAAACCAGGTCGATATATCTAATGATTGAAAATGTTAATGTCCAGGAGCTCGCAGCGCAGAACAAAACTGTATCTGTATTGCCTTTGCGCGATGTCGTTGTCTTCCCAAATATGGTGATCCCTCTTTTTGTGGGGCGCGAAAAATCGATTGTTGCACTGGATCGTGCAATGGATAGTGGCAAAGAAATTCTGCTTCTGGCGCAGAAAGATGCGGCTGATGATGATCCTACCAGTGATGATTTATATGAAGTCGGCACGATGGCCAGCATCCTGCAACTGCTGAAACTTCCGGATGGTACGGTAAAAGTTCTGGTTGAAGGCGGCAAACGTACTAGAGCTATTCAATTTACAGAAACTGACGAATGCTTTATGGCGGTTGCTGAACAGATTGATATAGAAGCAATCAAAGAAAATGAAGTAGATGTGCTGATGCGTACAGTAATGGGGAGTTTTGAACGGTACGTCAAGCTGAACAATAAAATACCGCCAGAGGTACTGAACTCCCTCTCTGGAGTAGATGAGCCGGGAAGGCTGGCAGATACTATTGCCGCACATTTAAGTCAGAAACTGGAAGAAAAACAGCAGATACTTGAAATCAGTAGTGAGCGTGAGCGCCTGGAGCATATTCTTGGTGTTATGGAAGCTGAAATTGATCTGTTGCAAGTGGAAAAGCGAATCCGCGGCCGGGTAAAGAAACAGATGGAAAAAAGTCAGAGCGAGTACTATCTGAATGAGCAGATGAAAGCCATTCAAAAAGAACTCGGCGACATGGACGAGGCCCCTAACGAACTCGATGAACTGGCTAAAAAGATTGTTGATGCAGGAATGACCAAAGAAGCCAGGGAAAAGGCCGAAAGTGAGCTAAAAAAACTCAAGATGATGTCGCCGATGTCTGCTGAAGCGACCGTGGTCAGGAATTATATTGACTGGCTGGTAAACGTGCCCTGGAAGAAACGCTCCAAGGTGCGCCGCAACCTGGCCAAGGCACAGGAAGTACTTGATGCTGATCATTATGGCCTTGAGAAGGTTAAAGAGCGTATCCTGGAATATCTTGCAGTACAGCAGCGAGTAAATAAACTGAAAGGACCGATTCTCTGTCTGGTTGGTCCACCGGGTGTTGGTAAAACATCACTGGGCAAGTCGATTGCCAGGGCAACTGGACGTAAATTTATACGTATGTCGCTTGGCGGTGTGCGTGATGAAGCCGAAATCCGGGGCCACAGGCGTACCTATATAGGTTCTATGCCAGGCAAAATTGTTCAGAATCTGAGTAAGGTAAAGACAAAAAATCCGCTACTGATGCTTGATGAAGTCGACAAGATGTCGATGGATTTTCGAGGAGATCCATCTTCAGCACTACTCGAAGTTTTAGATCCAGAACAGAACAGTACCTTCACTGATCACTACCTTGAAGTAGAGTACGACCTCTCTGAAACAATGTTTATTGCGACTGCAAACTCGTTAAATATTCCCGGTCCATTGCTTGATCGCATGGAAGTTATTCGTCTCTCTGGTTATACCGAAGATGAAAAGGTGCATATTGCTGAAATCTATCTGGTTAAAAAACAGAAAGAGAATAACGGCTTGAAGGATGAAGAACTGTCTATATCACGCAATGCATTAAGAGATATTGTGCGTTATTACACTCGTGAGGCTGGTGTACGTGGGCTGGAAAGGGAGATTGCCAAGATTGCACGCAAGGTCGCCAAGAATCTGTTGATGAATAAGCGTCATAAAAAGGCCGTTGTGGGCCCCAAGCAGCTTGAAAAGTACCTCGGTGTGAGACGCTTCCGCTATGGTGAAGCAGAGGAACACAACCAGGTTGGTCAGGTTACCGGTCTGGCATGGACTGAAGTGGGTGGTGAACTATTAACGATTGAAGCGGTAGTTCTTGAAGGCAGTGGTAAACAGCAATTCACCGGTAAGCTAGGCGAAGTGATGCAGGAGTCAATACAGGCTGCGATGAGCGTCGTACGTAGCCGTGCAAAATCTCTAGGGATCACTGATGAATTTTACCAGAAGAAAGATATCCACGTTCATGTGCCTGAAGGTGCAACACCAAAAGATGGTCCATCTGCAGGTGTAGGAATGTGTACTGCAATTGTTTCTGGTTTGACCGGAATTCCTGTGCGGGCTGATGTCGCAATGACCGGTGAGATTACGCTTAGAGGTGAGGTATTGCCGATCGGTGGACTTAAAGAAAAACTGTTGGCGGCTCACCGTGGCGGTATCAAAACGGTGGTTATTCCTGAAGAGAATACCAAGGACCTGACAGATATGCCTGATGTGATCAAAAAGGGACTGGATATTCGTCCTGTCAAATGGATTGACCAGGTACTGGAGATTGCTCTTGAAAAAGCACCGACTCCTGTGAAAAAAAGTAAACCTGAAAAGGGACATAAAAGTAAAACAGGGAATTCCCGAAGCAGTAAAAAATCAGATACAGAGGGTGTGACCACACATTAGTTCTGATTCCAGATAACCCTCTTTAAAGAGGGTTTCTGGTCCAATTCGACCGAATCCTGCATTTATTTCTATCTACTGCACAAAATCTGCCCCTTTCAGCGGTATTTCCCTTGAATACTATAGCCCAGCATGGTTAAAATCCTGTGCCGTAGTAAATGATGAGCTGAATAATAATGGCTCATGGTTCTGCCTTTTTTTAAACAATGAAAATATAAATCCACCAAACCTTGAATCAGAGGAAACTATAGTGAATAAATCAGAAATGATCGACATGGTTGCTGAAGCAGCCGATATATCCAAAGCTGCTGCAGGACGAGCCGTTGATGCAGTTTTCGAAGGTATTTCTAGCAGCTTGAAAAGTGGGGATACAGTAACGCTGGTTGGCTTCGGCACCTTCTCTGTAAGCTCACGTGCGGCACGCTCAGGCCGTAACCCTCGTACTGGTGAAACTATCCAGATTAAAGCCTCAAAAATGCCTAAATTCAAGGCTGGCAAAGCACTAAAGGATGCAGTAAACTAGCGCGCCCTCGGGTGCTTAGCTCAGCTGGGAGAGCATCGCCCTTACAAGGCGAGGGTCGGGGGTTCGATCCCCTCAGCACCCACCAAATGAAATTGTAACGCTAAGCGGTACTATTTACGGAGCGGTAGTTCAGTTGGTTAGAATACCGGCCTGTCACGCCGGGGGTCGCGGGTTCGAGTCCCGTCCGCTCCGCCATTTAAATAAAAGGGTGAACCTGTAAGGGTTTGCCCTTTTTAATTCCTTTTTAATTTTTATAAACCTTTATTGAAATATATATAGACATGCTCACTACCATACGTGAAAAGGCTCAGGGCTGGATTGCCTGGGTGATCGTAATCATAATTTCAGTTCCATTTGCCTTGTGGGGCATTAATGAATATTTCAGTGCCCAGGAAAAAGTTGTTATTGCAGAAATCAATGGTGATGAATTGTATTCACAGGAATTTCAGGAAGTTGTACGAAAACAACGATCTGCATTAAGGCAACAGTTTGGCGGAAATATAGATAACAAAATATTCGAAACCAAAGCGTTCAAACTTCGTGTTTTGAATGAGATGATTACACAACGACTGGTAAGTGCCGATATCCAGAATCATACCTATCAAATTGGCGATGAACAGCTGGCCATTTACCTAAGGTCAAATCCCGCATTTCAGATAGATGGCACATTCTCTCCCGAGCTTTATGCCCAGGCAGTACGTAGAAATGGTCTTAGTTTGCCTGAATTTGAAAATAGGATACGGTTGGGAAATATTGTCGCGCAGATCGAGCAGGGCTTTACGCGTTCAGTCATTGAAAATGATGCTGTGGTGGAAGATTTATTGCGTCTTCAGGAAGAAAAAAGGGACTTCGCATTAATGATTCTAACTAATGAACGTTTCATTGATCAGGTTGAAATTAGCAATGAAGATATAAGAAATTATTACGATTCACATAAAGAGAGTTTCATGACACCGGAGGAGGTGCGTGTTGAATATATTTCCCTGTCACTCCAAGATGTAGCCAGTCAGATAAAACCTGATGAAAAAGCATTGCTGGCATTTTATGATGAGAGCAAAGATCAATATATCCAAGCTGAGCAGCGCCAGGCACAACATATTTTACTTGCTGTAGCGGCTGATGCAGACGAGGCAGAAGTTGCACGTGTCAATGAGTTGGCAAGCGACCTGGCGCAGCAGGCAAGGGATGGTAAAGATTTTTCTGAATTGGCAAAAACGTATTCAGTCGATAGTATCAGTTCCGAAAATGGCGGTGATCTTGGGTACTTTGAAAAGGGAGTGATGGATAAGGCCTTCGATGAAAAAGTATTTAACATGCAGAAGGGTGAAATATCGGAACCAGTTAAAACTCGTTTCGGTTTTCATATTATTAAGTTAAATGATATCAAACCAGAAACAGGAAAGAGTTTTGATCAGGTAAAGGAAAAAATAACTAATGAGTATGCTCTAACAGAAGCTACTTTGCGTTATGGACAAATGGCCGAAGAATTACAAAATTTAGTCTTTGAACAACCTACAACATTACAACCTGCTGCTGATGCACTTGGTCTGAAAATTGTATCCACTGATTGGTTCTCACGTGCAGGTGGTGATGGTATTGCACAAAAAGGTCCATTCATTAATTCAGCATTCACTGAAGACGTTTTGCTCGAAGGACTGAACAGTGAAGTGCTGGAAATAGCAGATGATACACTCGTTGCATTACGATTGCTTGATCACCGTGAACCGCAGCAGAAACCATTGAATAATGTATCTGATGATATAAAACAGATTCTGCTTAGTCAGCGCAGCAATAAACTTGCCAGCAAAGAGGCAGATGAGATCATAAAGGCACTGCGTTCTGGAAGTAAGACACTGGCTCAAATTGCTGAACAGAATGGAGTACAAATGACTGTACATGAAGGTATAGGTCGAAGTGATGGTGTGGATCTGTCTCCAGAAATATTGAGTGCAGTTTTTCGTTCTGCAGTCAATTCGCAAGATAGCGACAAAGAGGCTGGAAGTGCTCAGTTAGAAAATGGTGATTTTGCAATCTTTTCAATCAGCAAGGTGAAGTCAGGTAATGCAGAAGATATTTCTGATGATGTTCGTGACCAAATTAGATCAATTATTCAACAACGCAGGGGAGAAGCTTTATTTTCAGACTTTGAACGTGGTCTGTATGAATTAGCTGACATCGTGATTTACGAGGATAAGTTATAACCCTGCTTTCCTCATCCAGCTCTTATCGAAACTACTAATTAAAAGCTGTAGCGTGCTTTTATCGAGGTATCTTTCAGCGGCTGTTTTCTCCAGGGCGGGAGGGTAGACAGGTTTTTGATGCCCTAGTAAGTGAAGCCTGGTCTTCAGTGGTGGCAGAGTCGTGCTGGTATCGCCAAAATTTTGTAATTCCTTTTCTACCCATCTTTCTTTATCAGGTCTTTTTACGTTCTTTCGCATAGTCTGGCTCATTTTTTTGTATGGCAGGAAAACGCGATGCTTGCCATCTTTGGGTTGTTTCATAATCAGTGGCCAGTATTTTTCCCGTAAAAAATTCCGATAAATGACAGTTTGAATAATCGATGTGATGGCATCATCGTCCTCCATTATTTCCAGCGTATAGCGGTCCGCCACCGTTTCCGCACGACGGGCAGCGAAGAACGATATTGCATTATATGAGGGAGAATAGTAGCGAAAGAATATAGTCAGAGGCTTCAGAATAATGTCACCATGACGTTCCAGGGCATGATGATAATTAGCCCATTGTCCATGCAGGCTTAGAATCCAGCCTGTGATAGGATTTTTCTGACTGGCAAGGTTGGCGATTTCTCTCGCCAGCATGCCTCGAAATTCGAGTGGAGAAGTACACAATAATGCCGATAAGCCGATCTCAAGCGTATTTCTGAATTTAATCGGAAACCAGCTGACAGGTGTGTGGCTAATTTTTACTTCGTCTGCACGTGTTATTAGTATTTTTGCAATTCTGGGGTTGCCATAGTGTTGTTGCAGGGCTTGCACAAGTCTGGAGAGTTCCGGGGTTTTTTCTGCGCTGACGTTAACTCCCGCACGACTGGTAAATCGCAATCGGGCCAGTGAAATAGATGCCAGCACAGTAAGCAACAGGAAGCTGCCAATCATTAGCGCATCAGGCCAGTGTTCATAAGTAGCAGCGGAATAGAGAGAGTCTACAAGCTTGAGGTAGAGCCAGATCGACAGCGCTGGAAACAACAGCAGGGCGCAATATCCCAGCAATGCGAATGGAATAACAAAAAGTAGATAAAAAGTAGGTGTACTAGCAGCAAACGGTCGTAGCCAGCGGATTATATTCCTACGATTAATAGTAAAGTCTGTATCCGCTATTGTGTGTGTAAGGGTTTCAAGCATTGATCTTAATTTGCCCTGTTTAAGCTAGGTGTTATTCAATATATAAGTTAGGCATGAATCATAGTAGATACAAGGTGAATTATGACTAATGGTAGAAAACAGCAGAGTAATGATGCTTGAATGATAATACCCGCACTACACGGTGCGGGCCCTGGTCAGTTTAACAGGCCATTAATGCAGAGGGATAAGCGCATGATCAGCTTTCGTATCCTCTTTATAATGTTAGTGTTCTATGGTTCAGTTGTTGCGGCTGTAGAGTAGCAATTGCTTCGCGGTCTTTCCGAAGCAGCTGTATCAGCAGCCCATTTCCTGTCTGCTTCGAGGCTTGGCATCCAGTGATTGCCTGGCTTTATATTTGAGCGCACTTTCAACCCTGAAATTCTCGTCAACTCAATTACCATTGCATCAAGACTGCAGGCTAAAATTTTATTAGATACATCATATCTGAAGGACCTTGATTGTTTCCTGATGAGCTAATTGTTTAATTAGTATTTTTTTCCAGCACTAAAAAATTATTAGACTAAAATAAATAGCTATATAAACGTAATATGATGATTCTTAACTCCCGGAGTATCCATGAAAATTGCAGTTTCTTTTTTTGCAATAATACTGATTGTGCCAATTTTGACTGCAGATGCAGAAGCAAACGAGGTGGTAACCAGGCATTATTTATTGATTGCGCAGGCCTGTCAGATGGGTAGGGACGATGCAAAAGCCGGGAAAATTATGGACTCTACGGAAATCTCCCTGAAAAATTCCGGTAGCAAATATATCGAACTTGAAGCACTAATAACAAAAGAATACGAAAAATGTTATACGGAAATTAATAGGAGTATTACAAATTCATCAATTGCTTCAATAGACAACAATAATAATTTTCGTAAGGTGGCTACTGTTTCAGCAGGAGAAATATCCCCGAGAAAGATCAAGAAAGACGGCTTTTCTACTAATAGTTTTGCTGAGTCAGAGTTAAAACTCCCTCCACATACATCTGAAAAACCATTTGCCTGGTTTCATAACTGGATATCTGTGGTAGAAGAGGCTCCAGGTCGCTATGCCAAAGAGAAGAATCGTGCAGAGGATTTGAGGGTGGAATTCAATAAAAGATGTCGCAATGCATATCTAGTTCGACAAAATGATGAGTCTCTTATAAAACGCTGGTGCAAAATTACTGGATGGAAAGAGTTTAATCTGGACAGCGACGCGTTGCACAATGATCTCTTTAAGAGTCAGCTCGATCAGATCAAACAGCAGGTGGGTTATTCGGAAGTCGCTTACAGGAAACATGGCGATAGAGATGTAAAAAATGCATTTGATAGATCTAAAGGTGCATCACTCGACTATAAAATGAGCAATATTGAACAGCAAAAGGTTTTGCCGTATTTATCTGGAGTGAGCGTAGCATTAGCAAACATCAAAGCAATTAATAGCGCAATGTCTGAGTTGGAACGAAAGGTTGTCGACGATAGAAAAAGGCAGTATGTGGCGGAACTTGTAATGAAAGAGGAAAAGCGTATTGAAGAAGAAAATAAACGAATCCAGAGAGAGAACCATGAACGCTACTTAAAACAAAAAAAACAGGCAGATAAGTTGATAGGAGATGTTTGTAGCAAAGGCAAGGAAGATGCTGTCAACCTGAAAAAATTACAACCAGATCAATATAAAACAGAAGCAAAAAAGTTTGATCTGATTGATGGACTTGAAGGATATATAGTTAGCAGATATACAGAATGTTATGACGCTGAACTGGTTTCTTTAACGTGCAAAAAAGCTGCTGAAGATTATATGAAATGCCGGACTGAAGAGATCCCGTCAAAATATGTAAGTCTTGCATCAAAAAATATGACAATTAATGATTTTCAGGAACAATACAAAAAGTGTTATCAGGAAAGAAAAGAGCTGTATGTAAATGAGAAGATTAAAAAGGAGAAACTTTCAAAAAACATATTGAAATACTCAAAAATCTACTGGGAAAGGGGTGATTATTTTATCAATGATTTCAATAAATGTGTTGCTTCAATTAAGACTAGTAAAAATCCAAATAGCAAGCAGTATGCTGGCCTATCAGACAACGACTTAAGATCATGTGAAGATAAAGCACGGCTGCTCGATAAATACGCCAGCCAAAGTTGTTCATGCAGTTATGGTGTAGTTGTTGACGAGTTAGATGAAATCGAATATTCACAATTCTCTGATGACATTCTTGCGCTAATCAAGTTCAGTCATTCTAATTTAGCAGACAATAAGCTTTCTCAATCTGTTGGAAAGAATCTCAAGAAATCACTACGCCGCCCTCTTGAGTCTCTCGATCTATTCAAAAAAATAGGCGATGAATGTGCGCAGTGATAAGAAACAGGCCGCTAACTCAAAATTTGAGTTAGCGGCCTGTCTTGAACTTCTGTGGATATGTATTTGGTGGAGGCGGGGAGAATCGAACTCCCGTCCGCAAGCACTCTACCATCCGGATCTACATGTTTAGTTTGCACCTTTAATTTAACCGGCCGCTACCCGGCAAACTGGGAAAACGTACGGCGATTCTGCTTTAAGTTTAACGACTCTGTCACAGACATACTTCGTCGCGATACTATGTAAGATGACCTTTCGAATCCCTGCCCATAGTCAAACCTGGGTGAAAGGACTAACCGGTATTAGGCGGCTAGTGCGTAGTTGTCGTCGTTGGCAACTATCATTGTGCAGCTAGATTAACGAGGGAATCTGCTCCTCGACATGCACCGAAGGCTTTGCTACCCGCGTCGAAACCGGTCGCCCCCTTCGTTTGGTAATTATAACAAGTTATATGCTTCCAATGTACAAGATTTCAATAGCTGCTATGGTGAGATTATGATTTATTGTGCTTCAATAATCTTTCTTTGTCCCTTTTCCATTCACGTTCTTTGATAGCGCTGCGTTTGTCGTGTTGTTTCTTGCCTTTGGCAAGGGCGATTTCAAGTTTTGCTCGACCATGCTTCCAGTAAAGGGCAACAGGCACAAGGGTATAACCTTCGCGTTCAACTGAACCAATAAGGTGGCTTATTTCACGCCTGTTTAACAATAACTTACGCATTCTCGTAGGATCAGCAACACTGTGAGTAGAGGTAGAAGTCAGTGGTGATATATGCGCACCGAAGAGGAATAGTTCTCCGTTTCGGATGATGACATAGCTTTCTTTCAACTGTACGCGACCCGCACGCATACTTTTGACCTCCCAGCCTTCCAGTACCATTCCAGCTTCATATTTTTCTTCCAGATGATAATCAAATTTTGCCTTCCTGTTCAGGGCAATGGTGCTGCCTGGTGAGGTTTTCTTTTTTCCCTTGTTTGTTTTGCTGGTCATGGTTTGTGTGATCGTCTGGTTTTGTTAATAAACGTTATGTTATAAAAGCTAGAGTACACAGCATTCAATCATAAAATCGGCCAACATCGAAGCTGGATTCGATTAAAATCATTATTTTTAGAACAAACCTGGGTAAATAGGGATGAGCGAAGAAAAAAAAATATCAATTCATGGGCAATGGTCTAGTCGATGGTCGTTTATTCTTGCAGCAACCGGTTCAGCGGTAGGCCTCGGTAATATCTGGAAGTTTCCATATATCACAGGCGAATATGGTGGCGGAGCTTTTGTCATTGTCTATCTGTTTTGTGTCGCACTGATCGGGATACCCATTATGATGGCGGAGGTCATGCTGGGGCGTCGCGGCAGACAAAGTCCGATAAATACCATGCGCACATTGGCAAAGGAGGAAGGGCGACATGGGATCTGGTCCTGGATTGGCTGGATGGGCGTACTGGCTGGTTTTCTTATACTGTCCTATTACGCAGTCATTGCTGGGTGGGCCCTGGCCTATGTATTCCGGGTCGGATCTGGAATGATTCAGGCTTCAGACAGTGCTGGTGTGCAAGCAATATTCAGCGAACTGGTATCAGACCCCGAAAAGCTATTAGCCTGGCATACATTGTTTATGGCCCTGACGATGGTAGTGGTTGCCCGTGGAGTAAAGCAGGGACTGGAGAAGGCAGTGCGCTTACTGATGCCGCTATTATTAATACTTTTGCTGGTACTTGTCGGGTATGCCATGAATACCGGTCACTTTAACGATGCGATTGATTTTCTGTTCAAACCCGATTTCAGTAAATTGACGGCAGGAGCGATACTAACTGCAATGGGTCATGCATTTTTTACGCTCAGTCTGGGGATGGGTGCAATAATGATTTACGGATCTTATCTGCCAGCTAATGCTTCTATCGCGCAAACGTCGATAATCATCTCTGTAGCCGATACTCTAGTGGCTCTTCTGGCTGGACTGGCCATTTTTCCTGTTGTATTTTCATTTCCTGATCTCACACCGGGGGCAGGTCCGGGACTCATTTTCCAGACCCTGCCTTTGGCTTTTGCCAACATGCCAGGTGGCTTGATATTCGGAACCCTGTTTTTTATCCTCATCGTGGTTGCCGCATGGACATCATCAATTTCACTGATTGAGCCAGCTGTTGCCTGGTTGATTGAAAACCGTGGTATGACACGCGTCAGCGCTGCAGTCTGGTCAGGTTTAGCAACATGGCTCGTCGGCATTGCCACTGTTCTCTCATTCAGCCACTGGGCATTTGATTTCAATTTCCTCGGTACGGTCAAGCATAATGGTGTGTTCGATATACTCGATATCCTGACTGCGAACATCATGCTGCCTCTCGGAGGTTTGTTTATAGCGGTCTTTGCCGGCTGGATGATGAAACAGAAGCACAGTAAAGAAGAGCTGGCGCTGAATCATAGTTACAGACTTTGGTGGTTTCTGATCAGGTACGTTGCACCTGTTCTTGTGTTAGTGATCATTCTAAATCTGTTTGGACTCATATGATGGTCGGGAAACAACACTAATGCCAAGAGTTCAACGCTCTGCCATTGTCCCCTACAGTGCAGATGAGATGTTCAAATTAGTGACAGATATCAACATGTATGGTGAGTTTTTACCGTGGTGTAGTGGTGCCCGTATTTTGCAGCAGAAAGAAGACAAGGTTACGGCACAGGTTGACATTGCATTTAAATCGGTCAAGCAATCCTTTACTACTGAAAATGTCTATGATCAGAGTAAGCAGATCACCATGGTCCTGAAAGAAGGGCCATTTAGTACCCTCGATGGCGTCTGGCAATTTATTAAACTCGATCAAGATAGCTGTAAAATTATATTCGACCTGGAATTCGATTTTGCTAACAAACTCGCCGGCGCTGTTATTGGGCCGGTATTCGGTATGATAGCCAATGGCATGGTTGATGCGTTTCACAAGCGTGCCATGGAAGTATATGGTTGCAGAAACTTATGACCGATAAATTAAATACCGAAGCAGGAGATATGGCGAAAATGCATATCGAAGTCATCTTCGCCCTGCCCAGGGAGCAGCATGTGATCAATGTCGAATTACCTGAGCAATCTACAGTAGAAG
>JARFQE010000015.1 GCA_029287915.1 Arenicellales bacterium
TATTTAGAAGCTATCTGGGCAAGGCTTACTTCGAGGAAAAACGCGCACCACTGGATAGCGAGCAGTTTGCCATTGCCAAACAGCTGGATCCCAACGACCCGACAGCCTATCTCTACAATGGCATTGCCTTGCAGACTGAAATCCGGCCGGTCGAAGCCGTAGAGGACCTGGAGCGATCTATCGAGCTGACCGATAATCGTGCCGTCTACCGCAGTCGATTGCTGCTCGACAAGGATCGGGCTGCCAGGGGAACCAGCCTGGCCCGAGCCTACAATGACCTTGGGTTCAAGCAGCTGGGCGTGAATCAGTCGACAGAATCCCTGGCCATTGATCCAGCCAATGCCTCGGCACACCGTTTTCTCTCCGATAGCTACCAGGGACAGCGTCGAGTGGAGATTGCACGCGTTAGTGAACTCCTGCAGGCACAGCTTATGCAGGACATCAATATCAACCCGATCCAGCCCAGTGTTTCTGCAACCAACCTGAATATAATCACGCTTGGTGGACCTGCTGGCGCAGGCTTCAATGAGTTCACGCCCCTGTTCGAGCGCAACAAGACCCAGTTCAATATCAGCGCTTTTGGTGGCAATGAGGACACCTATGGTGGTGAGGCGGTGGTGTCAGCATTGTATGATCGGTTTTCTTTCAGCCTCGGTGCCTTTTCCTACGATTCGGACGGATGGCGGGAAAACAATGACCTGGACCAGAAAATCTACGATGCCTTTGCCCAATGGGCAATTACACCACAGCTGAATGTACAGGCCGAGTTCCGTCACCAGGAGACAGAATCGGGTGATCTGGCATTTAACTTCGACCCGGATGACTTTAGTGATGACAGAAGGCTTGAAACAGATAGAGACACTGCCCGCCTGGGGCTGCGATATTCTCCTAAACCAGGATCGGACTTTCTGTTGTCGTATATTTACAGTGACCGCAGTGAACAGCTGAGTGAAACACAACAAATCGATCCGGTGACAGATGTTTCAACGACCGCAGACAGGGATACCGATGGTTCCCTCATTGAAGGCCAGTACATCCATCAAGCCAATATCTTCAACATTGTAACGGGGGCGGCATACAGTGAACTGAATACTAACGGGGATATTTCTGGTTCTATCAATATTACAATCCCCGGCTTGCCGCCCTTTCTTCAACCACCCCCCATCACGTTTGGAGATGAGATTCGTGAGGAGGTCAAACACTCACGCGCCTACGTCTATGCAAATATTGACTCGCGCCCGGGTCTGACCTGGACTGTCGGCGCCAGTGTTGATGATTACAAGATTGAGCCCATCGAGGAGACGAGCTTTAACCCGAAGCTTGGCATCAGATGGGATATCAATAGTGCCTATCAGTTTCGCGCTGCGGCATTCAAGATACTCAAGCCCTCACTGCTCAATAACCGCACCATTGAGCCAACACAGGTCGCTGGCTTCAATCAACTGTTTGACGACGCGACCGGTACTGAATCCTGGCGCTATGCTGTGGCACTGGATTCGCGTCTCACAAGGAACATATCCTGGGGCGCTGAAGCAACATGGCGTGACATTGAACAGCCGGTCGTTGTGCTTGGAACAGATGATACGGATACTGAAAACCAGGATGAGCAATTTCATCGACTGTATTTGAACTGGGCGCCCACGGACCGGCTCGCGCTAACAGCCGAACTGGTCTACGACCTTTTTGAAAACGATCAACCCAGTGTTCCGGAAGAAGCGCTCTATCCGGAAAAAGTCAGGACAGTCAGTATTCCACTGGGTGCGAACTATTTTCATCCAAGTGGTTTCTTCGCCGGGGTGCTGGGCACCTACGTCGACCAGGAGGTGAAGAGTTCTATTTCCGCAGAGGGCGACGACAACTTTTTCCTGGTTGATGTGTCGGTTGGCTACCGCTTTATGAAACGGCGGGGTATCGCCAGCCTCGGAATCAAGAACCTGTTTGACACTGAATTTAATTATCAGGACGACAGCTACCGGGAGTTTAGTGAAGACGCAACAACCGGGCCGTATTTCCCCGAGCGCTTGATCATAGGGCGTGTGACGGTCAATTTCTAACGCATGTGCAATGCAGAACTGATTTAAAACTACAAAGATAGAGGAAAGCAATATGAAACATAGAAAGACAAATAGAAAGACAATAAGTTATGTTCCCATACAGGTGGTGGCATTACTGGCGGCATTTGGTCTTGCGCAACCTGCGCTGTCTGAATGTGTACAATCAGATCCAGCCGCTGCCACGATAGTCGATATCGATGCGACGAGTGGATGCGCGAATGTCCAGGGTCAGGAGGGATGCACGATTAGTAAAGTGGCTAATGGCTCTTGTAGTTACGATGGCCAATATGGCAAGTTCACAGTCAACAGCGAACTAATTGATGGTAAATTGTCCTGGTGGCTCGTCGAGGGGTATTCAACGAAAATAGATACCGCCATCATCGGAGGTGGCTCAGGCGGTAAGAACAATTGCGGCTATGTCCATGAGGTCGATGTGATTAAAGGTTCTGGCGGTGACTGTAAAGGGGACATTGTCGATGGGGAATGTACAGGCGATTATCAAAATATCACCGGTCTCGCTGTCTGTACTGACGGTATAGACGACGAAGCCCCGCCAGTAGCGCCGGTAGCCAAACCGCTGGATACTTGTCCGAGTATTAATGATGATGAAACACTAGATGGTGTTGGTATCCAATGCCCTACAGATCAGACTATAGAGAGCATCGTCTGCAACTTTGAGAAAGGGGATTATGCATGGGGCACAATAGGCGCAAACGAGCAAGGCGGTCAAGAACAGGTCTGCTGCAGGTGTAATCCTCAGACCGCCGATGTTAAGGCGTTCTTTGTCTCTGACGATCCCGAAGAAAATAACGAAAACTTGGGTACTTATCTTCTAGAGAGCGATCCAGCACAGGAAGTCATTATTACGCTAGAGAGAACCCCTGGTGATCCCTGCATAAGTATCGTATCGGGTGGCAGAGTATACAAACAATGTTGGTAGTGGTAGTCTGAATTGGTGCTGCCTTAATGGGCTGCGGGCTTTTGCTGACTCAGCAGGCGCCTGCGGCTTTTTGAACAACAAGAGCCAATCTCTCCGTGGGTGATGCAGTGACTGCTGTTTCACTTCTCCCGCATATCGGGGTGTATGCTGTCGTGCAACGATATGTACTGGCATGAGTGAGCGCAGGGCCAGAATGCCCCGCTGGCTAAAGGGCCTGCTGTTCGGCCTCGCCACCGGCCTGGTCGGTGCTGTACTCAGTCTGACGCCGCTGGGACAGGACTTCGAAAAGTATGTCGGGCTGGACTGGCTGTTCCACGTCCGCGGTGGCATCGAGCCACCCCCCGAGGTGGCGGTGGTTTCCATCAATGCGCGCGATATCGCCGGCCTCGGGCTGCCCACACTGCCGCGCGACTGGCAGCGATCCATTCACGGCGAACTGGTTGACAGACTGGTCGAAGGCGGCGCTGCCGTGATCATCTTCGACATGGACTTTCAGCGGCCAAAATCTGCCGAACATGACGCCGCGTTTGCCCGCGCCGTGGCCGACGCCGAACGCGTCGTGCTGTTCGAGCGCCTCAACGGCAGGCGTCAGCCAATCTACGATGTCAGCGGCCAGCAGAGCGGCACCATCTGGGTCGAGGAGCTGGTGCCGCCCATCCCCGAGCTGGCGCAGGCGGCAAAGGCGCTGGCGCCCTTTCCTGTGCCCAAGGTGCAGGTCAATGTCTACCAGTTCTGGCCGTTCAAGGCCAGCGCCGGCTATGTCGCCACCATGCCCTCCGCGGCCCTGCAGCTGTTCGCACTGCCTGTGCAGCAGCACTGGATGCACCTGTTGCAACGGGCGGGCGCCACCGGCATCGAGGATCTGCCGCGTAGCGAGGCCGGTGTAGGGCGTGCCGCCGAGGTTGACAGGCTGATGCGGCGTTTGCACAGTGCTTTTGCCAATGATCCGTCGCTGCAAGACAGGGTGCTTGATCTGCTGGCGGCTGATAAATCCCTGACTGACCAGCAACGCCGCCTGCTGACTGCACTTGCCGGTCTCTATTCAGGCAGCGACAATCGTTATCTGAATTTCTACGGCACACCGGGCAGTATCCCGACCATTCCCTACAATGCGGTGCTCGGCAGTATTGAGTCGCAGCATGCATTGGCCGACTTCGACTTCAGTGGCAAGGTGGTGTTTGTCGGCTTCTCCGATCTCTATGACCCCGGCCAGCCGGATCGCTTTTACACGGTATTTACCAATGACGACGGCGTCGACCTTAGCGGTGTCGAGATCGCCGCAACAGCCTTCGCCAATATGTTAACCGACCGCAGTCTCAGGCCGATTGATCCATACGCTGCCGCCGTCATCCTTTTGCTGACCGGTATGCTGCTGGGTATGGGCATCTATCTGCTGAGGGCCGGACTTGCCGTGGTGCTGGCTCTGCTACTCACGGCACTCGGTGTTGCCACCGTGCATTACGCGTTTAATGCAGCAGACCTGTGGCTGCCGCTGGCGATACCTGTGCTGGTGCAGCTTCCCATTGCCCTGTTCGTGGGACTGATGGCCCAGTATCTGACCGAGGCGCGCAGCCGCATGAAGCTGAAGAACGTCTTCGGACGCTATGTGCCGCCGGAGATCGTCGAGGAAATGAGCCGCCATCCGGACGAGGACTTCTCCGTCGAGGGGCAGAGTCGTGAACTGTCGGTGCTGTTCTGTGATATTCGCAGTTTTACCACGATCTCGGAGTCACTGCGCGCCGATGAGCTCAAGCAGCTGGTGAACAGCTTCTTTACGCCTATGACGCGCGTCATCTTCGAACATCGCGGCACCATCGACAAGTATGTCGGCGACATGATCATGGCCTTCTGGGGAGCGCCGGTCCATGACTCGCAGCATGCGCAGCATGCGGTTGAAGCGGCGCTGGAGATGCTCGGGCAGCTTGATGGGCTGAATTCTGATTTCAGTGAACGCAACTGGCCGCAGATCAGAGTGGGCATTGGCATCAATACCGGGATAATGAATGTCGGCGACATGGGTTCAGAGTACCGCCGCGCCTATACCGTCATCGGAGACCAGGTCAACCTGGGCTCGCGCCTGGAAGCGCTGACGAAATATTATGGTGTTCCACTGATTATCAGTGAAACCACTGCCGCAGGGCTTGATGGGATACTGCTACGACGCCTCGACAGGGTCAGGGTCCAGGGCAAGAACGAACCCGTTACCATCTACGAAGCTGTTGCGACTATTGATGAGGTTACCAGCAGTTTGCAGGATGAGGTCGACCATAGCAACCAGGCGCTGGAATACTATTTTGAGGGTGCCTGGGACAAGGCGCAGGCAGCCTTTGAGAAGCTGAAAAGTGCCTGGCCTGAGCGACGGCTCTATAATCTCTATCTGGAGAGAGTGGCTTCTATGCGATCACAGGGAGTGGCACCTGGCTGGGATGGCGTATTCGTACATACGACAAAATAGACGTGGCTGCAGTAACAGAGTTAGACACCGCTGTCGCTGTGTAATTATGGTGACGTTATGATAGTGAATTTTCGGGAGCATTGATTCTTAATGCAGGCAGTGAAGGAGGAGTAATGTTCAATAAAAGCGATAATTTTCATATTTTTACTGGCGTTTGCTGCGTTTCTGCAGTCAATAATTTTCGATTTAATCAGGGAGCCATTAAACAGGGAATCATATTGGCTCTTCTGATATGCAGAGGAGAAGAGCGATGAAGGTGACCTTTTATGGCGTACGGGGCTCGATTGCAGCTCCCGGCAGAGATACCGTCAAGTATGGAGGCAACACCTCCTGTCTCCTGGTAGAGCCCGATGATGAAGTGGTGCTGATTTTCGATGCCGGCACCGGCATACGCGAACTCGGCAAGCTTCTTGAATCGGATAGCAGGGATATCTATCTGTTATTCAGCCATCATCACTGGGATCATATCCAGGGTCTGCCTTTTTTCAAGCCCATTTATCAGCAGGGGCGAACCATTTACCTGCTGAGTAACTATATGGACAAGGGTAGCGAGACCACGGTTCTGGACCAGATGATCGACCCGCACTTTCCCATCACCGGCGCAGAGCTGTTAGCGAATATCGAGGTCCTTCCATTTGATGAGCGTGGGGCTGTCAAAATCGGCAGTGCGCGAGTGTCGAGCATACCCCTGAATCATCCCGGCGGGGGTAGCGCCTATCATGTCGAGAGGGCGAATAGCACACTGGCCTACATCACCGATAATGAACTCTCTCCACCGGGTGAGGTGAAGACATCCTATGCCGAGTGGGTTGAATTTGTTCGTGGTGTTGACCTGCTGATCCATGACGCCATGTATCTGGACAAGGAGCTGCCGCAGATTCATGGCTGGGGGCACTCGCTGATCTCCCAGGCGCTGCAGCTGGGGCTTGATGCAGAGGTAAAGCACATGGTGCTGTTCCATCATGATCCGTCGCGCACGGATTTGCAGCTCGATCAAATACTGGCCGATAGCCGCGAGTGGATGGCCCAGCATACAGAAAATACCGAGGTCTTCCTCGCTGCTGAGGGAGACAGCTACCAGCTCACCCGATCAAAAAGTCAGATACGTTCTAAATGAACCCACGGGATGGGGGATAGCGACGGCTTGCTTTAAGCTATAGGATTTTAATAGAAGCATCCTTTTATCCCTCTTTTTCCAGTCATTGATTTATTTCCTTTAAAAAATGCCGTTAATGGTGATTCACTCGGAGCGCGACAAAGCATAATATGCTTGTTAACTTATTTCATACCACATGGTTATGTTTTCTACTAACAACCTTAGTCGGCGCGAACTTTATAGCTGGTCAATCCGTGAAGTCAATCTTGTTATGAGTACCATCACAGAATGGTTTGTTTTTTGAATGGCCACATCGGCATAACGTCACCCGGTTGCGAATTTCCATTGGTTGTCCATCGGCGCGTTCGATACGTATGCCACCCGTTACCCACAGGGGGCCATTGGTAATGACTCCGATAGCCGTGGGCAAGTCAGGCTCTACTGCCTGGTAGTCGGTATATGTATCGTTATCGATTTCAATCTCGTAGGTAAGTGCACCAGAGGGGCATCGTTCCACCATTGAAATCACCTGGTTTCGTATACGCACATCACTTGCTGAGGGCATCATCTGGTTCAGGTTACCGAACCGGTTAAAGCAAAAACCCGCTTTGGCGCACAGACGGTGATCGCTTTTCACACGGATATTGGTGCCCTCGATATTTTCACCTTCGATGACTTTCTGGCGCTCAACAGTGGGCCGGATATCGGCCGTTTCAGTACCGTCAAAACTGATCCTGTTGTGGGAGCCGTCACAGAACGGTTTGTTATTTGACTCGCCACAACGACAAAGTGCATAGTTTTGCGATGTTTGTATAACATTCACTTTGCGCCATGTCAGGGATTCGTCTAACTCGGAGCAGACAACCTCCTTTTTATTTAATGCGATGCCGCCCTGAATTCGATACGGACCATCTTTGCTGACCGATATTTTTATATGTGAAGTATTGCTGACCACTCGATGCTCTGGTGCTACATACTCGAAACCAGGTCCCGCGCAGGTCTGGCCATCTCCCGAGGGCAGCTTCATCAAGTCGACAGCAAGGTTTTTGAGTTCCATCATTGCGCCAATCGATGTAGAAAGCCTTTCAGGTTCGCCATTGAATGCCTGTTGCATGGTTCCCAGCATCTCACTGTAGGCCTTGTTGAACAGTGACATAGCAACTTCGACATCACTTCCCACTGGATAATCGCTGGAACATGGATTAGCTTGCATGTTGTAAACCGCAGCCCAGTCAACCTCAAAGGTTTTGCCAGTGGGCCCGCTCTGTGGCGTGTCGCCCAGCTTATAGTAACGCCCATAAACAATCTGATTCAGGCGAAAAAAATGGCCGACCTCTTCTCGTTCAAGGTGGAACATGTTCCTGTCGCCATCCCATATCGAACCATGATCCAGGCCTTCACCCTGTTCGATGATCTCCTCCAGGGCCTCAAGTGCGGAACCCAGGTCGGTAACGGCGATAATCCTGCCACTGCCACCAAAGCTGATACTGTCATCAAGAATCTGTCTGCCCGGATCACCACAGAATAAACGTTCCTGACCGAGTTCTTTAGAGAGTTGCATCAGTCCGTTTTCAATGGCGCCATAGAACTGGCCAAGAGTCTTGTAATTGTCATCTTCCGGCGTGGCACCTTCAGCTTCGGGTTTTTCAAATTTAATCATTGTATCGATGACAGGCCTGGAGAATTTTTCCAGCGGTACCCGAAAGCTACGGTCGCTATGAGGCAGATATGCAGGATAGGTCGCAATAAAATCCGGCTTATCAAACTGTGGGCTGCCTCCGATTGCATTAAGGATATTTGCTGCAAGGGTCATGTGCAGCATCTCCTCCATAAATATACTGCACAGGATCTCGGCTGCTTCCTGGTTATGACCATCTTTGATCGAATACAGAGCACAGAGATAGGGAGGCAAGGTCGTATGCTCGATCTGAATAGCCCATTGGAGATGATTGCGCAGGCTGTCGATGTCTCGAATTGTCATAGCTGTCTCCCTTCAAGTACGCACGATCAACCAGATTTCCTTAATATATAAGTAGTCAGTAAATCGCTTTGAATCCGGTTGAGTGATTTTTTTACGCATTATGCATAACAATTTGTCATCAATATACATAACGCCAGGTACTAAAGGCATATCTAATGAAGCAATTTTAATATTTTGTTAGCTTTTCTGTGTATCACACTGTCTGTTTTCAGTATATGTAATTAAAGCAATGTAGTTTTCCTTTTTGGTGCGACATGCACCAGTCTGTGACATCTGTAAAACTATAGAACTACCCAATCATATAATCCTCCTGATACATTTGGTAATTTAACTTGGCACGAGACTTGCCTGTTTATATAGACATATTTTTGTATATTCACTCCATAAATAGTTTTCAAACATATTTGTCAGATATGCATACAACCTTAAAGGCAAGCCATGAAAATAAGAACAACGTTCCAGGATTTTCTGGATGACCTGTATGAAGAACTAAAGCACAACAACGATGGCGAAGTTGCCAGCTATATCCCGGAACTGGCCAAGGCGAATGGAAACGATTTTGGCATAGCATTAGTGACTGTCGATGGCCATGTTTACCAGGTTGGAGAATCCAGGAAGCCTTTCAGCATCCAATCCATATCAAAAGCCTTTTGTTATGGTATTGCTTTACAGGATCAGGGAACGAAATCTGTATTTAGTAAAGTCGATGTGGAACCGTCGGGGGAGGCTTTTAATTCGATAAGTCTTGAGCAAGACACTGGCAGGCCTCGGAATCCCATGATTAATGCAGGTGCAATTGCCATTACAAGTTTAATTAACGGGACAAATGCCCAAGAAAAAGTTAATCGCATCCTGGAGCAGTTTGAAAATTACTGTGGCCATGCTTTAAAAATTGACGAAGACATCTATTTATCTGAAAAAGAAACCGGGCATCGCAACCGAGCAATTTCACACTTACTCAGAAATTATGACATTCTTGAAAGTGATCCTGAAGAAACACTGGATGCATATTTTCAACAATGTTCCATTTTAGTTACCTGCAGAGACCTGGCTGTAATGGGTGCGTGTCTTGCAAATAGTGGTGTTAACCCAGTTACTGGTGTACGCGCACTCGATACAGTTTGTGTGCCTAATGTTTTATCCGTGATGGCTTCATGTGGAATGTACGATTATTCAGGTAACTGGATCTATAGCGTAGGTATGCCAGCAAAAAGTGGTGTTGGTGGTGGTGTAGTTGCAGTATTGCCAGGGCAGTTTGGACTTGCCGTCTACTCACCCAATTTAGACCCGAAAGGAAATAGTGTTAGAGGAATTTCCGTGTGTGAACGGTTCTCGCATCAGTTTGGTCTGCACATGCTTTATAGTGCACGAGTCACTTATTCAACTGTCATTCGTGCATGCCACACTGGAAAGCAGGTGCGTTCCAAGCGTGAACGTCACCCAAAGGAATCGGCGTGGCTAGATGAAAACGGTGATGAAATATGCGTATTTGAACTTATGGGCGAATTAACGTTCGTTTCAGCCGAACTGGTGTTGCGCGGCATAGCAGACGCAGTTAAAAAAACACGATATCTGATTATCGATTACTCTCGTGTTACGAGCATAGATGAGTCAGCTTCACACTTATTAGTTGATCTGGTTCAACGATACAAAACAAACGACCGCGAAATATTGTTTGTCGGTATGGATAGAAAATATCACTTTTCACGATTTATCAAACAGCAATTACTGTCGCGCGACAAAGCACCTATTATGGATTTGAATAGTTATGACCAGGCACTGGAATGGTGTGAAACGGAGTTGCTCACATCTAGAAACATCAAGGTGGCTACAAGTAAGCCGTTGGAATTTCATGAGCAGCCGTTGTGTCAAGGTATGGATTCGAACGAAATTGAGTTCTTCAAAAATATGAGTCACCAGATTAATTTTGAAGCTGGCGATACAATTTGTAAGGAAGGTGACATCGCTGAGCTAGTTTACTTACTTGAATCTGGAATGGTTAGCGCCTGGATACAAGTAGACCGACAACGTAAAATACGACTTGGTGGATCATCTGCTGGCTGGGCATTTGGTGAATCAGCATTGCTCGGTAGTCGCCAACGAAGTGCAAATATTGTCGCAGACACAGACGTAAGAGTACGCGCATTCAAAGGAGGAGACCTGCTCAATAATAATGACCCATTAGCGATAAAAGTTTTGAATAAAATTTTTTATAATTTATCAATACTGAATGACCAGCGGCTTCGACGTGCTAATGCCCAAATTCGTGCGCTTAGTATGTAAAATTATAATAAGCAATGATATTTGAGGTGTTATGTTTAACGGCTAGCTATAAGCTATTGCTGGTTGGTCTTTCCCCTCAGGCAATCTAAAAAGCAGGTGCTAACTCAAGTGTAATGATTCAATCAGGGATTTATTGGTGATGTCCTGATACATCAGGCAATAGCAATCCGACCTGGTACAGGTAAAATATTGAATGCAATTGAATGCACCAATCCGGAATAGAATAATGCTAGCGATTCGCCTGTCTCGGGTCTGCATCACCAATCCAAGGTCTGCATCACCAATCAAAAAGGGTTTTTAACAGTATTTTGAACTTCCCTGGGTCTGCTATTTTCGTCATAGATGTTTATCGATATGCATTAACGAATCGCTTGATACTGTTTAATCATTGAAATCCAGAACCTGCCTGTTTGGCAGGCATCTGAGATAGAAATGACTGCCCTGAAACTCGGTTTTTTGCAGCTTCTCTTCAGCAATAAGACGCTGAACCAGTTGCCAGTCTTCCCCGGCCTTTAGCAGATAGGCTTTCACCGCTTCTTCTCGCATTGGGTGTACCGCTGTAATACTGAGTAGATCCTGTTCTGCATTGCCGGTAAAAGCAAAGGCATTACCTTCATATCCAATCAGTAGCTCTACCTGTGGATGCCTGTCACTAAGTATCTGGTATGCCTGATTAATAACGTGTTCAGCAGGAGGCACTATACCCGTCTCAGACGTGGGTCGGGTAGGTACTGCAAGATAAGCTGTAGCTGGCATCAGTTGCTCGAGAAACTTGGCGACAGAAGTGACAGAAGCCATGCTGTCATTGATACCCTGAACGAGCATTGTTTCGGTTGTCAATATGCCATGATAGTCGTTGGCAAAACTTATAATTGCGTCCAGGATTCTGTCCAGTTCAAGATCTCTATGTGGTCTGTTGAGTTGCCTCCATGTCGGATCATCGGTTGCATCCACCTTCAGAGAAACCCAGTCTGCCTTGTGTAGAGCATTCTGAACTTCTGCTTTCCATACCAGAGAGGCATTGGAGATCACTGCCAATTTGTAACCGAGCGGACGCAACAGCTCGATTGTCTCTCCGAGATTACTGTCCAGTGACGGCTCGCCATCTGGCACAAAAGTTAAATAATCTATCTGCTCGCCTGCGCTGCTTATTGATTCGAGCTGCTGCATAACGGCCTGCTTGATAGTTTCAGGTGTATAGAAAGGTCGTTGGGCGATTTCTTTCTGATGTGTAGGTCCGACCTGACAGTAAAGGCATGAATAGGAACAGGATTTGGGAGGAATGTTGTTGATGCCAAGGCTGCGGCCAAGGCGACGTGAGGGAACGGGACCAAATGTAATCATATTAACCACCAGTACGGTATTAGGTTCTCACCCTGATTCTCATATAGTCGTTGTTTACGATCCAAACCATACCTTGATCAGGAACATCAGCGAAACACCGATAAGAAAGGCAATGAAGTTAGTGATGTTGACTCCAGGATCGGTATGTTTCCTGATCTCGGGAACAAGGTCGGAAGCGCCGATATACAGAAAGTTGCCTGCTGCAAAGGGTATCAAAAAGGAAACATCCATATTGAAGGAGACAGCATAGGTTAACAAGCCGCCTGCCAGAAAGGTAAGTGCCGACAACACATTGAATAGTAATGCTTTGCGTTTATCCCAGCCACCATGTACCAGGACACCAAAATCACCGAGTTCCTGGGGGATCTCATGTGCTGCAGCAGCCAGCCAGGCCATGATGCCGAGCCTTATATCCGCCACAAAGGTTCCAGCTATCGCCAGTCCACCGATAAAGTTGTGCAGGCCGTCACCGATGAGGATCAGGTAAGTGAGGGGTTGCTTGCAACTTGCAGCAGCACGGTGACAATGATGCCAGTGCAGCAACTGCTCGAGGGCAAAAAAGACACTAAAGCCGGCAATGATCCAGACAAAGAATGAAGTATTATTGCCATACTGAGTGAGACCCGCCGGTATCATATGAAAGAAGGCGCCTCCAACCAGAGAGCCGGCCGAAAAGGCGACCAGTGGCAGGATAATCCGCTGCAGGGTGGATTCTTTTAAGATGAGGGTGACACTACCAATCATCGCTATCGCACTCATCAGGAGGCTGCTGCCAATAATCCAGCTCAGTGTGCTCATCTTTTATATTCCAGCCTCTGTGCCTTTTCCTGTTCAGTTATTACCCGCTGACTGATAGTCAGTATCGTGGCTGCTGTTATACGTATTGTACGATTCACAAGTGCCAAAGCAGGAATGGATTGACAACAGTTATTGCTTATTCGATGGTTCTGAGCAGGTTCGGCGCACTCATATCCTGATCATTGTAAGCAGAGAACTGCAGTAGACTATTCAGGTGCTGGCCGCTCTGAAGTCGGACAGTCGCACCGATTGATAGCGTGAACCCCAGCTACCGGGTTCCGCTTCGAATACACCTGCACAGGCGGTGCCGCAGCTTTCGCAGGCACCAGCAGGTGTGAGTCCCCAGTGGGTGAGATCATAACCCCTGCGGCCGATCAACAGTTTCCCACAGTGATGGCACCAGGTGCTGCCGCCCTTTTCATCGTGGATATTGCCGGTATAGGCATAACGTACGCCATTATCCAGTGCGATACGACGTGCTCTATAGAGGGTTGCAGGCGGTGTCGGGGGGACATCCATCATCTTGTAGTCAGGATGAAAGGCAGTAAAGTGCATCGGAACATCGGGTCCCAGGTTTTTTACCACCCACTGGGTCATCTCATTGAGTTCTTCATCTGAATCATTCTGGCCCGGGATCAATAATGTGGTCAGCTCCAGCCAGACATCGGTTTCATGTCGTATATACTTGAGGGTGTCGAGCACGGGCTGCAGATGCCCACCAGTTAGTTTATGATAAAAATCCTCGGTAAATCCCTTCAGATCAACATTGGCGGCATCCATGTGACGGTAGAACTCGGTGCGCGGTTCGGCAGTGATATAGCCCGCCGTTACCGCAACAGAACGGATTCCCCGCTCACGGCAGGCACTGGCGACATCAATGGCATATTCATGGAAGATAACAGGGTCGTTGTAGGTGTAGGCCACACTGCGACAGCCGAGCTTTTCGGCAGCCAGTGCAATGGTCTCAGGCTCGGCATGATCGGCCAGCGTATCCATCTCTCTGGATTTGCTGATGTCCCAGTTCTGACAGAACTTGCACGCGAGATTGCAGCCTGCGGTTCCAAACGACAGCACAGGCGTGCCTGGCAGGAAGTGATTGAGGGGTTTTTTCTCAATGGGGTCGACACAATAACCGCTTGATCGGCCATAAGTGGTCAGGACGATCTGGCCTTCTATGCAGGCACGCACAAAACACAGGCCACGTTGCCCCTCCTTGAGCTTGCAGAATCTGGGGCAAAGGTCACATTGAATTCGTCCATCATCCAGCTGGTGCCAATATTTTGTAGCTACCACCCAGGGATCGTTGATGCTGATGTTATCGGCTTGTCTGGTCATTAGAAAGGTGCTCCTTTATGATAACTCTGCCTAAGATTCACAGTATTATTTACTGGATTTAATGTCCTTGTATAAATTCATTAGCAAATTATAACCCGTATAAAACTGTATTTTGCCGGAAAATACGAGAAGAGGATGAACTAAATGATTGACGGTCCTGTCTATCATGTAAAAAAATGGCACTGAATAGTATGAAGGGGATGGCTTGAATCACGATTTCTCCTGTTCTTTAAAACATTGGCAGCGCATTTCGATATTGATCGGCTTGCTTGTTACAGGTTTACTGGGCCTGTATATCATTGAGCCCATTCCGCAGGATCCCGGCTATCACCTGTTTGCAGATGTACGTTCGTTATTTGGTATCCCGAATTTCAACGATGTGATATCGAAGGCAGGCTTCTTCATCGTTGGGTTCATCGGGATTCTAACCGCTACACCAGCAACCTTTTTATTGGCTGGATAATCGTATGGTATGTACTGTCAAAAATAATGGAGTATTATGATAACGAAGTTTACGATCTTCTGGGTCATAGCTTCAGTGGTCACATATTGAAGCACATTACTGCAGCCAGTGGCGCGTTTGTTGTGCTGCGTATGTTGTTATCACGTGATGATCGTGCATAAATTCCGGCACAGGTAGCTTTATTTACTCACTAATCATTTTCCAATGACTATTCCACGGTGGGAACATTTCGAGCATCAGGCCGATATCGGTGTTCGGGGTTCTGGTACTACACAGGCGCAAGCCTTCGAGCAGGCTGCGCTTGCCATGTATGCTATTGTCAGTGATTTGTCATCTATTGAGCCCAAACAGGTCATTAATGTGACCTGTCGGGATACTGATCATGAACTGCTGCTGGTCGACTGGTTGAATGCATTGATATTTGAAACGGCTACGCGCAAGATGTTATTCAGCCGATTTGCGGTCAATATTGAGGATGGACAGCTTACCGCAACGGTGTGGGGTGAATCGATCAATATCGCCCGGCATCATCCTGCTGTTGAGATAAAGGGAGCGACCTATACTGAGCTCAAGGTATATCAGAAACAGGGGCAGTGGATCGCACAGTGTATCGTCGATGTATAAAGCAATTTTTGCCCAAAACGTCAACGAAGGCTCCTTGAATGGAGGTTAAATGCATGGATATCAACCAGCTACAGAGAGTCTCCGATTACCAGTGGCGCATAGAGCCTACGGGTAAAATGCGCGTACCGGCTGTCATCTATGCCAGTGAAGACCTGATCCGTGATATGGATGAAAAGGTCTATGAGCAGGTAACCAATGTGGCCATGCTGCCCGGTGTCGTGGAGGCGTCATACGCCATGCCCGATGCTCACTGGGGTTATGGATTTCCCATTGGCGGTGTTGCGGCATTCGATCCGCAACAGGACGGTATCATCTCGGCAGGTGGTGTCGGTTTTGATATCTCCTGCGGCGTGCGCACACTACATACCGGATTGACACCCGAGCAAGTTATCTCAGCACAGCAGGAACTGGCAGACATCCTGTACCACCGAATCCCGGCGGGTCTCGGCAGTACCGGAACCATCCATCTAAGCCCTGCAGAAATGGATGCAATGCTGATGGGTGGTGCGCGTTGGGCTATTGAGCGTGGCTATGGAGAAACCGAAGATCTCGACCGCATAGAAGAAAACGGCTGTATGCTCGGTGCAGACCCGGACCGTGTATCAGCACAGGCAAAGAAACGGCAGAAAGATGAGATGGGCACATTGGGTTCGGGCAACCACTATCTGGAAGTGCAGAAGGTGGTAGAAATCCATGATGAAGAGATTGCCAGGGCCTTCGGGATACAGCTGAACGATATAAAGATCAGTATCCACTGTGGTTCTCGTGGACTCGGCCACCAGATCGGTACCGAATTTCTCAAGAAAATGGTGCTCAGCGCCAAAAGCCATGGCATCACATTACCGGATCGTGAGCTTGCCTGTGCACCAATCAACTCCAGCCTGGGAAAAAATTATCTGGGTGCCATGCGTGCAGCAATTAATTGTGCTCTTGCTAACCGCGAGATTATTACCCATCTTACGCGAAAAGCCTGCGAACAGGTTTTCCCCGGTATTCGCCTCGATTTGCTGTATGACGTTTCTCATAACACCTGCAAGCTGGAGGAGCACCGTGTTGGCACTGTGAGCAGGCAGCTGTATGTCCATCGCAAGGGTGCAACGCGTGCCTTCGGGCCGGGTCACCCGAGTCTGCCAGTAGAGCTTCGCGACGCTGGCCAGCCTGTGCTGATCGGTGGAACAATGGGAACGGCCTCCTATATCCTGGCCGGGACCCGTCAGAGTATGGAGATGGCTTATGGATCGGCCTGTCATGGGGCAGGGCGCAACATGAGTCGTCGCCAGGCTACCAGGCAGTGGAAAGGTGCTCAAGTCAAACAGGCGCTTTCAGATCGGGGCATCCTGATTCGCAGTCCCTCGATGCGTGGACTGGCTGAAGAAGCACCGGGGGCCTACAAGAATGTCAGCTCAGTTGTCGAGGTGGCTGATCGTGCCGGCCTGGCTCGTCTGGTAGCAAAACTCGAGCCGCTCATTTGTGTCAAGGGTTAAAGTTTGCGA
>JARFQE010000078.1 GCA_029287915.1 Arenicellales bacterium
GTTTACGTTAATTTTTACTTATGTAGCGGCTAATTTATGGCGCTGTATAAGCAAGGCCACTCAATATTTCTATCATCACCAGCTTTGCTTGCTTGATGATGCGTTTAAGATCCTGTTGTTGTTTACTTTGTAGAATGTTCATTTGAATATCCTCATTTGTTTGTTTCCAATCCTATGCAACGCTTTGTCGTCTCGATTAGTTTTACCTTGATTCCGATATGCACAGAAATTCAAGGTGAGTAGGAAATCAGCTCCGGCGAACATCTTTTACTGATAACTGTGGATTGTCATGATTGTGCAACAAGGGCCTGCCGTTCAGGAAACAGTCAACAATGTACAGAGATCGACCCCTGGAAGTGGTGGGCATCACGCGTTTTTGTTTGTTGTTGATAAGAGGCATTGTTATGGTAGATATGTTCATGGTATTTCTCCTTTAGCTGGTTTGTTGAGATCGAATCTGAGTAGTGATTCGATGGTTAAATGTTAGCGCTGGGAGACTGGTATGAATGCTTTCAATTTTGTAGTATCAAACTACACATATTGTAGTAATCAACTACTAATACTGGATTAACTGGATTAAAGGGAGCAAAGCAGTGGAATATGGTCAGTTCTGTCCGGTTGCAAAGGCACTTGAAGTGCTTGGTGAACGTTGGACAATTCTTATCGTTCGCGAACTGCTGATGGGTGGCAGTCGTTTCAATGAATTACAGCGTGGCCTCAACCAGATCTCTCCGACCATGCTTACCAGACGACTCAATGAGTTGAGCGATGCTGGTATTGTCATACGCAAAAAAATACCCGGCCAACGCGGTTATGAATACTTCCTTACTGAAATGGGCAATGAATTACTGCCGGTAGTGGAATCCATTGGAAACTGGGGTATGCGCTGGGCGCGCGGTAAAATGGATGATACAGATCTTGATCTGGAATTACTGATGCTTTACCTGAAACGAAGTATTCGACCGGACAAACTACCTGGTAATGAAACCATTATTCGCTTCAAGTTTACTGATATCGATCAATTCAGCAACTGGTGGATAGTCGTTACAGATGACGACACTGACGTTTGTGTGCGTGATCCGGGAAAAGATGTCGATGTATATTTCACCACCGACTTGCGTACCATGATAGAAGTCTGGATGGGCGATACGCCATATAAAAATGCGGTAAGCGATGGTCGATTAAAACTGGTTGGTCCGTCTGCGCTGACGCGCAATGTGACCAGCTGGCTTTCTTCCAGTTTTTTCTCTGGTATACCACCTGCTACGGCGATTCAGTAAGTATCTAGTAAAAGAGGAAAAGTTTTACGATTATATATTGCGAGTTTATGTGATATCTGACAGGCAATCCCTTATTCACTGGATCTTCTAACTGGAAGCCCCACTGTGGACAGGGGTTGATAACGGTTTTTCCTGGTCATCGCTCGCTATGTCACACTCCCTGTAGATTTACAAAAAGTGAAATGTCTATGCAGAATAAGACCACCAACAACGAACATACTCGCACTGGCCTGACTATTGATGCCCTCGAGAGGGCATACAACGACAACCTGTTTTATCTTCAAGGCAGGTCTTACGAATTTTCCAGTGCCAACGATCGCTACATGGCAGCTGCATATACAGTACGAGATCGTATGCTTGAGCGCTGGATAAAAAGTGCCCAGACATACAAGCAGCAATGTGCCCGCACTGTCTGTTACCTGTCCGCTGAATACCTTCTCGGTCCCCATCTCGGCAACAACATGATTAATATGGGCATCATGGAAAAGGCCTACGAGGCATCTGAGAAGATGGGACTGGACATCGAGGAGATACTGGAAACCGAAGTTGAGCCGGGTCTCGGCAATGGTGGCCTGGGGCGACTGGCCGCCTGTTATATGGATTCACTCGCCACCCTGCAAATACCGGCCATTGGTTATGGTATACGCTACGAATTCGGCATCTTTGACCAGCTGATCGTAGACGGCTGGCAGGTAGAGAGAAGTGACACCTGGCTGCATAATGGCAATCCCTGGGAGTTGCCCCGCCCCAAACTCAGGTTTGGTGTTGGCTTTGGCGGCTATACAGAGCATTACACCGGTGATGATGGCAATCTGCACGTAAGATGGGTACCGGAACTGGTCGTCAACGGTATGGCCTACGATACACCGATCCTCGGCTACGGTGTAAACAATACAAATCTGCTACGTCTGTGGAAGGCTGAAGCGGCCAAGTCGTTTGACTTCCAGGCCTTCAATGTAGGGGATTACTACGAAGCAGTGCGTGCAAAGATAGAGGCAGAGAATATCTCCAAGGTACTGTATCCAAATAATGAGCCGGACGCCGGCAAGGAACTGCGACTCAAACAGCAGTACTTCTTTGTCTCCTGCTCGCTGAAAGACATGATCCGTCTAAACCTGAGAGGTGCGGACTCGCTCGATCACTTTCATGAAAAGTTCACCGTACAACTCAATGATACACACCCGGCAATAGCAGTGCCAGAGTTGATGCGTCTGCTGATGGACGAGCATCATATGACATGGGACAAGGCCTGGGACATCACACATCGCTGCTTTGCCTATACCAACCACACGCTGCTCCCCGAAGCCCTGGAAACCTGGTCACTAAAGCTGTTCCAGCGCCTGTTGCCACGCCACCTCGAGATCATCTATGAGATCAATAAGCGTTTCCTCGATGATGTGCGTATGCACTTTTTAACTGACGACGGCGGTCATGTCGAACGCATGTCCATTATCGACGAAAAAGGTGGTGGTCATGTGCGTATGGCGAACCTTGCCTGCGTCGGTAGCTATGCCATTAACGGGGTTGCTGAATTGCACACCGAGTTACTCAAATCGACAGTACTGAAAGATTTTCACGAGCTATGGCCGGACAAGATCAGCAATGTGACAAATGGTGTAACACCGCGACGTTTTATGGTGCTGAGCAATCCGGGTTTAAGCGCGCTACTGACTGAAAAGCTTGGCAGTGGCTGGATCAGGGATTTGAATCAATTGCAGGGACTTGAGCGGTTTCTAGAGGACGATGAATTCTGTCACCGCTGGCGTAAGATTAAAATTGCTGTCAAGCGTGATTTAGCAGACTGGATGGAAAAAAATATCGGTATACGGGTTGATGCTTCATCTCTGTTCGATATCCAGGTCAAGCGTATCCATGAATACAAGCGTCAACATCTTAATCTGCTGCACATAGTGACGCTATACAACCGCATCAAGCTGGACCCGGGTATTGATATCAGCCCTCGTACTTTCATCTTTGGTGGCAAGGCAGCCCCCAGTTATTTGATGGCCAGGCTGATCATCAAGCTAATCAATGCTGTCGCTGATGTGGTCAACAATGACCCCGATGTTGCAGACCGTATCAAGGTAGTGTTTGTACCTGATTTCGGTGTCAAGCGCGGCCAGCGAATCTTTCCGGCAGCAGACCTTTCCGAGCAGATCTCCACAGCGGGCATGGAAGCATCAGGCACTGGAAATATGAAGTTATCCATGAACGGTGCACTGACCATCGGGACACTGGATGGCGCCAATATTGAAATCCGGGAACAAGTAGGTCAGGAGAATTTTTTCCTGTTCGGCTTGACAGCCGAGCAGGTTGCCGAGAAGAGCCGCAACGGGTTTAATCCAAGCGATATCTACCATGCCGATCCCGAGTTGAAAGCAGCTATCGACCTCATCGACAGCGGTTTCTTTTGCCATGGAGAGACAAAAATATTCCAGCCGTTGGTGAACAAACTGCTGCAGCGTGACCCCTTTATGGTGCTGGCCGACTATCGCAGTTACGTAAATTGTCAGGACGGAGTCGACCAGGCATTTCGTGATACAGAACACTGGACCCGTATGTCCATTATGAATGTTGCACGGATCGGCAAATTCTCGTCGGACCGTTCTATTAGGGATTATTGCAGCAATATCTGGAATATAACGGCCGTACCGGTGGAATTGTAGTAATCAACTGCAGATGAATAGCTACACCTGATATTTATGATTTTATATCATGCACCAGCAACTATCACACAGGATACATATACAATGGCCTCTTACCTTCGGCGTTGCAATCAAACTATTTGAGCGATCATGACGACTGACCAGGCACAACTATTTGGATTACTGTTGTTCGTTTTTGTATTCCTGATCTGGGGTCGTTGGCGCTATGATCTTGTAGCCTTTGTCGCTTTGATTGCCGCACTGATAATGGGCGTTGTTCCGAAGCAAGAAGCCTTTTCCGGATTCGGCCATCCCGCCACAATCATCATTGCACTGGTGTTAATCGTCAGCAAGGGCCTGTCAAACTCTGGTGCTATTGAACTGATTGCCAAACAGGTCAGCCGTTTCGCGGTATCGCTACAGACACATATCGCCGTGATGGCTGGGATTTCAGCTGCGCTGTCAGCCGTGATGAATAATGTCGCCGCTCTGGCCATGTTGATGCCGGTAGACA
>JARFQE010000018.1 GCA_029287915.1 Arenicellales bacterium
TGAACCGAATAATCACGATGCGCTGCTTGGTATAGCCGCTGTTTCCATACAGCAGGAAGAGGTGGGAACAGCCAGAGACATATATATCAAGTTGCTTGAACGCGATCCTCGAGATCCTCATGCACACGCAGGGCTCGCTAATATTGCTCAGACAGACGGCGCCAATTTAAGCGAGTCAAAACTCAAGCAGTTAATAGAATACCGTCCTGATGACGCCCACCTTCAATTCGCGCTGGGTAATGTGTACGTACAGAAGAAAAGCTGGCCTGAAGCCCAGCAGGCATTTTTTAATGCCTGGAAAGCCGATAATACCAATGCCGATTATGCATATAACCTGGCTGTAAGCCTGGATCAGCTTGGTAAGCACAGGGAAGCAAAAGCCTATTATGAGGACAGTCTGAAGCTGGCGGCTGGAAAAAATATCAGCTTTTCTCCAGATGCTGTTAAGAGCAGGCTTGCATATCTCGGGGCCAGGCAGTAGTCATGAACGCGCCAGCAGTTATAAAGAAGAAAAAGCGGCTCGGTGAAGAGTTGATTGAAAAAGGCCTGGTTACCTATGACCAGGTTGAGATCGCGCTTACTGAGCAGAAAAAAAATTACAGGTTGATCGGTGAAATACTGGTATCGCTGGGTTTTGTATCTGAGTCCATTATGCGTGATGTGCTCGGTAAGATACTGGGCATTGGCAGTGTTGATCTAAGCACGGTTATTCCGGATCAGGGGGCACTTGCATTAATCCCGAAAGAAATTGCAGACCGACATACAATTATTCCGGTAAGTTATGATGAGAAGTCCCAGCAGCTGAAAATAGCAATGAAGAACGCGTCAGACCTGATGGTGCAGGACAGGATTCACGCTTTAGTCGGTCGCAAAATAGACATTATTCCGCTGGTTGCCGGTGTAGGCGAAATAAAAAAATCAATCGACCAGTTTTACGGTTATGAACTGTCTGTCGATGGCATCCTGCATGAAATTGAAACCGGTGAAATCGATTACAAGAGCCTGGATGCGATCGATGATGAATACAGTCAGCCGCTTGTGCGCCTGGTTGATGCAATACTTGCTGATGCCGTAAAGCGGGAAGCATCTGATATTCATTTTGAGCCGGAAGACGGTTTTCTAAGATTACGATATCGTATTGACGGTGTATTACGTCAAATCCGCAGCCTCCATAAAGATTACTGGTCGGCGATCGTCGTTAGGCTGAAAGTAATGTCAAACATGAATATTGCCGAAACAAGGATTCCACAGGATGGCCGGCTGAGTTTGCAGGTCCAGGGGCATCGGGTGGATTTTCGTGTGTCGGCACAGCCTACAACACATGGTGAAAATATTGTACTTCGTGTTCTTGATCGCGCTAAAGTAATCGTTCCATTAGATAAGCTCGGAGTAAACGAAGATACGCTTAGTACGTTGCGCTTGATGATGGCAAGGCCGGAAGGAATCATTCTTGTAACAGGCCCGACCGGCAGTGGTAAGACAACGACACTGTATTCCATGCTCAATTATGTTAAATCCGAACAGGTCAACATAATGACACTGGAAGATCCTGTTGAATATCCGGTCGATATGATCAGGCAGACCTCGGTGAATGAAGTGGCAAGAATGGATTTTGCCAATGGTATTCGTTCAATGATGCGTCAGGACCCGGATATTATCCTGGTCGGCGAAATTCGAGATGAAGATACAGCAGATATGGCGTTTCGCGCTGCAATGACGGGACACCAGGTGCTTTCGACACTACATACTAATTCAGCTATTGGTGCGATACCTCGCTTGCTGGATATCGGTGTGCTGCCGGATATTATGACGGGAAATATCATTGGCATCATAAGTCAAAGGCTGATTCGCTTGCTGTGTCCTTCGTGCAAGAGTCCCAGGGATGCAGATGAAGTAGATAGTAAGTTACTGGGTGTCGAATACGTAAACGAGTCATTGACGATATATGAGGCAAACGGATGCCCGAGCTGTGATAACACTGGATATAAGGGACGGGTTGCTATTATTGAAGCCCTGCGGATTGATAACCAGCTTGATGAGCAGATTGCAAAGCGGGCAACGTTAGGTGAGCTAAGGGCATGTGCAAAGTCTACAGGTTATAAAACACTGGCAGATGATGCAATAAGACGAGTGCTGGATGGAGAAACAACGCTGCAGGAAGTGGCGCGTGTAATTGACCTGACACAGAGGTTGATTTAAATGCCGGATTATAAGTTCAAGACAATCGATGCTGCGGGTAAAGTGCGGTCAGACTCGATGGTCGCGAGTAACCCGATGGAGCTCGAAAAAAGACTGGCAAGCATGGGCTTTGACCTGCTTAGCTACAAAGAGCATAGTAAATTTTCAAGTTCAGTCCTGCAGAAAAAAACAATATCTCGACGCGAACTGATTAACTTTACATTTCATGTTGAACAACTGACCAAATCCGGCGTGCCGTTACTTGATAGCCTAAAAGATATCAGAAACAGTATCGAGTACAGTAATTTTACCGATGTATTGCAAACGGTTATTGATGATATTGAAGGGGGTAAAACCTTCTCGCTTGCATTAGCTGAACACCCGCAGGTATTTGACAAGGTATATGTCACTCTTGTACGTGTTGGCGAAGAAACAGGTAATCTTTCTGACGTGCTCAAGGATCTCGCTGAAACAATCAGGTGGCAGGATGAGCTGGCTTCGCACACAAGAAAGATAATGATTTATCCAGCAATCGTAACTGTTGTTGTTATTTGCGTTGTTAGTTTTCTGATGATCTACCTGATGCCCCAGTTGCTGCCGTTTATTAAAAATATCGGAACAGAAATCCCGTTTTACACAAAAGTTCTGATAAGCATATCGGGTGCTTTTGTTGACTACTGGTATGTCATATTTTCACTTCCGCTAATGATATATGCAGCAGTGGTAATTGTTGCTAATAAAAACATAGCCGTAAGATATTTTATCGATGGCATCAAGCTTAAAATCTGGTTGATAGGGCCACTGGTTTCAAAAATAAAACTGGCGCGTTTCGCAAATTATTTTGCAATGATGTACAGCTCGGGTATTACAGTGCTTGATGCCCTGAATATATCAGAAAACATGGTTGATAACCTCGTTCTTGAGGATTCGATTAATAAGGCCAGAAGCAGCATTGCCGAAGGTTCGCAAATCAGTGAAAGCTTTGAAAGTGTCGGTGTTTTTCCGTCGATGATCGTTCGCATGCTTAAAGTGGGCGAGGACACGGGGGCAATGGACGAGGCCCTGTTGAATGTAAGCTATTTCTATAACAGGGAAGTAAAGGAATCCATAGACAAGCTGGAACCCGCAATGATGCCGGTACTAACGATAATACTTGGCGGCATTATGATGTGGATAATGATGGCGGTTCTTGGCCCTGTATATGACGCAGTATCTACTATCAAAATATGACCGGCACTAGCATGAAGAGAATATTCTATTTTTCCGGCCATCGAATGACAGTTTTTCACTGGAATAGAAAGACGCTTGCTGGCGCGTGTTCATTTGAGCCGAATGAAGCAGGTTATGAAAAATTCAAGCAGTATCTGGAATCATCAGAAAAAATATCTACATGTATGTTGCTTGATGTTATAGAGGAAGACTTCAGAAAAGATGTAATTCCGCACGTTTACGGGAAAGACAGGGAGGCCGTAATCTCCAGGCTGCTGGACAGGCATTACAGGTCCAGCATGCAATATACATATTCAGAAATCCAGGGGCGACAAAGACACGGGCGCAAGGATGATGAGGTACTACTGGCAGCTATAACAAATCCTGAGCTGGTCAGATCGTGGGTAAGAATTATTGAAGCCTGCGAGGTGCCGTTATCGGGAATATTGAGCTTGCCGCTGGTGAGCAAGGCTGTGCTGCCGTTAATTGGTGCCAAGAAGGGTTATGTGTTACTCGTCAGCCAGCAGGTGAACAGCAATCTCAGGCAAACATTTTTCAAAGACGGCAAAGTGGTGTCGAGCAGGCAATCTGTAATTAACCAGGATGCCGGCAATATTGGCAATATAGGTAAATATGCGCGTCCGGAAATTGAGAAGACAATAACCTTTATCAGAAACCAGTATCAGCTGGAAGATTCTGATGAGATTCGCGTGCATATACTTGGCTCAGAAAGCCAGATCGATTCGCTCGAAAGTACCTTTTTATCAGATCTGACCAATAATTATCATGTTCATAGAATATATGATATACACAACAAGCTTGGAATAAAAGGATTGCCAGACAGGTTTGCAGACGGACTGTTTTCCTGGGTTGCATTGAATAGATCAGGGATGAAAAGTCATTATGGACGTAAAGAAGAGTTTGTCCGTTTTTATTATGCGCTTGCTTCTAATGCGTTATATGCGTTCTCGGTAATCGTAATCCTGGTCTCTTTAATAATGATCGAATCAAATATATCCGAAGGAATTTCGTATAAACAGTCGACGAGTTTATTGCATGATCGCACAAATGAGTTCAGGCGTGTATATAGCGAGAAATACCAGGCATATGAAGAGTTGTTTTCTAATGCGAAGCTGATGGATATGGCTGTAGGAATGGTTGATCAAATAGAGAAGAACAGCCAGGTAACGCCTCTGGATTTCATGCTGGCATTGAGCAAGTTAGTGAGCAAGCCTGAAATTGGACGTATCTATATCGACAAGATCGAGTGGTCAACCAGACAGCTGGATAGAAACAAGCCCGGGAGTTCGGGTGGAAATCCTGCTGATATCGAGTATCTACCTACGAATGTAACTTCGAGCAGTGAAGTTCAACATGTTGCTGTTGTAACTGGGCGGATTCCGGTTACATACAATAATTACAGGGATACTGTGAATAGAATCAACAACATTATTACTACTTTAAGCGGTGGCGAACGCGTAGAAAATGTCAGTGCGATTAACCTTCCCGTTGAAGTCAGGCCGGAAAAGAAATTTGCATCAGAATCCAGTTCATTATCCGACCGGGAGAAAGACAAACAGGGAAGCAGGAGCGGGCAGTTTACTCTCAAGGTTGTAATGAAGGCTCCTGAGCATGTATAAAATATCAATTAATCAGGATATTAAAAAGGCACTGATAACCTTTGTTATCATACTATTGTCGATGATATCTATGGTTACGGCGTCTGATGTATACAGATCTAATGCCAGTGAGAAAAACACACGCTCATTGACAGAAATGCGAAGCTGGAACAATAAGATCGAAGAGGCGAACAAAAACAACCAGATCCTCGTGCAGCACGAAGACACTTTTAAAAAGTTGAAAGATAATTTCGTGATCGGTGACGAAAACAGACTGAGCTGGGTTGAGGTTGTACAGAAAGTCGCAGACTCCAGGAAAATTGCTTCGGTTAAATATGATATCGCCAGTCAGATATTGCTGGATAAAAATTCACCGGGTAATGAATATACAGGTATAGATGTGTTCAAAAGTGTAATGTCACTTGAGATGAAATTTATTCATGAAGGTGATTTGTTCGTAATGTTAAATGCCCTTAGAAGAGAAGCGAAGGGCCTGGTTGCGGTTGACAAGTGTGATGTCGAGCTTATCAATAAGGATGTAAACGACGGCATCATAGGACAAAATAAAACAGATAACATGAGGGCCTATTGTGAGCTTAGCTGGTACACGTTGAAAAAAGCCGGTGACAGCTAGAGGTGTCTATGATTAATACTGTTATACAACTAAAAAACCTGGCGATACTGCTGTCGCTACTGTTGATATCAGAACATGCAATATCAGAAGATGAAATTGAAGAACTTGGCCGGCTTTTTGTAGATGTTGAGCAGAGAGAGAAGCTCGAAGCTGTGAGACGCGGCACCTATGAAAAGGAAGTCGAACAGGAAAGCAGGGTGTCCAATGTTCGGATCAATGGCGTCATGATGAGAAGTGATGGAGAAAATGTTGTCTGGATAAACGGAGAAAACACGCTTGACGGTGAGCCTGTCAAGGGCGTCAAAGTAAATCCTGATGCCACTGATAGTGAAAACTATAATGTTCAGGTTCAGATCGATGGCAAGAGTGTAAAGCTGAAACCCGGCCAGAACTGGTCTGAAGGAACAGGCACTATCAAAGACAACTATTAACATACATATCACATGCGTACGGGAAGTCAAGTTACTGGCGTGAGGCAGAGTGGTATTGCTCTGCTGGTGTTCGTTATCGTTCTTGCGTTCGCCGCAATAGCGTACGCGATTAACAGTGTTTCAATCGATAGACTGCGCTATGAACAGACACTGACAACACAATCAGCGCTTACACGCGCAAAACAGGCGCTCATTGATTATGCTGTGACTTATGAAGACAGTAACCCGGGTGAATACGGTTATTTACCCTGCCCTGATCATTTCGATAGTGTGGTACCGGATGAAGGTGGTAGTGATGGTGGTACCTGTGGGGGCACAAGGGAGAATATACTGGGCCTGTTTCCCTGGGCAAGTTTAGAGACGGGTATTTTGAAATCAGGTAGTGGTCAGTGTCTTTGGTATGCCGTATCCGGTGAGTATAAAAACCCACCTCAAACAGCAATGCTGAACGAAGATACTAACGGCGCGATGCGGCTGTATCATGCGAACGGTGACATTAAACAGGGAGCCCTTGCGCAAGACAGGGTCGTTGCCATCGTTCTCGATCCTTCAAACGTATTGCCCGGCCAAAACCGTAATTTTGACGACACCTCTCTCTGCGGCAAGGATTATAATCCAATGGAGTACCTTGAAGGTAATGCCTCAATCAGTAATGCAACATTATCGGGCGGTGAACTGGTTATTGATGATTTTATTAACAGTGGTGTCGTCAATAATGTTGCTACAGACGAACTGGTGACACCATACAATGACCAGGTAATTACCATCACGCGTAAAGAGCTCTGGGATGCGGTGGTCAAGCGGCGTGATTTTATAACGAATAATGATAGTGCGATGCGTCGCATGACAGAGGCTCTGGCCAGCTGCATAGCGGCTTATGGCAACAACAGCGCCAATCGCAAACTGCCCAGGCCTGCGGTAGTCAATTTTAACGGGCTGGATTATCGTATTGACACAAACTACAACGACACGGCAGCGGCCTCATATCTAGGGCGTTACCCATATATCGTTGATGATTCTGATGCCGCGCTCGGTACTACCTTAGGTGTTCCTAATGCACCAAATATATCGGAACCAGATCTCTTTAAAAAAGGATACTGCAATTCTCTGGCAGTTAGCGGTGGACCACCAGTTGATTTAAGTACTATCACAGCTGAAGGCTATACGACATGGAAGAACTGGAAAGATCATTTCTTTTACGTGGTTTCCAGCTATTATGCGCCAAGCAATGCGCCAGACACGGGCGCTCCCTGTAATGCGACAAACTGTATCACTGTGAATGGCGTACGTTATGCCGGCGTTGTGTTATATGCAGGCAGTCGCATCGGGGCGCAGGTGCGAAATGAGCCTGTGGCAGGCGATGTTGATACAAAGAATTCATTAGCAAACTATATTGAAGTTATTGATCCCATTGGCAATGGCACTGGAAATTACACGCCAACAGACAATGATATTGCTTTTTGTATAAAGGATGAAAACCCTTTAACTGTCGTGAGTTGTCCATGAATAGCAACATAATATCTCGAAAACAAACCGGCTTTACGCTAATCGAACTGGCCATTGTGCTAGTTATTATTGGTGTACTGATCGGAAGTTTTCTGGGCACTTTAGGGGCGCGCATCGATACCACCAGAAGAGCGGAAGCACAGGAAGACCTTGAAAATATAAAGAATGCGCTTCTTGGCTATGCATTCAGTTCCGGTGGCCCGTACCTGCCATGCCCATGTACGGACGATTGTGATGTCGATACTGTAAATCCGCAGCCAGGACTGGAAAACAGGGAGGGTAATGGTAGCTGTACCGCCGGCACTGCTGTCGGTTATTTGCCCTGGGGCACACTGGGCCTGAAGCCTGCGGACTCGTGGAATACATTATATAGATACTGGGTAGATCCTGATTTTTCTGACGATGGTACCGGTGCAGGTAGTGTAATTGACCTTTCAGATACAGGTAGCGGACGGGTTAGAACACGCAACCCCGATGGTACTTCAACACCACTGGTTGCGAGTAATGTTGTAGCTGTTGTGCTCACATCGGGCAAAAATACATACGGCGGCCTGAGTGTTGACGGAAATGCGCGCCCTGCCATACCAGCCGGCAATGTTGATGAAATAGATAATGCCGATGCGAATTCCGAGTTTGTGAGTCGCCCGCCTTCCGAGGTTGGGGCAAGCACGCCAGGCGGTGAGTTTGATGATATCGTATTCTGGATATCTGATTACGAAATTAAGGCAAGGATGGTTGAAGCTGGTATATTGCCGTAGCCGTTTATTGGGATGACAGGCAAAAGCACACATTTCCGGCATTATTACTTTCTAGCTGCAGCTTGTATCCGGCGCGCCAGGCCAGCTGGCTGGACTGATAAAGACCGATCCCGAAACCGTTCTCTGAGTAAATAACCTCATTAAATAATTGCAACCTGGTTTCTTCGGAAACAGCAGAACCGCTGTCAAACACTCGAAGGTTTACGCCATGGTTGTCTGCCTGTAATACAACTGTAATGGAAATATCGGTTTGTACCAGCTTTTTTGACCTGGCATTTTCAAGCAGATTTTCTGTGACAGTGTTGAATACATCAAGTGGGATCAACGGGTCTGCATGAATGGACTCCGAGAAATCGATATCACGACCGGCATATTTTGACAGCACTTGCTGCCACCATGATCTAAGTGAAATCATCTCTGATGATTCCATTGAAGGCGCGCTGAGTTTATCAAGGGTTATTTGCAGCCTGTCCGCCAACAGTGGGAGCTGCTTTTTGAGTATTTCATATGTTTCGGGAGAGCGGTTATTCTCATTCAGTACGGCCTGCGTAAGTGTTTTGGCTGACTGCAAAATATTTTTGACATCATGCGTGAGTTTGGAGCCGGTTTCATAGATCGCATGCAAGTGGGCTTGCTTGGTGAGCTGCCGTTCCTGTATTTTTGCTTTGTAATAGAACATCAGAACACTTAGCAGTAATTTTGAGTGCAACAACAGAGCAGGGCCAAGCGGACTAAAGGCATATAAAGTTAATACAACCTTGTCATTGTTAACTGTAACCATGTGCCTGGACCTTTTTCCTGCAAGGTTTTCCGTTTTCCCGGTTTTGCTGTAGACGCCGCATATCCAGTGTCTTTCATGTAAATATTTAATGCTTGTGTTGAGAAAGTAATCCGGGTCCTGCGAAGTGTTGGCCTCCAGCGATGATAACTGTGATATCCATTGTTCGAAGGGCCCGCCGATGTTTAACAGGTATTGTTCCCAAAGTTGAGCCAGACCCGAAAAACCGCCCCTGGGTGACCAGAGTAAAGCGGTCACCAGCAAAAACATCGCGGCAATAATAATGGTGCTGGCGAGCGACTGTATGTAAGGTATATTTACAGTAAATGTAACGAGCACGCTTCCCATGCAAAGGAATAAAGTAAGAATTACAATCAGAAAGCCACGGATAAAATCAACATGCGTTTGAAGGCGGTGTTCATTGGATTTGATGAAAAATACCGGTGTCAGTATAAGTATCAGGAACATTTCAATCGCAGCCTGAGCAGGTGCGGAGAAGCCATGCAGTTTGAATAATTCAGGTGTTGTTATAAGTATAAGTTGTAAAAAAAGTACGATGATGGCTATGCCATATGCTACTCGCCCCATGCCCCGGGAAAAAATTCGGCCAGTCAGCAGGCTAAGCAGCAATAGCATCCAGAATGGTGTTAACCATTCGTTCAGCCAGATAAGAAAAATCGCAATAAGGCTGAGCAGTCCTGTGAGTTTGCCCAGGCTGAAGTCCACTTCCTGTTTGAATACAGGTTGCCACATCAGGAAAAATCCAAAATGTGTAATAAAAAGACTTCGAGAAATATTGATATTTTCACTGAAAGAAACGGCCGCAATTAATGAGACCATCATCAGGCCAAGTAGCCTGTGCTCATTGCCCAAAAGAAGTTTTTCAGATAGAAAAGACATCAAGTTATGCCTACACTTAACATGA
>JARFQE010000029.1 GCA_029287915.1 Arenicellales bacterium
TGCTGGATTAAAAGATTATGTGGTTTCTCAGGTGATCGATCCGTGGGTATAATGAATCGATCAATTACTGATACAAATAATAAAAGGCGCTAGTAGTGACCCATATCATAAGTTTAACCATCACCTTGTTTCTCCTATGGCTAGGGCTTTCGGGGCATTTTGAGCCATTACTGATATTGATTGGTGTTGCATCGACCTTGCTCGTTGTTTTTCTTGCCACCCGCATGGAAGTCATTGACCATGAGAGCCACCCGATTCACCTGACCGTGCGTCTGTTAAGCTTCTGGGGCTATCTCGCGCGCGAAATTGTACTGGCCAATATCGATGTTATTAAACGCATACTGACGCCAGGAAAATCAATCAGTCCACAAATGATCACCTTGCCGCTACCACAAAAGAGCGACCTGGGTCGGGTTATTTATGCCAATGCGATCACGTTGACGCCCGGTACTGTCAGCGTGCAGCTCGACCGGGACACGATCACAGTCCACGCCCTGGCAAAGGAAACAGCTGATGCACTGGCCACTGGTGAAATGGCGCGCAAAGTACCGGATGATGGGACAGCAGCAGGATGATGTATACCGCAGCAGCGTTAGCGATTCTTATAACGATGGGACTGGCACTGGCCCGTGCGCTGCTTGGCCCGACGGTCTACGATCGAATTCTGTCTGTAAATATGTTCGGTACCAAGACCGTGTTGCTAATTGCAGTTTTCGCTTTCCTTTCAGGCCAGACCGATATCCTGGACATTGCACTGGTTTATGCGCTGATCAATTTTATTGGCGTGGTTGCCGTGCTGAAACTGATCGAGCAGGGCAATTTCTTTACCTCGGGTGAAAAAGATGAGCGCGAGGTAGAGTCGGAATAATGGTTCTCGATATACTTAGCTGGATTTTCCTCGTTGCTGGTGGACTGCTGGGCATCATCGGTGGAATTGGTATTCACCGCTTTCCGGATTTTTTTACCCGCCTGCACGCTGCCGGAACGACCGATACATTATGTGCTGCACTGATCCTTATCGGTCTGGGCCTGCAGTCCGGTTTAACCCTGGCAAGTTTCAAGCTGGTTTTAATCTTCGCTTTTATACTGTTTACCAGCCCGACGGCATCGCATGCACTGGCAAACGCTGCCCTGCATGGTGGCCTCGAACCTCTGCTTGACGATGCAGAGGAAGAGGCTGGATCGTGATTGATAACCTGTTAAATATAACATTGCTGGCATTTCTGGCGATCACAGCTTTCGCCATCATTCGTATACGGAATTTATTCGCCGTTATCATGCTGTTTGGCATATACAGTCTGCTTTCTGCAGGTCTGTTTGTCGTACTGGATGCCGCTGACGTGGCATTCACCGAAGCGGCAGTTGGTGCGGGAATTTCCACGGTGCTGATGCTGGCCACTCTTGCCTTGACCAAAAATCATGAAGAAAAACCGCCGGCTCACCGGCCCTGGTTGCCAATGATTGTCGTACTGGTTACCGGTGCTGCGCTTGTTTACGGCACTGTCGATATACCATCTTTCAGTGATTCAGAGGCACCAGCGCATAAACATGTCGCCCCGCGTTACATCGAAGAGGGTTTTAAAGAGACCGGCGTACCGAACCTGGTTACGGCGGTTCTTGCCAGTTATCGTGGCTTTGATACGCTGGGTGAGGTGACCGTGATTTTTACCGCGGGCATTGGAGTGCTGCTTTTGCTGGGCAGACGACGTGGGAGAAAACGCGGCGACGAGGATAATAATGAAACATAACCTTATCCTCAGGGTCATTGCCAAATTGCTTATTCCGATTATCGTCCTTTATGCGTTGTATGTGCAATTTCATGGCGATTTTGGTCCGGGAGGAGGGTTCCAGGCCGGCGTTATTTTCAGTGTTGCATTTATATTTTATGCGCTCGTATATGGAATTGAAACCGCCGAGCGCGTCATGCCGGAATCCGTGCTGCGCATACTGGCCAGCCTTGGGGTGCTGATTTATGCCGGCACCGGTGTAGCAACCATGCTGCTGGGCGGCAATTTTCTCGACTATAACGTGCTCGCATCAAACCCGATTGCCGGTCAGCATATCGGAATTCTGGTCATCGAACTGGGAGTCGGCATTACGGTCAGCTCGGTCATGCTGTTGATATTTTTCATCTTTGCCGGGCGGGCTAGACAGTAATGGATTTCATTTTCGGACATTACAATTACTGGATTGTCATTATTCTGATGATGGCAGGATTCTATACCGTAATAAGCCGTGGTAACCTGATCAAGAAAATTACCGGCCTTAATATTTTTCAAACCTCCGTCTTTCTGCTCTATATCAGTATTGGTAACGTTGAGGGAGGCACAACGCCCATCATTGCCGAAGGTGTCGAGCAGTATTCCAACCCACTACCACACGTTCTAATTCTCACCGCAATCGTGGTCGGTGTTGCCACCACGGCACTGGGCCTGGCGCTCGTCGTGCGCATCAGGGAAGAGTACGGAACGATTGAGGAAGAAGACATCCATAAACAGGATGAGTCGCTGTGATTGAAACTCATACCAGCCTGTTGCTGGTGGTGATACCCCTGCTGGCAGCACCGGTTACAGCGATCCTGCCAAACGGCCGGCTGCCCTGGCTGCTTACCCTCGCTGTCAGCTGGTTGTGCTTTGTCCTGGCGATCTGGCAGTTCATGCAGGTAATGGACGGTAGTGTTATCAGCTACGAACTGGGTGGCTGGGAGCCACCATGGGGCATCGAATATCGCATCGATATTGTCAATGCATTTGTCGCCCTGATCGTCGCTGGCATGGCAGCGGTGACGTTACCTTACGCGTTGCTCAGCGTCGAACAGGAAATTCCCAAGGACAGAATATCGCTATTCTATGCCACCTTGCTGCTGTGTCTCGATGGCCTGCTTGGTATAGCGATGACGGGTGACGTCTTCAACCTGTTCGTGTTCCTGGAAATCTCATCGTTGTCCAGCTATACCCTGATTAGCATGGGGCGGCAGCGCAAAGCGCTGACGGCATCGTACCAGTACCTGATCATGGGGACCATCGGGGCCACATTTCTGCTGATCGGGATTGGCCTGATTTATTCAGAAACTGGGTCGCTGAACATGGTGGACCTGAACAATCGCCTGCCAGCTGTTTTTGAACATCGAACTGTACATACTGCTTTTGCATTTATCGTGGTCGGTGTCGGCCTGAAGCTTGCCATGTTCCCGTTGCATCTCTGGCTGCCGAATGCCTACACCTATGCACCGTCGGCGGTGACTGTATTTCTTGCCGCGACAGCTACCAAGGTAGCAGTGTATGTCATGCTGCGCATGGTATTCAATGTATTCTCGACAGGCTTTGCCTATGTGACGCCGACAGATGATATGTTTCTGCTGCTCGGCGTGTTTGGCGTTGTGTTCGCATCAATCTCCGCAATCGGCCAGAAGGATGCCAAGCGTTTGTTGGCTTATTCCAGTGTCGCCCAGATCGGCTACATCCTGCTCGGTATCGGTTTTGCCTCGGCATTGGGGCTGACTGCTGCTGTCGTGCATATCTTCAATCATGCCCTGATGAAGGCTGCCCTGTTCATGGCAGTAGGGGCACTGGTTTACCGTATCGGTTCCAGCCACATTACCCAGATCCGGGGACTTGGCAGGCAGATGCCCTGGACCTTCGGTGCCCTGGTGATTGCCGGCCTGAGCCTGATCGGCGTCCCCGGCACCGCGGGTTTCATTAGCAAGTGGTACCTGGTTCTTGCTGCCATCGAGCAGCAGGCCTGGGTGATAGCTATCGTGATACTGGCTGGATCGCTGTTGGCAGTGATCTATATATGGAAACTGGTGGAGGCTTTGTTCTTCCAGCCTGCCATCGACGACACTAAATCAGTCAGGGAAGCTCCACTCTCCCTGCTTGTGCCAACCTGGATACTGGTGCTGGCCAATATTTATTTTGGGCTGAATACCGAGCTGACAGTCAATGCAGCCACTATTGCCGTGCAGGTGCTGGAGAATATCCCGCAATGACTGGCCAGTGGCTGATGATACTGGCGATTGCTCTACCGCTAGCAGGTGCTGCGGGCATTGTTCTTTGCGGCCGCTGGCCGAATCTGCGCGAAAGCGTCACCCTGGTGACAGCCGTGAGTCTCGGCCTTATCGTCATCGAACTATATTCACGACTGCAGCAGGGTGCCAGCCTGACCCTGCAGCTGGTCGAGCCGCTGCCGGGACTGCCAATTTATTTTGCCATCGAACCGCTGGGTATGTTGTTTGCGTTGGTTGCAGGATTACTCTGGTTCGTGACCTCGGTCTATGCCATCGGTTACATGCGTAGCCACAAAGAAAAAAACCAGACCCGGTTCTACGCGATGTTTGCCATTGCTATCGCCAGCACCATGGGTACCGCCTTTGCCGGCAATATGTTTACCCTGTTTTTATTCTATGAAGTGCTCACCCTGTCGACCTATCCACTGGTAGCGCATACCGGGACTGAAGAGGCGAAGCGGGGAGCACGGACCTATCTCGGTATCCTGCTTGGTACCTCGATCGGGCTGCAGCTGCTGGCCATCATGATTACCTATTCACTGACCGGAACGCTGGATTTCCGTGAAGGGGGCATCGTCGCTGAGCATCTCGATCCGGCCTGGGTCGGGGTACTCTACGCCCTGTTCATATTTGGAATTGGCAAGGCTGCAGTGATGCCGTTTCATCGCTGGCTGCCTGCGGCCATGGTTGCCCCGACACCGGTAAGCGCCCTGTTGCATGCCGTCGCCGTCGTCAAGGCGGGTGTTTTTACCGTGCTCAAGGTTACCGTGTATATCTTCGGCACCGACTTCATCGTTTCGTCCAGTGCCAGTGACTGGCTGATCTGGTTTGCCGCTGCGACCATCCTGCTGGCCTCACTGGTAGCAATGAATCAGGACAATCTGAAACGCCGGCTTGCGTATTCTACTGTCAGCCAGCTCAGCTACATCGTACTCGGTGCGCTGCTGGCCACGGAGTCGAGCATCATCGGTGGTGCACTGCATATCACCATGCATGCCTTTGCCAAGATCACCCTGTTCTTCGCTGCCGGTGCCATCCTCGTCGCAGCACACAAGACCGAGGTCAGTCAGCTCAATGGCCTCGGCAGGCAGATGCCTCTCACTTTCCTGTTCTTTACCATCGGGGCATGCAGCATCATTGGCCTGCCGCCGTTCGGTGGCATGTGGAGCAAGTGGTACCTGGCGATGGGGACTATCGAAGCGGGGCAGTACATGCTGCTCGGCGTGCTGATGCTCAGCTCCTTGCTGAATATCGTCTACCTGCTGGCGATACCTGCACGGGCTTTCTTCAGCAAAGCAACCTCGGCAGACAATCATTTCCATGGCGAAGCACCATGGACATGCCTGGTAGCCATGTCGCTGTCTTCACTGATGTGTATCGTGCTGTTCTTCAATCCCGAGCCGTTCTATTCACTGGCCCGCATGCTGGTGACACAGGCACCGTAACGAGGAGTGTAAGATGGAAAATAATTCGCCAGACGACAAAGCCTATTTCTTCGACAAGCAAAAGAATATCGATCTTTTTCTCAGGGTGTTTTACGTGATCTGTGCAATCCTGTTCGTCGCCGATTTTTTCATCCATCGTCACGTTTCCCTCACCTGGGAGGAGATGCCGACATTCTATGCCAGTTATGGTTTCATCGCCTGCGTGGTTCTGGTACTTGTCGCCAAGGGATTGCGCAAGCTGGTGATACGCAGGGAAGACTATTACGAGACGGACGTGGTAGAAGCGGATACCAGTGATGCGGGGTCCAGAAATGTGGATTAGTGAGCTGCCGCCTTTCGTTCCATTCTTCCTCGCCGCGTTGCTGGTGCTGGTGACGCGTGGTTACCTGCAGAGCGCGATTATGCTTGCAGCACCGCTACTCGGTGGCCTCCACCTGTGGTTCGATGTGGGGCCGAACATCCGGGTCATCTACCAGTTGCTGGAGTATGACCTCATCGTCATGCGGACCGACCAGCTTAGCCTGGTCTTTGGTTACATCTTTCATATCGCAGCATTCGTGCTCGTCATCTATACCCTGCACCTCAAGGACACGCTCCAGCATGTTTCCGGCCTGGTCTATGCTGGCAGTGCGATGGGTGCCGTGTTTGCCGGTGACCTCATTACTCTTTTTGTATTCTGGGAATTACTGGCCGTCAGCTCCGTCTTCCTGGTGTTGGCTCGCCGGGACAGTACGTCAGCCAGGGTGAGTATCCGTTACCTGGTCTACCAGGTGTTGTCCGGTGTAATACTGCTCGCTGGAGCATTGATCCATTACCGGTATACCGGTTCGCTGGCATTTGACTTCATCGGCGTGGAAAACCCCGGTGGATGGCTGATCCTCATTGCATTCGGTATCAAGTGCGCATTCCCGTTCCTGCATAGCTGGCTCACCGATGCCTACCCGGCATCGACACCCACCGGCGCTGCCGTGCTCTCCGTGTTTACCACCAAGGTGGCAGTCTACGCCCTAGCGCGCGGCTACCCGGGTACCGAGATCCTGATCTATATCGGTGTCGTGATGGCATGCTTCCCGATCTTCTATGCGGTGCTCGAGAACGACCTGCGCAAGGTCCTCAGTTACAGCCTGATCAACCAGCTCGGCTTCATGGTGGTCGGCATCGGCATAGGTACAGCGCTGGCGCTTAATGGTGCTGTTGCTCATGCCTTCTCGCATATCCTTTACAAGTCGCTGCTGTTCATGTCGATGGGTGCAGTGATGTACAGGGTAGGGCATGCCTATGCTTCGGATCTCGGCGGGCTGTACAAGACTATGCCGAAGACCACCGTGCTCTGTATCATCGGTGCAGCTTCCATTTCTGCCTTCCCTTTGTTCAGTGGCTTTGTCAGCAAGTCGATGGTGATGACAGCCATGATTTATGAAGGCTACGACATCCTGTGGCTGGCATTACTGTTCGCCGCTGCCGGCGTTTTCCATCATGCCGGTATCAAGGTACCTTACTTCGCCTTCTTCCATCATGATTCAGGTATCCGTACCAGCGAGGCGCCGACCAATATGCTGATCGCCATGACTATCGCCGCCACCCTCTGTGTCGGAATCGGTGTGTTTCCGCAGTATCTGTATACAATCCTGCCATGGGAGGTCGACTACTGGCCCTACGATACGACGCATGTTCTGGCGCAGTTACAGCTGCTGTTCTTCTCTGCACTCGCCTTCGTGTGGTTGAACAAGCAGGGTCTGTATCCGCCGGAGCTGCACGCGATCAACCTCGACGTGGACTGGTTTTATCGTAAATTACTACCCGATGCCGGCCGCTTCACCTATCGGACGTCCCGTCAACTCACTGACAAGCTGAGTACTGCAATGAAAATATCTTTACAGGGTGCACAGGATATCTTCCGCAGCACACCGCTGGCTGATCGTTACCTGGCAGCGTGGCCGACTGGTAGTATGGTAATGTGGATCGCGATAATTCTTGGCGGATATTTGTTGCTCGATCATTTTCTATAACAGGCCCAGCAATTACTGGATGGTATATCTAAGAACGAGACCTGACCGGGACAAGGACATATAAACAAAGACATATAGAAATTACCTGATTTGATGGCTCAGCAATCAGATAGATAGCAGCCTGCCTCCATCCACCGCGATGACCTGACCGGTCACGTAATCAGCCGAAGCCAGAAAAGCGACGGTCTCTGCGATATCATCAGGACTGCCAATGCGTTCTAGGCTGGTGTTTTCAAGGATCTCCTTCTTACGTTCATCGGAAATGTCTGAGTCCGGCCAGATTATAGCGCCGGGTGACACGGCATTGACCCGGACCTCGGGACCCAGTTCGTTGGACAGTGATTTCGTCAGCATGATCAGGGCAGCCTTGGTCATCGAGTAAACAGGATGATCATGCAATGGGCGGTGTCCATAGACATCGGTGATATTAATGATACAACCCCTGTTTTTCTTCAGTTCAGCATGCAACGCCTGGGCGAGCAGGAAGGGTGCGCGCATGTTCGTATTGACGAGGTTGTCCCATTGTGTCAGTGTCACCTCCCCAACCGGAGTAGGAAAGAATCGCGAGGCGTTATTGACCAGGACATCCAGTTGCCCGAAGCACTGGACTGCCTTAACTGCCAGCTCATTTATTGCTTCCGGCTCTGAGAGATTTGCCTTCAGCATGTCGGCGGATTCTGCTTTTTGCCCGTTCAGTTCATCTACCAGTTTTTGTGCAGCATCCGACGATGAATGATAATGAATGATGACACGGTAGTTCCGCTGGTTCATATGCCGTGCAATGCAGGCACCTATGCGGTGGGCACTGCCGGTTATCAATACAACGGGATTGTTTTCTTTTTCTGACATCGATGAATTTTCCTCCACAGAATATAACAGGATTGCCAGAGCCAGATAAGGCCTCAGCGGAACATAGCCGCAAGCTGGCTGTGCTTATCCATCAGGTTATTGAAGAAAAAGGTGGTGCAATTCCATTTCGAGAGTTTATGGACCTTGCACTTTATGCACCGGCCCTGGGTTATTATGTTGCTGGTCAGCATCGATTTGGTGCCGATGGTGATTTTGTCACGGCGCCGGAACTCGGTGATGTTTTTGGTCGCTGCCTGGCTAAACAGGTGGCACAGGTTTTCCAGCGCATTGAAGGGGTTTGCGAAATTCTTGAATATGGTGCCGGCAGTGGCAAGCTGGCAGCGACACTGCTTGAGGAACTGGCATGTCTCGATGCCATGCCAGAACGCTACCTGATTCTGGAAACTTCACCGGATCTGCGACTGCGCCAGCAACAAACGCTGAAGCAAAAAATACCACAGTATTTTGAACGTATTATCTGGCTGGACCGTATGCCAGAAATGGCTATTAGCGGCGTCATACTGGCCAATGAAGTACTTGATGCGATGCCGGTGGAAATGTTTGCTGTTGATGACGAAGCTGTCGCACAACAATACCTTGTGAAATCTGCTGATAATGGCTTTCAGTGGGATAGCCGACAGGCGACGGGTGAACTTGCCGGGCAGATTGAAAAACTTGCGTTGCCTGCAGGTTACAGCAGCGAATTGAATCCTGCAGTTAATGGCTGGTTGGAGATGCTTTCTGATGTACTGCAGCAAGGTATTGTTTTACTGATTGACTATGGCTTTCCGCGACATGAATATTATCATCCACAGCGAACGGGCGGTACGCTGATGTGTCACTACCGGCATCATTCACATAGTGATCCACTAACACTGGTGGGTATCCAGGATATCACCGCGCATGTTGACTTTACAGCAGTTGCTGAAGCAGCCGTTGAAGCAGGCCTGGATGTGGTCGGATTTACCACACAGACAAATTTTCTGCTTGGCAGTGGCCTGGCAGATATCATCACAACCGAGAAAGCGGGTATTGAACATGTTGAGAAAAACCTGTTGAAGCTTAACCACGAAGTGCAATTATTGACATCCCCTGCAGAAATGGGTGAATTATTCAAGGTTATGGCCCTGGCTAAACAATTTGATCATGAACTATCCGGTTTCAGCATCCGTGATATGCGAGGAAGGTTATAATGACAGATATTCAGGCCATCTGGCTTGCCGCCGTACAGGGCTTAACCGAGTTTCTGCCAATCTCCAGTTCGGCTCATCTGATTTTGTTACCCCGCCTGCTGGGCTGGCCTGACCAGGGACTGGCTTTTGATGTTGCCGTCCATGTTGGTAGCCTGACGGCAGTACTATTCTATTTTCGACATGAACTGGTACCAATGATTCGTGACTGGAGTTTGACGCTGGCAGGCAGACCAAACACCGAACACTCGAAGCTGGCATGGGCGGTAATCATAGGCACTATCCCGCTCGGTATTGGCGGGGTACTGATGAAGGTGGCTGTCGGCGGCGAATTAAGGTCGCCCCTGGTGATCGCTACGACGACAATAATTTTTGGTCTGCTTCTGGGATGGGCTGATCATGTCGGTAAAAGACAACGGGATGAACATTCGCTGAAGTGGCAAGATGCCCTGCTAATTGGGGGTTCCCAGATACTGGCATTGATACCCGGTACTTCACGCTCTGGCATTACCATTACCACCGGTCTGTTGCTGGGCCTGTCTCGTACCGCGGCAGCTCGATTCTCGTTTCTGCTCTCAATTCCAGCTATTGTTTTACCCGGGCTTCTGCTCGGTGCTGATCTCGTTGAATCAGCTGAACCTGTACACTGGCGCAGCTTTACAATAGGCGTCATCTGTTCCGCACTGTTTGCCTATATCTGTATTCGATTGTTTCTTTCGCTGATTCAGCGTGTGGGAATGACAGTATTTGTGGTTTATCGCCTGCTGCTGGGTGCGTTTTTGTTCTATTTATTTTTATAAAATCGCCCTGGCGACCACTATTCCGCTCACGCTCGCTGCACCAGCCATTTTAAGCGCTGATGAAATCGCTTCCAGTGTGGAGCCAGTGGTCATTACATCATCCACGATACAGATGTGACGATCTTTAACGTCAGTTGTAATAGCAAATGCCTGTTTCAGGTTGTGTCGCCGTTCACTGGCTTTCAAGCCGGTTTGCAGTGGGGTTTTTATGGCTCGACTGCAAACTCGATGATCAATGGGTATGTTGGTGAGCCTGGAAAGATGTTTTGTCAGTTCCCAGGCCTGGTTGTATCCACGCTTGCGCAGACGGCTACTATGCAGAGGAACAGGGATAATTAATTCTGGCTGCTCAGCCAGTATTTCTATTTTTTCTGCTATCAATGCACTAAACAGTCGGGCGTACTCAAGCTTTCGGTTGAATTTAAACTGCTGGACCAGAAATTTAACTGGCTCCTGATAGAGAAACAGGGCGTGTACCTGGTTATAGGCTGGTTGATGCTGCTGACATTTACCGCAGGGCACTGCACTGGTGACTGGCAGAGCACAAACCGGGCACGCATTGATGATTACTGGTAGTTCGTTTTGACAGGGCCGACAAAGAGGAAAGCGTCTGTTGGTCGGTGCATTGCAGAGCCCGCATGACACAGGCAGCAGGAAATTCAGTAGCTGTTGCGCGCTAAAGTTGTAAACCATCCTTGGTTCTCCAGGTTGACAATCAAAGTCGAAAAACTGAGACTTCGAAACCAGTATACGTCCTGAACCAATTATAGGGTGAAGAATTACCATGAGTAAATCGCAACAAACGACGCAAGCTGTACGACACGACTGGCAACGTGAGGAAGTGCAGACACTTTTTGATCTGCCGCTGAATGATTTGCTGTTTCATGCGCAAACAGTACACCGTCAGCATTTTGATCCCAATGCCATTCAGCTCAGCACATTGCTTAATATTAAAACAGGGGCCTGTGCAGAGGACTGTTCCTATTGTTCACAGAGCGTAGTGCATGACACCTCTCTGAAGGTTGAGCCATTGATGAATGAGGCCACTGTTATGGAAAGTGCCATCGAAGCAAAGAAAAATGGCGCCAGCCGGTTTTGTATGGGCGCTGCGTGGCGCTCACCAACACCAAAAGGCTTTGAACGTATCCTGAAAATCATCAGCGGTGTTAAATCACTGGGTCTCGAGACCTGCGCTACGCTGGGCATGCTAAGTAGTGAGCAGGCACACCAGCTAAAGCAAGCCGGTCTCGATTATTACAACCACAATCTCGATACCTCTGCAGAATACTATGGCAAGGTGATTACTACACGTAGCTACCAGGACAGGCTGGATACACTTTCCTTTGTGCGGGATGCCGGTATGAAAGTCTGTTGTGGCGGTATTGTTGGTATGGGTGAAGAGCAGACAGACCGGGTGGGCTTGTTGCTGACACTGGCCAATCTGGAGCAGCATCCGGAAAGCGTGCCGGTTAACCTGCTGGTAAAGATCGAAGGAACACCTCTGGCTGACACTGAGGAGCTGGATATATTCGAATTTATTCGCTGTATCGCTGTTGCAAGGATATTGATGCCGCAGTCTCTGGTAAGGCTATCTGCTGGCCGGCAAAGTCTGTCGGATGAAGCACAGGCTATGTGTTTTCTGGCAGGGGCAAACTCCATTTTCTATGGTGAACGATTACTAACCACTGAAAATCCGCAAGCAGATGTTGACAGGTTGCTGTTTGATCGTCTGGGTCTGCATACTATGGAATCAGATCAGCAAGCCGAAGTGGCGGGCGACGAGAAAAATAGTTCTGACCCCACTGCGTCTTCTGCGAGAAATGGGTCTTTGGTTTTATGATTAAAACGTAAAACTTTTATAACCTGGCAATGAAGCACAATGTTTGACTTGGCCAGCCAGCTGCTGGCGCGTAAAAAAGCCGGCCTCTACCGCAGCCGACTGACCAGCAGCAGCCCTCAGGGAGTGCATGTCGAAATCGACGGTAAAGAGTACCTGTCATTCTGTAGTAACGATTATCTTGGACTGGCCGCACATCCACAGTTGATACATGCCATCTGTGAATGTGCCAGCAGCTGGGGTGCGGGTGCCGGTGCCTCGCATCTGTTAGGTGGTCATAGTGAACCTCATGAGATGCTGGAGCAGGCCCTTGCAGCTTTTATGGGAACTGATCGTGCGCTGTTGTTCTCAACCGGCTACATGGCAAATCTTGCCGTGCTGACTGCGCTGGTAGGGCGTGGTGATGTCATTCATCAGGACAGACTGAATCATGCTTCGCTGATTGACGGCGCGCTGTTATCACGGGCCAGTTTAAAGCGCTACCGCCATGCCGATATGCAGGATTTACAGGGACAGCTTGCGAATATAACTGCTGACAGAAGAATTGTCGCCAGTGATGGCGTATTCAGCATGGATGGTGATCTCGCACCACTAACGCAGATACTGGAACTGTGTCGAAACAACGGCGCACTTTGCTATGTCGATGATGCCCATGGATTCGGCGTGCTGGGTGATAAAGGAAGAGGTATCGTCGAGGTAAATAATGTCAGTTGTAGAGACTATGACGATGGCCATCTATTATCGATGTGTACCCTGGGCAAGGCGATGGGAAGCTTTGGGGCATTTGTTGCAGGCAGTGATGAAATAATTGAAACACTGATTCAGCATGGTCGCAGTTATATCTACACCACTGCCTTACCGCCTGCCATTGCTGCAGCGAGTTACGCAGCTCTCGAGGTGATCAGTGCAGAAGGCTGGCGGCGACAGAAGCTGACCGGCCTGGTTGATTATTTCAGATCGGCCTGCCGGCAGCGAAATATTCCGGTGATGGATTCATCGAGCCCGATACAGCCCGTCCTCATTAGAGACAATGATCAGGCTGTGGCGATTGCCGAGCGACTGAAACAACTTGGACTACTGGTCTTTGCCATTCGCAGCCCCACTGTCGCAGCGGGAAGTGAACGCTTGCGGATTACCTTAAGCGCGGCTCACAAGGAGACTGATATTGATGCATTGCTTGATGCCCTGGCGAATATCATGGAAGACTTGAGTGCAATATCATGAGACGAGTCCTGATGTTTCATGGTTGGGGGTTTCCAGCGGCGATATTTTCTTCGCTTATAGACGATTTAACACCAGGTTTTGTCGTTGAAACACCAGGCCGGACAGGTTATGGCACACCGCATGAACAGTCAGCGGGTACGATAGCTGTTTCTTTGCAGTCGCCGACATTGCTAATTGGCTGGTCTCTTGGTGGACAGGACGCGCTGAAGCTTAGTCTGCAGCAACCCGAGTTGGTTAGTGGGGTGGTGTTACTGGCGACGACACCGTGTTTTGTTAATCAACCAGGCTGGAACGCAGGCATGGATCAGGCAGTTTTTGATGCCTTTCGCCAACAGATGATCGATGATCCGCTAGCGGCGATGCAGCAGTTTGTGCGTTTAAACGCGGGTGATAGAGCCGATCGCCAGAGCAGAGCGCGGCTCAGTGAACTATCTGTTGGTGTTGCGCCGTCTGTTTTGCTGAATGGGCTCGATGAGCTTGAGAATACAGATCTGCGTGATTCGGTGAGTGAGATAAAGGCCCCTGTTTTAATTTTACATGCCGTAGATGATCGAATAGTTCCAGTTGCTGCCAGTTACTGGTTGCAGCGGAATTTGCCGAATGCCAGATTAGTAGAGTTTCCACATGGTGGCCATGCATTTTTTCTTCAGCACACCAATAAAATAGCCGATTTGGTCAGGGCAATGGCATGAGCAGTCAACTGAATAATCAAAACAGGATTAATGCAGGCTTCGACAGGGCTGCCGGGACTTATGATGAGTACGCTGTATTACAGCGTAAGGTGGCTGAAGAGATGCTTGAGCGGCTGCAGGTGATTAAGATCTCGCCCAGCTATGTCATCGATGTCGGCTGTGGAACCGGTTTTTGCACGCGTCAGTTGCACAAGATCTGGAGCAGGGCACATATACTTGGGATTGATCTTGCTGCCGGGATGGTTCACCAGGCCAGTGCTCAGAAAGGCTGGTTCAGTAAACAGGCCTATTGCCAGGCCGATGCAGCTTTCCTTCCTGTTGGCGATGCAGCTATAGATATCGTTTTCTCCAATCTGATGCTGCAGTGGTGCGAGCCGTTAGCCGTGTTTACTGAGTTTCGACGTGTGCTAAATGATAATGGTCTATTAATGTTTTCAAGTTTTGGCCCGGATACGCTTAAAGAATTACGTCAGGCCTGGGCGGCGATTGACGATCGACCTCACGTGATTGATTTCGCAGATATGCATGACCATGGTGATGCGCTGCTGCAAGTTGGATTTCGCGAACCGGTAATGGATGCTGATCGTTTTACACTCACCTACAGCGATGTGCTCGGGTTGCTGCGTGATCTGCATGGTATCGGATCAAGAAATACCATGGCAGGTCGCAGGACCGGACTGATGGGACGTGATGTTGTACACAGGCTGGAACAAGCCTACCGCCAGTTTGCTGATAATGAACAGCGCCTGCCGGCAAGTTACGAAGTGGTTTATGGTCATGCCTGGTCCGGTGGCAGGCAGATAGCAACTCATCAACAAGGTACAGTACATAAAAATATAGACCTTCTCAGGCCGCCCCAATGATTCAAGGCTTTTTCGTCACCGGAACCGATACCGGGGTTGGAAAAACGCTGATATCTACGGCGTTGATTCATGTTCTGCGCCGTCTGGGTTTACGAGTTTCCGGTATGAAACCGGTTGCCAGCGGCTGTATCGACACTGATTATGGTCGAAGAAATGAAGATGCCGACCGGCTGCTCGAGGCAGCTAATGTTTCCGCTGATTATGATTTGATATGCCCATATCGTTTTATGCCACCGATTGCCCCGCATATAGCCGCACAGCAAGAAGGCATTGATATCAAAACTGAGCAGATTTTGCAGTGTTACCAAAAGCTACAGTCCTGTTCGGATGCTGTGGTAGTTGAAGGTGTCGGTGGCTGGCAGGTGCCAATCAAAGAGGATCAATTCATGTCAGACCTGGCAGTCGAAGCCGGGCTGCCGGTAATAATAGTCGTGGGTGTACGCCTTGGCTGTATCAACCATGCACTGCTGACAGCCGCAAGTGTCCTTGCCAGTGGATTGCCGGTAGCTGGCTGGGTGTTCAACCAGCTTGATCCCGACATGCAGCAGCTTGATGCAGTGAAACAGACTTTACAGGCTTATATGCCGGGAACTATGTTGGCGGAGATACCCTTCCAGGATGACCCGGATGTTGAAGCAATCGCCAGAAGTTTTCAGCTTTCCAAGTAATTTGTGATACTTAAATCGTAAAAAAAAGATGTTTTCTAGAACGTCCGTTTATCCCAGCCCCACATGTGCCGTTCAGGCCCGCTGAATTCTATATAAATTCTATTAGTTGGGATCCCCGTCTGCTGGTTGAGAAAATTACAAAGAGATTCTGAAAACTCTGCTGTTTGCTGCTCCGGCAGGCCCAGTGACTTCAGATGCATCATTGCACAGGGTGCAGAGTCGCCTGCAAAACTCATGGTTCTACCGTGTTGAACGGCTACCATTACATAACTCTCGGGTTTGCCGAGTAACTTGGACACATGTGTCGATGCTTTATTACACAATGTCTGTGCTGCCTGATCATCGAGTGATATATTGGTACCGATTGTAAGTAGTGGCATAACAGGCTCCTGACAGGAAAGAGTTAACGAATTATGAAGGAATACGCACCCGCCTGCGACCGCAACCAGCAGGTGATCCTTGATGTACTTGAGCAGATTTTAACGCGTTCAAGTTTTGTATTGGAAATTGGTTCAGGAACTGGTCAGCATGCTGTTTATTTCGCGGACGCTCTCGGTCATCTTAACTGGCAACCCACAAACAAAGAGCCATTGGACAGTATTCATGCGTGGCGAGACGAAGCTAATCTGGAAAACCTGTTAGCGCCAGCATCTCTTGATCTACTGGATCTGCATAATTCCACAGTAGACACTACGAAGGTCGATGCAATCGTCTGTATCAATACCATCCATATTATGGCATGGCAGGGAACGGAGAATTTATTTTCTCTGGCTACCAATGTTTTACCTGTTGGCGGCCTGATTTATGTCTATGGGCCCTACCGGTATTCAGATCGTCCACTTGAGCCGAGTAATGAGAACTTTGACCTGTGGTTGAAAGAACGGGATCCTGTCAGTGGCATTCGGCATTTTGATGAAGTCAATAAACTGGCACAACGAGGAGGTTTGGAACTTGAAGGTGATATGGCTATGCCTGCTAACAATCGTTCCATATGGTGGCGAAAAAGCTAGTGCACCGTTGCCTGTCACGGCAGACACTGAGGAACGAGCTAGTTATACTGTGTTGCAGATTGCCTTGCCCGCCTGACAGCCTCCTGTAATGTTGAGGCGCCGCTTTGTTCGACACGTTGTGCCAAACCGCTAACAATCTCACCTATGATGCCAGGCCCGTGATAGATTAAACCGGTATAGATCTGCACCATTTCCGCACCTGCAAGTAATCGCTGCCAGGCATCTTCAGATGAAAAAATCCCGCCGACGCCAATGACAGGTACCTTACCTGCAAGTTCCTTATATAAAAGTTTAACAACTTCATTAGCTCTGTGTTTCAAAGGGGCACCGCTCATACCACCGTCTTCATCCGCGTACTGGCTTCCGGCAATTGCAGAATGGTCGATGGTAGTATTGGTTGCAATCACCGCATCAATGCCGTGTTGTACTAACAATCCGGCAAGTGATGGTATTGTGACGTTATCAATATCAGGAGCTATTTTTACGGCCACAGGCACAGTGCGGCTGAATTCATCTGCAAGTTCCTGACGCATTGTCATTAACCTGTCAAGCAGGGCATCCAGTGCATCCTCAGATTGTAAATCACGCAGGTTTTTGGTGTTCGGCGAGGATATATTAATCGTAAAGTAGTCAGCATAGAGATAGAGTTGTTTCAAACCTGTTATGTAGTCTTCAGCGGCATGCTCGATCGGTGTTATGGCGTTTTTCCCCAGATTGATTCCAAGCGGTACTGTTTTTTCTGTCCTCGCGATATTTTCCAGGAACGGTTTGATCCCGCCGCTATTAAATCCCATGCGATTGACAATTGCCTGATGTTCAGGAATGCGGAACATGCGCGGTTTAGGATTTCCTGACTGTGGTTTTGGTGTTACGGTGCCAAGTTCAAGGTGACCGAAACCAAGGGCTGAAAGTGCTCTAATACAGCGTGCTTCCTTGTCGAGGCCGGCCGCCAGGCCTACTGGTCCGGGAAAATGAATACCCATCAGTTCGACAGGAAGTTCGGGAACTCTGCTGCCATATAGTTGATTCAGCAGTGATTTTGTAACAGAAAACCTGCCAGCCCGCGACAGCCATTCGACGGTGATTTCGTGGGCTAGTTCGGGATCGAGCCTGAACAGAAGTGGGCGCAGTAGTGATTTGTACATTATTTAAAGATCTGGATGGGAATGTTGAATGAGCATCGCCCTGGGTCGTTATTTATTCGCCTAAATTCGGTTGATGAAGCTAAGGTCGATCGAAATTGTATCCGGTTAGATGGCTAAGGAGAAACCAATCCTGCCAGACGATTTAATTAAATTAATGATTTTGATGTAGATCAAGGAATTATTTATTTCAATCTCAACATATTCATGGCTATTATTATCTCAAAATTAGGCACTAAAATGGGGCATTCAATAGAATATATTAATATTATTAATATCTTATAGTTGTGTGATTTAACTCAGTGTTTGTGCCAAATGCCCTTGTAAAAATGCGCATTAATAAGTAGCATACGCGCCGTCGCTATCTGCAGGAGTGTAAAATCATGGCTAAATATTTACGCAATCCTGGCCAGCGTTGAAAGTACACATAAAAAAATTATTACACGAACAAATAAGCGAATTTTCATTAAATCTTTTAGTCAGGAGTAAATAATGAGAGCAGCAATACGTGTTGCCGGCTTTATCAGCATGATGCTGTCCAGTTCTTTGGCACTGGCAGAATATAAACTTGATCTGGAACCCGGGGTGACAACATTCAGTCAGGGAGCATACGAAATTCATACAATGGTGATGTGGATTTGCGTTGCCATTGGTGTTGTCGTGTTTGGTGCGATGACCTATGCGATCATCAAACACAGAAAGTCAAAAGGTCACGAAGCTGCCAGTTTCCATGACAATACAACACTGGAAATCGTCTGGACGATCGTCCCTTTCATTATCCTTGGGTTCATGGCTGTCCCGGCAACCAAAGTGCTGCTCAATATGGAAGATACCTCAAACTCTGATATGTCGGTTAAGATCACTGGCTACCAGTGGAAATGGCATTATGACTATCTCGGTGAAGACGTCAGCTTCTTTAGTAATATAACCACTCCTGATTCTCTCAGCCTGGCCACTAGCGCAAATGTCAAACAGGATGAAACTACCCTGCTGGATGTAGACAACAGGATGGTGATTCCAGTCAACAAGAAAGTTAGACTACTGTTCACCTCCAATGATGTTATCCATGCCTGGTGGGTAAATGATTTTGGCGTAAAGAAAGATACGATCCCCGGTTATATTAATGAAAGCTGGATCAAGACGGACAAGCCTGGTGTTTATCGTGGGCAGTGTGCTGAGCTTTGTGGTACTAACCATGGTTTCATGCCTATCGTCGTCGAGGTCAAATCTGAAGAAGACTACCTTGACTGGTTAGCAGGTAAAAAAGCCGCTGCGGCAGAAGCAGCGGCGAGTGCTGAAAAAACCTGGACCAAGGATGAGCTGATGGCACAGGGAGAAAAAGTCTACGCAACGAACTGTGGAGCCTGTCACCAGGCTTCAGGTCAGGGCATACCAAATGTTTTCCCTGGTCTAGTAGGCAGCCCGATAATCATGGGTGATGTGGCCAAGCATATTGATGTTATAGTAAATGGTGTTTCCGGAACGGCAATGCAGGCATTTGGTGGACAGCTTAATGACGCAGACATCGCCGCAGTTGTAACCTATGAGCGGAATGCCTGGGGCAATGACACCGGGGATGTGATTCAGCCATCGGATATCAAAGCGGCACGTTAAGTTACAGATAAACTAAGAAAATTATTCACTGAAATAATATTTTAAGATAAAAGAGGCAATTATGAGCGCTGTTATCGAAGAGCATCACGAAGAGCATCACGATCACAAACCGACAGGGATCGGCCGCTGGCTGTTCAGTACCAACCATAAGGACATTGGTACCATGTATCTCTGTTTCAGCTTTCTCATGCTGTTTATCGGCGGCGCGATGGCACTGGTTATCCGTGCCGAGCTGTTTCAGCCAGGGCTGCAGTTTGTAGAACCTGAATTCTTCAATCAGATGACCACGCTGCATGGGCTGATCATGGTATTCGGTGTGATCATGCCTGCCTTCGTTGGTCTGGCGAACTGGATGGTGCCAATGATGATCGGTGCCCCGGACATGGCCCTGCCAAGGATGAACAACTGGAGTTTCTGGTTATTGCCCGGTGCATTTGGCATACTGATCGCTAGTCTGGTAATGAGCATCATGGGTATGGGTTCAGCACCGAACTTCGGCTGGACATTCTATGCCCCGCTGTCAACCAAGTATGGTCCTGCAAGTACCGATTTCTTCATATTCTCGGTGCACATGATGGGAATTTCATCCATCATGGGTGCAATCAACATTATTGCCACAATCATGAATTTAAGAGCGCCGGGCATGACTTACATGAAGATGCCTATCTTCGTCTGGACATGGTTCATTACTGCCTATCTGCTGATTGCAGTAATGCCGGTTCTCGCCGGTGCGGTAACGATGATGTTGACTGACCGCAATTTTGGCACCAGTTTCTTCGATGCTGCCGGTGGCGGCGACCCGGTTATGTTTCAGCATATTTTCTGGTTCTTCGGTCATCCTGAAGTGTATATTATGATTCTGCCGGCTTTCGGCGTGATCTCCCAGATCATTCCGACTTTTGCCAGGAAGAAAATATTCGGCTACAGCTCAATGGTGTATGCGACCTCGTCAATCGCCTTCCTGTCATTCATCGTCTGGGCACATCACATGTTCACAACAGGTATGCCAGTTACAGCGGAACTGTTTTTTATGTACGCAACAATGCTGATTGCTGTACCGACAGGCGTTAAAGTTTTCAACTGGGTCAGTACGATGTGGAAAGGTTCGATGACCTTTGAAACACCGATGCTGTTCGCCGTCGCATTTATTATTATGTTTACTATCGGCGGCTTCACCGGTTTGATGCTGGCTATTGCACCAGCTGATTTCCAGTACCACGATACCTATTTCGTTGTTGCGCATTTCCATTACGTACTGGTGAATGGTGCGCTGTACTCAATCTTCGCAGCGGTATACTTCTGGCTGCCGAAATGGACAGGGAACATGTACGATGAAAAACTCGGCAAGCTCCATTTCTGGGTATCGACGATCTCAGTCAACCTGCTGTTCTTCCCGATGCATTTCGTTGGTCTCGCAGGCATGCCGCGGCGTATTCCGGATTACAACATGCAGTTTGCAGAGTTTAACCAGTGGGCGACCGTTGGCGCATTCATCTTCGGCTTCTCGCAGCTGATCCTGCTATACAACATTGTAAAAACTGTTCGTGGACGTCGTACTGTAAAAGCGACCGATCAGGTATGGGAAGGTGCGGATGGCCTTGAATGGACCCTGCCTTCTCCGGCTCCATTCCACAGCTTTACAACACCGCCAACAGTAAAATAATCAACAGTAATGTCTGAAAAACCGAACAACGAAAAGGCGGACAACAGCAGGATCATTACGCGTTTAGTGTTCCTTGTTGTCGGCATGTTCGGGTTTGGTTTTGCCCTGGTCCCGCTGTACGATGTTTTCTGTGATGTTACTGGCCTGAATGGCAAGACCGGGGAGCAGGTAAAATCAGTCGAGACATTCAGGATAGATGAGCAAAGAAGTATCAAAGTAGAGTTTCTGGCTAATCTGAATGAAGACATGCCGTGGGAGTTCAAGCCGCTGCAGAATTCGGTCACAATACATCCGGGGCAACCGGTCAAGATCGACTACCTGGTAAGAAACATGACAGCTAAGGATATTATCGGACAGGCAATTCCAAGCGTATCACCCGGGCTGGCTGCCAAGTATCTGCAGAAGACAGAGTGCTTCTGTTTTACGGAACAGGTTCTAAAAGCGGGTGAAGAAAAGATTATGCCGGTCATTTTTGTAGTAGATCCGTCGCTATCTGCGGATATACATGAAATGACACTGTCATACACGTTTTTTGTGAAACCAGGTACGGAGGGAGCGGATAGAGGAGTAAAAGTTTCTTCTGTCAGCAAAGCTTTGGCGAATTAAATTCATAATTATCTAGGGAATAATAAAGATGTCTACCACAAACCATGGCGATTATTACATACCAGAACCTAGCAAGTGGCCTATTGTCGGGACCATAGCCCTGACGACAGCGGTTATTGGCGCAGTGACTTCGATACATGGCGGTTCCATCAACTGGGTTCTGCCTGTCGGTATGCTGCTGATCGTGTACCTGTTTTATGGCTGGTTCGGTGCTGTCATTGATGAATCGATGGCCAACAATTACAACGAACAGGTCGACAGGTCTTTCCGCATCGGAATGCTCTGGTTTATTTTCTCGGAAGTCATGTTTTTCGCGGCATTCTTCGGCGCACTGTTCTATGCGCGCATGATTGCCGTGCCATGGCTGGGTGGTGCCGGCAACAATGCAATGACCAACGAACTGCTGTGGCCGGGATTCGAAGCTGCCTGGCCATTGCTAAGCAACCCAGACAATTCACTGTTCACGGCACCTAAGGAAGCAATGCATGCACTGGGTCTGCCTGCAATCAATACGGCGCTGCTGCTGGCATCCAGTGTGACAATAACCATTGCACATCATGCACTGCGTGCAGGTCATCGCAAACCACTGAAAATCTGGCTTGGCGCTACCATCATTCTCGGTATCGTCTTCCTTTTCTTGCAGGTAGAAGAATATATGATTGCCTACAGGGAAATGGGGCTGACCCTGTCTTCAGGCGTTTACGGCAGCACCTTCTTCTTGTTGACCGGCTTCCATGGCTTCCATGTCACCATGGGTGCGACCATGCTGCTGATTATTTTTATTCGTGTGTTGAAGGGGCACTTCACTCCGGAAAAACACTTCGCGTTCGAAGCAGTTGCCTGGTACTGGCACTTTGTCGATGTGGTCTGGCTTGGCCTTTATATCTTCGTATACTGGCTATAAGAGACTGGCAAGAAATGCTTTGACTGCACGTTAAGGGCAGTCAACAAACAAGCAGATCATTACAGGCCATGGGAGGTAATCACCCCCGTGGCCTGTCCTATTATTAACAGGATAAAAAGAAAGACGGACAGTCCTATTCGCCAGGACAGCGATCTCACCATCTTGCCAGAGGTGTCACCCTTGATCATGCTGAAGAGCGCCGAAAACAGACTGATCATGATCAGTAAAAGCATAAATAGCACAATGTACTTGTATATCGGTGACATAAATATCTCTTTTGTGAAAACGTATTCGTGAATATTCTATGATGTGGTTCCTTAATGTCCGCCTGTTCAGTCTTCATATAGGAAGGTTTAACTTCAGTCCCGGGTTGTTCATGACAGTACTGACCTTTGCCATTGTATATACAATGTATTCGCTTGGACTGTGGCAATTATCACGCGCGAAGTATAAAGATAATCTGCAGCAGAAAATAGTCGAGCGTCAAAATAAACCGGCTGTCAATTATAACCAGATACCTTACGAAGAAGACGAGAGATTATATTTACCCATAAAGATTCGCGGTAAATATGATAGCAAGCATATAGTGTTGCTTGATAACAGGATTGTCGACGGTGTGGTGGGTTATGATGTCTATACTCCTTTCACGATGTCAAATGGCACTGCAGTTCTGGTGAATCGGGGATTCATTCCACAGGGAAAATCCAGGCAGGATCTACCGCATATTGCAACGCCCGAAGTAGATATTGACATCCAGGGGATCCTCGAAAAACCACCATCAAAGGGTGTCATCCTTGCAGAAAACCTGCACACATCGATCAGCTGGCCGATGGTTATGCAATATATCGATATTGAAGAAATTGAGACGAAATTATCTATAGATTTGATGGATATGATTGTACGTCTCGACAGCAATGAAGCAGGTGGATTGATATATAATCAGCCAGTTGTGAACCTGAACAGCTCAAAAAATTACGGCTATGCTTTTCAGTGGTTTGCAATGATGACAGCGGTCTTCAGCCTTTTTCTAGTAATGAATACAAAAAAGCGGACAAAAGCAGATGAATCAACCAGCAAATAATGTAGAGAACAGAAATCCATATACCCTCTGGTTTGTTGTACTTGCATTTGTTGCCCCAGTGATACTGGCATATATCTTATATTTCTCCGGTGCCATCAAGACTTTTGCCAATCATGGTGAAATCCTTGATCCAGTAGTTGATATAGTCAAGCTGGAACTGATGGACGATAAGGATATATCTATACCCCGGGATAGTTTCACCCGGAAATGGCGGCTGATTTCATTTGTCGGTAGTAATTGTGATGAATCATGCAATGCCAAACTATATGATGTCCGCCAGGTCCATATATCCCTGGGTAAGGACCAGGACCGAGTTGAAAGACTGATTGTGCACCTCGAGCCGCCGTCCGAGCAGCTGATTCAACTGTTAAGGAAGGAATATCCGAAAGCGATTAATGTTTACGGCGATGAAAAGAAGATTTCTGCAGCTCTGGGTAAAGATGCGATGATAGGCGAGAATGAACTTTACATAATGGATCCAATAGGAAATGTAATGATGCGCTTCACACAGGATCAGTCGAAAAAAGATTTCCAGTCAGATCTAAAAAAATTACTAAAAGTATCGCAAATCGGCTGAGCCTGCCTAATTTACAGACCTCTATATCAAGGTAATGGGAATAGATTCTACAAAAAAAGAGCAGGCGAAATGGAAAGCTTATTTCGATCTCTGCAAACCCCGCGTAGTTGCCTTACTGGTAATCACAGCTATGGTTGGTGTAGTTCTTGCCAGTCCTCCTGGTGAGCTGTCGCTGTTCATTCTGGTCGTTTCATCAATCGGTATAGGGCTTGGTGCTGCCGCTGGGGCGGTGATCAATCAGCTGGTTGAGCGAGAATCAGATGCGAAGATGGCGCGTACAGAAGGCCGGCCACTGCCTCAGGGCAAGCTCGATCAGCAACATGCTTTCGTTTTTGCGTTATTACTGGCGGCTAGTTCTGTCTTTATTCTGACCGCCTGGGTCAATGTATTAACCGCCATCCTCACCTTCGTCAGCATGATCGGGTACGCGGTGATTTATACCATGTACCTGAAAAAGGCAACTCCGCAGAACATTGTTATTGGAGGGCTGGCTGGAGCGACACCGCCACTGCTGGGCTGGACATCAGTGACCAATAGTATAGACCCGCAGGGGCTGCTTCTGGTCCTGATTATCTACACCTGGACTCCACCACATTTCTGGGCGCTTGCAATACATCGCCGTGACGATTATGCAAAGGTGAACCTGCCAATGCTTCCGGTAACCCATGGGATCGAGTTTACCAAATTTTCAATACTAGGCTACACGATCATCATGATACTGGTTACACTACTGCCCTACCTGATCTTCATGAGTGGCTGGATATATTTACTATCTGCAACGGTGCTAAATCTTTATTTTCTATATATGGTCCTGCTGCTGACTTTCAGTAAAAAGGAAAATGCAGCAATCAAAACATTTGTTTACTCCATAAATTATTTACTGTTGCTTTTTATTTCCATGGTCGTTGATCATTACCTTGTAGTTATCTGAGATTATTGCTATGAAACCTGGCGTTAGAAATACTGTCCTGATTTTGGTTGTTGTTGTGCTATCAATTGCCGCCGGCAGCTTCTTTTCGATAAGAAATAAGATGGCTGAAAAGGAAGAAGCGGCACTGGCAGAGCGACAGAAATATGCAAACATACAGGGAAATGTCCTGTCGCCGGTACGCAGGATTGCTGTGCCCGTACTTGAACAGCATGACGGGACACCTTTCACGATTGAATCTCTACAGGGCCACTGGAGTATTCTGTTTTTTGGTTTTACCCATTGTTCGGAAATCTGTCCGGCAGCGATGAGTGTTCTTGCACAGGCTAAAAAGATGGCAGAAAAGCAGAATGTTGAATTTCCGCAAGTGGTTCTTGTTTCTGTCGATCCGGAACGAGATGATCTGAAGGCACTTGGCAAGTTTGTTACCGGCTTTGATAGTGACTTCAGCGGTGTTACCGGTGATCCCGAGCTAATAAAGGCATTGTCATTACAGATGAGCGTGATCTATATGCGTGCTCGGTCGGATAACAAAAATGATGAAAAGAAAGAAGATGAAAATTATCAGATCGATCACAGTGCCGCACTGTTGCTGTTGAATAAACAGGGCAACCTAGTTGCTTTTCTTAATCCTCCCCACACTCCCGAGAAGGTTCTTCAAGACGTCAGAACTATCATTGATGAGAGCTGATCCAGACGGATATAGTAGCTAAGAAGGCATAATACCTCGTGGCGGTGATAACGGACTTTATGCGGCTGCTGCCGACATGACCAGCTTAACTATCCCTATGACTGCGAGAACAAAAAGTATTGCGAAGAGGATTCCACCAATAATGAAATGATGGAATTTTCCGTGTTTGAAATCCCGTTCACGGTTTGCATTGGTTTGTACACCAAAGGCGCCTGCAAACAGGCTTCCGATCAGAGACAAGGTAGATAACTTCTTTTCTTCGTGTTGCTCATTTTCATTATTCATTTTTTTACATCAACCAGTTTTCCTTAGTTGAAAGAATATTAGTGTTTGCTAATGACTAATTCAAGCTTTAACTATCCTCATTTAACTGAAAATGGGCAGCTCTCTAGAAATGTTCATCTTGACGGAGATAACGCCACTTTCCACCTGGCAGGTCACCCAGTTGTATATTTCCTATTCGTGTGCGTGTGAGGCCGGTGACTTTTAAACCAACCTCTTCGCACATGCGGCGAATCTGGCGTTTTTTCCCTTCGGTAAGAATGAACTTCAGGCGTGTTGGATTGAGTTGTATGACCGTTGCGGGCTTCAGTGCTTTGCCGTCCAGGTGGATGCCATGACGTAAGCGATCGAGTGTCTGGTCAGTAATTTCTCCCTTAACCCAGACCAGGTACTCCTTTTCAATTTTACTATCAGCTCCTATCAACTTGCGTGCAATGACCCCATCCTGGGTCAAAACCAGCAAACCACGAGAATCAATATCCAGTCGTCCTGCTGGTGCCAGTCCCTGCAGAATGCGTGTGTTGAATTTTTTTTTCTCCCACGGCGATGAAAGGTGCTGATTCTGTGGCAGGATGAGCCGGATAGCCGGCTTCTGTCCTCTTTCAGCCTGTCCTGAAACCACACCAACAGGTTTGTTTAGTAAGATTGTGACGCGTGCCTGCTGCTGTTCAGCAGCGCTCTTTGTCAGGGTGATGATCTGTGCCGGGTATACCCTGGTGCCTAGTTTATCTACCACCTTTCCATCAACCATCACCAGTCCCTGCTCAATGTACCTATCGGCCTCGCGTCGCGAACAAATACCCCGTTGCGACATTAGCTTCGACAGCCGTACCGCTTGATTTTCTGTATTATTATTATTCACTGGATGATTTATGTTTTAAAATGACTCGATAGTTTAGATTGTTTGATTGATCAACAGGGCCAGTTTCCTGCAGTATACGATCAACACAATAGATTATATAGCAGGAAGATAGAATGTTCTCAGGCATGTTATTAACGTTTACAGGCTTGTTATTAATTGCACCGACTAAGATGTTTGTGGAGCAGTCGCTGCTGGCGTCGCCTTGATGGGGCAGGCAAGGGGGATAGATTCATTCTTAGCTCATTTTCTCCGGGGCTGTGCAATTGGCCGCAGCTATGCGGCAGGCACAGCTATACATTTCCTGTTTATTGTAGTGAGTTTTAAGTTTGAAAGGATTTTGTAGGTTCTGATGATGGTTTTGTTATATTTCATAATAGTCGCTCCTGAAGGAAATATGCATCGTGGAAATTGATCTGTACGGTGATCCGCCAACGGCAAGGCAAATCGAGACCGAGCGGACAGAACTGGATAACTCGCGTCTTTTGATCGTACAGAATGAGGCCCATGTGGCAGAGCTTTACAAAAAATTATTGGTCAAGGTGGTTGTTATTGCTGCAATACTGGTGATTGTTGCAGTGCTGTATTTCATCCTGCCTGCCGGTATGTTTGGTATGGTAAACGGTCGGACTGTAATGCTGGTGACGGTCAGTATTATGTTGATGACATCCTTGTTATGGATAGGCTGGCGCACCTGGAAGGAGGCCAGATCCATTATTCCGAGCAGAGGTTATGCAAAAGAGCAGTTACTACGGCTTCAAAAAAGGGAGGATGATTTGGCAGATATCGATATTAAGTTAAGACTAAATATAGTTAACTTGAGCAGAATGGATGGGGTGCTGGCTGAATATGTAAAAAAAGCTAGCCGTGAACACCGTCATCTTATCGGTCTGGAATATGCTGCAATCAGGGATCATATTCAAAACAAGGGTCATGTACCTATCCACCATAGATAGTCATCTTGAGGAAGCCACTTCTGTTTATCACCGTGCTGCTGATGCTTTTTTCAGTTTCCGATGCCAGTGCGCGTTTGCTTGTCGCAGTAACAGTGCCCGCCCAGGCATGGTTAGTGAACCAGCTTGCGGGTGACCATGTCGACGTGCTTACGATGATTCCACCGGGGCATGTACCAGAATCTGCACAACCAGGACCACGTAATCTTGCTCAGTTCCAGCATGCTGATATTCATCTTATTGTTGGCCATCCAGACTTTTTTTTTGAAACACGTTACATCAAATCCCAGCTGGATAAATCTGAGTCAGCAACATTGCTTAGTATGTACGATATTGCAGCTCAACTATCACCTGTACACCCGTTAACAGGAACAGACCCACATCTCTGGACAAGCCCATTGATAATGATGGCAACAGCAGTTGCTGTCGAGCAGAATCTGGTCAGACTGGAACCTGAGAATACTGATGCGTATCGCAAGAATCTTCATGACTTGCTGGAAAAAATAACCAGACTTGATGTTCAAATAAGATCTCTGCTGGAAAAACGGAACTCTAAAGTATTGCTGGTATATCACCCTGCATGGGGACATTTTAGTCACGACTTTGACTTACAGCAGATTGCCGTAGAAGATGAAGGCAAGGCACCGGGCGCTGGAAGTTTATCCGCCCTGTTTGACGTGCTGGAGAAGAAAAATATCGACTTTATTATTAGTTCTCCAGGCTCTGATCAGCGAATTGCCGGTATGATTGCAGAGCAATTTAAGATAAACCTGATTTTGGTTAATCCAATGGATCCAGACTGGATGAAAATGATGCATAACATGAAAGACGCACTGGAGAAAAATAGTGACTGATTTACAAACACCGTTGATCTCAGTGCGTGATGTGTTTTTCTCATATGCTTATGAACCGGTGCTAAAGAAAATTAGCCTGGATATCTATGACAAAGATTTTCTGGCAATCATTGGTCCGAATGGCGGTGGTAAAACTACTTTATTGAAGATAATCCTAGGCTTACTAAAGCCTGACTCCGGAAAAGTCATCTGGACTGAAAATTCAACCAGGAATCAAATTGGTTATGTACCGCAGTTTGTTACTTTTGAAAAGGAGTTCCCACTATCTGTACGGGATGTGGTTTTGATGGGTCGGTTAAGCGGTAGTCTCTGGTGGCAGAAGGTGTCGGTTGAGGATCAAGACGTGACAACAGATGTTCTCCACAGTCTGGGTTTGGGGCCATTTTCTGACAAACCGGTAGGATATTTATCGGGCGGTCAATTGCAGAGAGTAATGATAGCCCGGGCACTGGTTTCTGATCCAAAAATCCTGTTTCTCGATGAACCTAATGCATCGATTGATAGAGACTCGCGCTTTAAATTGACTAACATGCTGACAGAATTGAACAAAAGTATTCCCATTGTTGTTATTACACATGACATTACTTCATTTGCATCGAATGTTGAGCATATAGCCTGTGTCAACCAGACACTTTACTATCATGGCGATGCAGAGCTCGCCAGTGGTTGTCTAGATGAAGCCTATGGCTGTCCGGTCGAGCTGGTTGCTCACGGCGTACCACATCGGGTATTACAGGACCATGCTGAACAATCTTCCCCATCACCCTGTTCACACCACGGATCAGGTAAATGACCGGTCTGTTATCAGTATTGCAATATGATTTCATCCAGAATGCTCTGATTGGCAGTCTGCTGGTGGCGATTATGTGTGCGATTACCGGTACCTTTATCGTTATTAAGAGGCTGGTTTTTCTTAGTGGTGGTATTTCGCACGGCGCTTTCGCTGGGCTTGGTGCTGCCTATTTTCTGGGTATCACTCCAATGCTTGGTGCTATGCTATTTGCTGTATTATCGGCAGTTGCCATTACCGGGGTGATCATCAGACAGAGTCAACCAGCTGATGTGACGATAGGCATCTTCTGGGCTACAGGAATGGCAACGGGTGTCCTGTTTGTATACATAACTCCGGGTTACGTCCCTGATCTTATGCCATATCTGTTTGGGGATATTCTGACAATTAGCAGTCAACAATTATTCTGGATGATGGTTTTCAGTCTGATAAGTTTGCTGATCACAGCTTTGCTATTTCGTCAGCTGCTTGCAGTGAGTTTTGATGATGAATATGCCCGCCTTCAAGGTTTGCCAGTAGGGATTATTATGGTAATCCTCATGATCATGAATAGTGTAGCCATCGTAATGATGATCCAGGCGGTGGGTATTATTCTTGTTATGGCTCTGTTGACCATCCCGCCATTGATCGGTCTTACACTAGCAGCTGAAATAAGAACGGTAATGTTCTATGCATTTATCAGTGCAGTGTCTATTACAATTGGTGGCCTGGCAGTTTCATTTCTTCTTGATCTCCCCAGTGGGCCTGCCATTGTATTGCTGGGTGCCGGAATATTGATGATCGTCAAGCTTTCAGCCAGGTTCACTCAGGCCAGTAGAACTTAGAAAGATTATTTAATGGCTTTGGATCAATAAGGCGCTGATTCGTCAGTGTCGGTATTGTAAAGTGAGTGACAACGTAGACGAATTTTGATCCGTACGATCGTTCTCCCATAGGGCAATCAGGATCACGACCTAGGGAGATGATTTTTCCTTCACCCTGAGGTAAGTCAGCCAGAAGGTTACTATGGCATATTATGACGTCCTCATCAGAGGTAATGGGGAGCTTTAGTACAAAATAAGAAGAGAAATTATATCCAACCATACCTGATGCTCTTATATCAGCAGGCCCATTGTTCATCACAAGGAATTCCAGATTTTTCCCTTTGAAATTAGTTCTGGCAATTTCAAGATCAACTGTGATCTCATCTTTATCTCGATTGATATCGGGTAGATTAAAACTGACAAAGTTAGGTAATAGTTCAATTTCTTCAGTTACAGCAAGAACTTTACCATCCATTGTTTGTGCTTGCAGGCTGTAAATACCAAAAGTGCTTCCATCATCAGGAACCTGCCAGGAAAATTGAGCATTGGTGATAGCTATGGGTTTTTGATTTAGTTTCATAATCTTGTTGCTGCTGCGTTCCTGCAAAACTAAATCTATTAACAGGCCCGGTTTCTTTTTCATGCTCTCAGGCCAGATAATTTTTATCTGTTGTCCACCCCGGTAGGATGTGCCGCTAAGTGGTGCAATCAGTCGTTGTATATTTGCCGGGTCCTGGCTGGCAATGATGAATTTTCTTTTAGTGGTTGTGTTGGTCCCATTTTCATCTTTGATTGAAAGTATGTATTCGCCACTCTCCTGCGCAGAGAGATCAAGGGAAAACTGGCCATCGTTACTGGTTAGCGAACTCAGAACCTTTTCATTTGTGCTGCTTTTTATAACAGTAATGCGTACACGCTTTCCTATATCGCCACTAGACTTCCAGTTTATCGTCAATTTTCTATTGTCAGTCAGTCGTTCATTTTGACGAGGGCTAATAATAGTAATTTCAGGTGGTGACTCAGCCGGTGACTCAGCCATTGCAAGGTCAGCCTTGTTTGCTACCGTGGACATCACTCGGAATGGCCGGCTGTGGTTGTCTCGTACATCTGTTTCATCAACAACACCTTCAATGTCGACAGTTGCTACATACAGGTTTTCTGTCGCAAGCTGAGACACTGGCCAATTAATGTTAAGCGTGGCTGTTTCCCCTGCTTTCAGGGATTTAACCGGTTGTTTTATCAGCCATGGTTTGTCCTGGTTATCCTGTAATATCTGTACCCCCATGATAAATGGTTTTGTCTCTGAGGCCTGGCTATTGTTAGTAATATAGAATGTAACCTGTCCATCGGTTGTATAGTGCACACCAGATATAGTTTCAATATATACAACAAGATTTGCTAACTGCTTCGGTCCTGTTTTAAGCCCGGGTGCGGCAATAATTTGTTTGTTTTTCTTCTCTGTGCCAGCAGGTCGGACTACCAGGGTTTTACTCAGCAGGTTATTTCTATTGGATTCCTCGTCTATTACTCCATCAGGATTGACTAACACAAGGATATCTTTTTTACCCTCACTGGTGGGCTTGAATTCAGTCTCAATATCAGCCTGACTGTCCGCCGCAATATTCATCATGATATCCTTTCCATGCGGCTGACCATTAATGAAAATTCGGATTTTTACATTGTCTGCCTGTACAGAACCCGTATTAGAGATTCTACTTTTAATACGAATTTTCTGTCCAATCCGAGGTGAAGCAATGTTGAAAGTTATTACCTCTGGTAGCAGGTCTGGTTTCCCCGATACTGATTCATCCTGCAATGTTTGTTCATCAGCCTGACCGGAAAACTGCTTATCCGTCATCCCGCCGGGAAGGGAAAGAATAGCAAGCTGACGTGAAACTTCATCTGTTTTGAATTTTTCACCCTCTATATCCAGCACCACTCGAAACTGGTAACGCCCCTCAGGAGAGTCCTTGAATCGAAATACAGTTTTGGCATTTCCGGTGGAATCAAAGTCGGTTACGGTTTGCCTGCCAATTTCATTTTTGTCAAGATAGTAACGCAGGCGGAGGACTTTATTACGTAACGAAGGCTGTACACTTACTGTGATGTCGGCACTGATTTCTTCACCGAGATAGGCAACACTGCGGTTGAGTGAAAGATGCTCGATCTTGATTGGTTCTTCGTCAGCAGCATAGACCGTAGCAGCAGACAGAATGATTATAGGCAGGAGACATGCGCGCGCCAGTATATTAATTATCCCGTCTATATTTTGTCGCATTCGGCTGTACATTAATTACTCAGGTTTCATCACATGCAAATTGATTATTATACAAAATATGGATGCACCTTGTGTGACGAGGGACTGTCAATATTACGCGGATTCGCTGAAATTGATGTCAGAATTGTAGATGTTGAAGAGGATATTGAGAAATATCACGATTATCTGCTGCGCATTCCAGTTATCAGCTACGATAATGGAGACAAGGAGCTCGCATGGCCATTTAATTATGAAGATATCAGGAGGATTCTTTTATCAGCTGAGGTTTAATGATTTACATCATCCGTATTAGTTCAATAATTTGAGTGACACCAGCTGGGCCGGATTCTAGTAGCCGGGAAATTGTCGTTTGGAAATGCCCGGTACTACCTGACCCGCTACCTGCTAATGATGCTATCAGAACAGAAGAGAAATTTGCACAGGCGAGCTTTTGATTAGATGCATGCGCGCATACCGCTTCTATAGTTCAGATGCCAGATACGGGTATGTAGGGCACTAGAGTACCTGACTGTAACATACCGGCTATTGAAAGCTGCTAATCTCGGTTAATCTCGATAGTGTGGATCCATCCAACACTTAGGCAGGCTTTCACCTGACGGAAAGCACACATTTATTTTTTTGAAATTATCAGGTTCAGCTACGTCTTCACCGAAGTCCAGACGACCCATAAATGAATCTTTGAAAGGGTCAGCGACCTCCGTGGGGTCAAGCACTTCGATCAGATGACCGGTATCTTTTTCCATTAGTAGCATAACGTGCCTCGCTTATTTGATGCTGTGAATAATGGCTCATTATAAAACATGGAATCACAATGATACAGATCAAATTTCACCTGTTCAGCAGTTGAATATATAACAGTTGATAGATTACTTTTGATAATTAAAAACGCGGTCCCTAATGCTAATATATAAAGTAAAATTTATAGCGTCTGTTTAGACGGAATTTTTTTCAGCGCCCAGTTCTGCTTACCCCAGTTAAGAATATCCCTGATACTGGACGCCTGCAGATCTTGTGGTGGGCTCTGCCCAAGATCTTGCAAGGCCTTGAACAGTGTTCTGGCTGGATCATGCATGGAGATGGGTTCGGCCCCTGTCTGCTTGGACAACTTTTCCCCACGGGTATTCACCGCTACGGGTATATGAGCGTATTGAGGTGGTTCGATATCAAGAGCATTCTGCAGATACATTTGCGCCGATGTCGATGACAGTAGATCGGCTCCACGAATACTCTCTGTTATATTCTGGTAGTCATCATCCAGCACGACTGCAAGATGGTAGGCGTGTAGCCCGTCCGCCCGACGGACTACAAAATCTCCATGCTCCTGAAACAGTCTGGAAAACTGTGATCCTTGAATCATGTCATGCCATGAAAGGGTCTCCTTGGAAACTTTTAATCGGATAGCATAGCGTTGTCGACCTGCTATGTAGCCACTTCGACAGTGCCCGGTGTAGATCGACTCGCCACGCTGAACAATATCTTTTCTTGAGCAGCTACAGAGGTAAATTAAATTTTTTTTCTGCAACCTGGCAAGCGCCTCATCATAGGCCTCTAGACGTCGGCTTTGATAGAGAATGTCTTTATCCCAATGAAGTCCGAAGCTTTCCAGTGTGTGTAAGATATCGCTGGCGGCACCTGCAATTTCTCGGGGCGGGTCAAGGTCGTCGATCCGCACCAGCCAGGTCCCGTTCTGTGACCTTATATTTAGATAACTGGCTACGGCAGCAAGCAATGATCCATAATGAAGAGGACCGGTAGGAGAAGGGGCGAAACGTCCAGTTGGAGTAGTGACTGTATCAGAGGTAAAAGCCGGACTTGTCATTTCATTCGGTAAAGACGATGTATGGCCCTAATTAGCAATATATTGGGTTTAGTACAACTGTGTTTGCTCGACAACCATTTAACAATCGACGTGTAGTCTTTATTGAGACATTTATATTTTAACTGTTCTTTAGTCATCGATTGGAGTGTAGTAATCAGCTTCTTATTCTTTTCTTTATTTTCACGTATCTGCTGGCAGTCGGTGAGGTAGGTACGTATTGTGAAAAGTGCAGCCTGCTGCTCAGGAAAAGGCCACAAGATTTGACGTTCTACCCGCAAATATAGCGAAGGGTGCTGTGGATTAAAGCGAATATTTGGCTCATTTTTACTGCCGGATGACAGGCACGGACGGGGATGCTGATTCAGCTCAGCTACCGTTGTCAGCCCCCAGGCAAAACGAACAAACGGGCCCTTGTTAACGATAGTATTAACGATGGCTTTGGCATCACGCTCGCTATTTTTCATACCAGCAACCGGTTCATGGATTGACTGAAAGGGTTGTCCAATTTTCTCTTCAGCCGCCCAGTTGTTGGCCTGGCAAAGGTGAACAGCCGCGAGCCAGTCTCGGCCAAATGGGGAACGACTGATTATTGCCAGGTCTTCCTGTATCTGGCAGGCCAGGGCGTCTAGTGAATCATGATAGTCAGGCGATGGTGCGGGACCGTTGCGTTCTGCACGGATAAACCTCAGCTTCTGATCAAATATAAGTGTTTCATTCGTGAGCTTGCAATATAGCGCCATATCATTATCTGTCTGGCTATCAAGCTGGAACAGCTCTGGGTACTCCAGTGTCAGGCGTTCAATGATGAACCTCAGGATGGTGGTCGAGACGTCTGAGGATAGCATTTGTGTGCGATAGTATTTGGACAGCCTCTCGTGACGTGCCTCAAGCTTGACCTGACGGCAGGCTGCGAAGTTTTCATCGATTTGAAAAACCTGCTGATCCACTACGCCATTTCCCAGATCAATACCAAATGCCTTTAGTTCCGGCCCGACATCGTAGATGCCTTTCTGCAGTGGAAAATAAGTTGCCGCTTGCGGTAACTGTTTGTTTTCTGATATTTCGCTCACTGTTACTGGGCACCAGTCAGGCGCTTAACAGCCTCGTTGTATTTTTTCTGGGTGTGTTTCACTATATCATCAGGGATGGTTGGTGCAGGAGCTGTTTTATCCCAGCCACTGTTTTCCAGCCAGTCGCGAATATACTGTTTGTCATAGCTGGCAGGGCTGATACCGGGCTGATAACTGTCTACCGGCCAGAAGCGAGATGAATCAGGGGTCAGGTCCTCATCAATCAGGAATAGCTGCCCTTGATCATCAAGGCCAAACTCGAATTTTGTATCAGCAATAATGATACCGCGCTGCAGGGCGTAGTCACTTGCATATCGGTAGAGCAACAGGCTCATGTCTCTGATCTGTTCAGCTCTTTCCTGACCTATCTGACGGACCAGGGCCTCAAAGCTGATGTTTTCATCATGTTTGCCTTTGGCCGCTTTAGTTGATGGAGTAAACAGGGCATCAGGTAATTTGTCTGCCAGCTGCAGGCCCTCGGGCAGTGAGATTCCACAGATGCTCTTTGTTTTCTGATATTCTTTCCAGCCAGATCCCACCAGATAACCACGCACTATAGCTTCAACCGGTATCACTTCGAGGTCTCTGACGATCATACTGCGCCCCTGTAACCAGTCCATTTCAGCCTCAGTAAGCGGTAGACTGGAAATATCTGTAGTGAGCAGATGATTGGGGATGATGTGACGCGTTTGCTCAAACCAGAATTCAGTGATTCTGGTTAGAATGCGCCCCTTGCCTGGAATCAACGTCGGCATAATGACATCGAATGCTGAAAGGCGGTCGCTGGCGACGAATAACAGGCGCTCATTATCAATGCGATAGATATCTCTGACCTTGCCGCTGGCAATATGTTCTAGGCTGGTGATTCGTGCTGAATTATCGGGCATTAATATAAATGGTTTGAATAGGATCTCTGTTGAATTTCCACGACAGTGTTTGTGTGCTTTCTATGTCTATAATTCAGGGCCTAATTTATTAGAACAATTGGGCATATTGAACGAATGAGTGAAGAATTTACAGTTGCAATGATCCACTATCATTACATTTTTGGACAGTTTAATCTTCTTATCACAAAGTGTAGACCTTTTTAAATGGTATAAATATGGTCTTCTGGTGTCTGTAATTCTGTTCTTATTCGCTATGTGCATGCTCGATGTGCTGGTGAATAAAATCACGAATGAAATGCATCGGGCGCGCGCTGCTAAAATGGTCGATGGCTTCGCCATCTCGAAACAGTATGACGGTGGGGAACCCACGTACATTATAGCGACCGGCAAGTTTCATGTTTTCACCTTCGTCAACTTCTACTTTTACCAGCTTCACACGACCCTGTTGTTGTTCTACTGCCTTTATCAGATTGGGTGCAAGAACATGGCAGGGGGAGCACCATTCTGCCCAGAAATCGACCAGCACCGGTGTAGTATGTGAATGATTTATCACCTTTTCATCGAAATCTGCCAGATTACTGTCACTGACGTATGGATGGGCTGGTTTGTGGCTATGCATATCGGTATCCCTGTGGTTTTTTCAAAGTGAAGTTTGATTTGAGAGGCTATCAAGGCGTTCAGGCCTGTGAAAAAACGATTTTACCTGCATGTAAGGTACTGGTGACGCGGCCTTTTAGTGGCCAGTTTTTGAACGGAGTATTATGGCCCTTGCTAAGGAGCTTTGTATTGTCTAGCAACCATTCAACATCAGGATCAAATACACAGATATCAGCTCGGCAGCCTGTACCTAAGGTGCCGGCCTCAATATTAAGCAGACTGGCGGGACCCGAGCTTAAGCTGGCGATTAATGTGTCAAGATCCAGGACTCCTTCATCAACCAGCTTCAAACCCAGCGGCAACAGAGTTTCAAGTCCCGAGATGCCGGGTTCTGCATCACTGAAGGCAGCGAGTTTGGCATCCTTCTCATGCGGTTGATGATCTGAGCATATGGCCTGGATATGCCCTGAAACTATGGCTTCACGCAAGCGGTCTTTATCTCTTTCCGATCTTAGCGGCGGCATGACACGGCAAAAGGTATTGAATTTGCCGACATCATAATCAGTAAGATGAAGATGATGAATAGCTACATCAGCGGAAATACTAAGACCACGTTCACGGGCCTGTACAATCAGATCAACAGATCGTGCAGATGAAACACGTGCAAAATGTGCCCTTACCCCGGTTTGTTCGATGAGTGCCAGGTCGCGTGCGATAATAGCAGTTTCAGCTGCTTCAGGAATACCAGCTAATCCCAGCCGGGTACTGATCTCACCCTCGTGCATGCAGCCGCCATCGCTTAACCAAGGGTCATTCGCTTGCAGGATGACCAGCAGGTCAAAGCTAGAGGCATATTCCATTGCGCGGCGCATGACCATGGTATTGGTAATTGGACTCTCTGCATTACAGAATGCGACACAGCCTGCCTCATGTAGGGCATGCATATCTGACAGAGTTTCGCCTTGCAGACCAGTGGTCAGTGCACCAATCGGCAAAATCTGAGTCGAACCAATTTCAGCAGCACGATGTGTCAGCATATTTGCCATCGCCGGCGAGTCGATAATTGGTATAGTGTCAGGTGGGCAACAGCAGGTGGTAATGCCGCCGGCCGCCGCAGCGGCACATTCACTCTTCAGTGTAGCCTTGTATTCGAGCCCCGGTTCACGCATGCGTACACTGAGATCAACCAGGCCCGGGCACACAATTTGATTCTCTGCATCGATGCTTTCATCAGCAGTGAAACCGTCTGGCATCTTGCCTCGGGCAATTATTTTTCCTTGGCTAATATACAGATCCTCGACACTATCAACATTATTGGCCGGGTCAATGATGCGCCCGCCATATATATGTATATTCATCTGTTCAGACATCACTTGCTCCACCCAGGGTCATCGCCATCACTGCCATGCGGACAGCAATGCCGTTGGTGACCTGTGGCAGAATCACTGAGCGTGGGCCATCTGCAACCTCGGATGATATTTCCAGGCCTCGATTGATCGGTCCGGGATGCATGATGATGGCATCATCAGCTGCGGCAGCAAGGCTATCAGTGGTCAAGCCGTAGAGATTGAAATATTCCTGTTCGCTGGGGATATAGGCATTATGCATGCGTTCCTTCTGCAGCCTCAGCATGATTATTACATCAACTCCGTCAAGGCCCTGCAGAAGATCGGTATAGGTATGTACGCCCAGACGCTCAATCTGAGCTGGCAGCAGGCTGTTGGGCGCCACGACACGGATTTCGTGAACACCTAGACTGTTCAGTGCGTGAATTTGTGATCGTGCAACTCGTGAGTGCAGTATATCGCCGACAATCGTGACTCGGAGTTCATGGAATGAACCCTTGTATTGTCGGATAGTGAACATGTCCAGCATGGCCTGAGTTGGGTGAGCATGCTGACCGTCACCGGCATTAATGATATGTACATGATCTGGAACGTGCTGTGCTATCAGTTCGGCAACGCCACTTTTTGCATGCCGGATAATAAACAGGTCAGTATGCATGGCCTCAAGGATATCAACTGTATCCAGTAGTGTTTCACCCTTGCTGGTAGAGGAAGTATCTGGATTCAAATTGATGACATCAGCAGACAGTCGTTTTGCGGCAATTTCAAATGTAGTGCGTGTCCGACTGCTGTTCTCGAAAAAAAGATTAACTACAGTATGACCACGTAATAATGGTAACTTCTTAATCTCGCGCTGACCAAATTGAGTGAACTTGTCAGCAGTGGACAGTATTTGTTCAAGTGTTTCCTTGCGCAGGTCTTCAATAGTTAGGAAATGGCGAAGTTTGCCATTGTCTGTATACTGGAGATCCCTGCTCACGATTTACTGTCCTCTATCAGTAGTGATAGATTTTCAGGGCCGCTGAGTTTTACATGTTGCTCCGGCCTCAATTCCAGATTCATGCCACAGTAATCAGCCTGGATTGGAAGCTCGCGCCCATTTCGCTCGACCAGCACACAGAGTTTGATTGATGCAGGTCGTCCATAATCAAAGATTTCGTTCATTGCTGCGCGAATGGTGCGACCGGTGTGCAGGACATCATCAACCAGCAGTATCTGTCGCTCACTAACATCCCGCGGCAGGTCTGAAGCCTTGACCTGGGGATTGAGTCCTATACGGCTGAAGTCATCGCGATAGAAACTGATGTCCAGGCTTCCACAGGCTTCATTAATAGCCAGTCGATGGTGCAGTATTTCTGCCAGCCACGAGCCACCGGTATGAATACCAATGATAAGAGGATTGTTCGGCAGCAGCGGGGTAAGTTCAGTGGCCAGTTTGTCCAGCAGAGTGGAAACTTCGACATCAATCTTCTTTGTCATTGCTGGCCAGTCCATTCAAGAAGGTTTGCAGGATCTCGCGTGCTGCATAGCTGTCAACAAGACCCTTCGAGCGTCTGTTATTATAGCCTGCCTCGCGTATTTCAGATAGTGCCGTATGTGTGCTTAGCCTTTCATCAACATGATGTACCTTTAACTGGTAACGCCCATGCAGGCGGTTGCCAAATCGCTTTGCCTTTGGGGTAACCGGATTTTCGCTTTCATCCATCTGGATTGGCCAGCCTACAACCAGTGCATCAGGCTGCCATTCTTCTATCAGGTGCGTGATGTGATCCCAGTCTGGCTGTTCGTTTTTAACAGTGATGGTGTCCAGTGCTGTTGCGCTACCAGAAACTGTATTACCAACCGCTACCCCGATCCGTTTAGTGCCATAGTCGAATCCAAGGTAAGTCGCCGATTTCATGCCTTGCCAGAATAATAAGACATTTTGCTGAGATCTATTCCAGCCAGGCTGGCTGCAGCATTCCAGCGTCTGTCCTCGGAGGTGTTGAAGATCACCTCATTGTCTGCTGCGGCGTAGACCCAGGCGTTTTCCGACATTTCGTTCTCAAGCTGGGAAGGACCCCATCCGGCACAACCCAGCGCAAGTAAATAGTGACCCGGCTCTTGACCTTCTTCTAGTGCGTCAAGAAAGTCGGCAGATGTCGTCAGGTATAGATTATTGTTTATCTGAATTGTGTTGTTCCACTGCAGGCTGTCATGCAGTACAAAGAGGTGTTCCTGCCTGACCGGTCCCCCATGCCATACTGAATGGCTTGGATGTAATAGCTTATCGGTGGCTAATCCGGCATTACTGAATAATTCCGCCACAGTTAAATCAAGAGCTTGATTTATTACAATCCCCATTGCTCCTTCTTCATCATGGTGGCAGATGAGCGTCACGCTGTGGCCAAAGTTTTCGTCATCAAGGCCGGGCATGGCGATAAGAAAATGATTAGCGAGTGATTTCACTGGCTTGTCAGCCTGTCCCCATGCTGGAATTTCCATGTCCGGGTGATATGAATAATATCGACCTCATCACGAAAGTTCTTCGGGAAAGGGGCGTACGGCGATGCCAGGCGTACGATTCGAATTGCTGCATCATCCAGTGCCTTGTGTCGTGAGCTACGTATGACATTTATGTTATCCAGCTTGCCATCCGGAAGAATGGCGACATCCAGTACCAGGCTGCCGGTGAGGTTGCGACGCTTGGCCTCTTCAGGATAATTCAGGTTGCCGATGCGCTCGACTTTGGCACGCCAGGCATCCATATAAGATGCAAATTTATATTCACGTGTGCGTGCCGTTAGAAATTTCTTCCTCGGCCGTTTCTGGTAGTTTTGCTGTTGCAATGATATTTCAGCCATTAAGCGTTCACGTTCGCTATTAAGGTTTATCGGCTGCGGCAGACCTATCAATGGTTTTTGCTGTGGTGTTTTCTTTTTCTTCTTTTCAAGCGGCTGGGATATCGGCTTCTTCTTACTTGATTCAGCCACCAGTACCTTGTCAATATGAGTGATGCGGCTTTCACTAGCCTTGCTTTCTGGTCGTAACTTTGGCTGTGGCTGTGCTTGTTTGCCTGTCCCTGGTAATGGAGTTTTAGCTCGTAATTGTTTTTCAGTATCACCACCGCCCTGTTGGCTGGCATTGGCAAGAAATTCTGCATCATCAGGCGTTTCCTGTGCATGCGTCTGTACCAGTGTGATTTCGAGCTGTGGAGGGTCGTCGTTGATTCGCTTTTTTGGTAGCGAGAATGTGATACCAAGTATCAGGACGATATGTAACAGTGCTGCACCAACCAGAGTAATACCAAGGTCACTGCTGTTGTCCTGGTCACTGAATATATCGGCGTAGCTCATAGGGTTCTTGAGAGTCTATTTTCAATCGAGGAGGTAATTATAGCGTTAAATATGCCAAAAAGAATGCCTGCTGTTATCAGTACAGGCGTCAATACAAGTATTCCGGAATGGGGTATGAAGAGCCACCAGGCGACTAATAGCTGAGCCATGACATGAGAAACGCCGGCCGTTATACTCACTCCCAGTAGTCCAACCCAGCGGCGCATTACAGTCCATAGCACCCACATTGATAGCAGACTGGCAAGCGCTCCACTGAGGCTGAGAAAAAAGGTGGGTGACATGAATGTTCCCATCAACAGGCTACCTGCTGTCACGCGCAATAGACTAACCCAGGCAGCGAATCGCCAGCCGTAGCGGAAAAGCACAAGTAGAGTGATGATATTTGCCAGGCCCGGTTTGATGCCAGGAACAGGGCTGGGAAAGCCACTTTCCAGCACGTGGATGGCGATCGCCAGTGCTGCAAATGAAGCAATTTTCCTGTCTTCCTCAGTAATTTCTATATTTTTTTCCAATGAAAAAAGGTATCAGTTTTCATTTTCAGCTTTCGATATTTTATGTTCTGCACACAGAAAACCGAAAACTGAAAGCTCGTTATTAAAAATTTATACCATCAAAGCGATCTTGTTCTGCCAGCAGTGATATGCTTACCCTGTTTGGCAGGCATACAATATGGTCGCCACTGTGCTGATGCCAGCCACTCAATATACAAACCTTGCCACTGCAGGGTGAGTTGGTGAAGCGTACTTTCCCATCTCGTATTTCTATGACACTATGACCGAGCTCTCCTGCTACATTTATCTGGGTTTGTTGCTTAATCGAATAAGTGGTGGGGGAGGCATCGGCAACAGTTATTTCTATCGCGCTCGTCTCTGCTGACGGATGGTCTATCAGTGACCATGACAATGGTATCAGTAGCAGAGAGAAAATTAATACCAGCCAGTCACCAGGTTTCATTTCTATCATGATCTCTCCACAAATGACCTGTAAGTTCAGGGGTCAGTGATAATAACGCTAGTTTCATCTACAGCAGGTTCAAACTTAATCCGTTTATGCATTGATGGGCTCATTATGATCCGGCCCTGTTTATCGACCATCATTACATCACGCACCCCCATCTTTTTTGCAATTTCCTGCCAGCCATCCGGGCCTGCAATAAACAGGGCAGTACTTGCTGCGTCAGCAATCGCACCATCGAGGTGAAGGACAGTGACCGAAGTGACCTTGTCGGCAGGGTAGCCACTGCGGGGATCAATGATATGGTGGTAGCGTTTGCCGTTATGGTTATAGTAGCGCTCATAATCACCAGAGGTGAAAACACATTCTTCATTTTCCAGTTCAATACTTGCCATGATACCTTCACCAGATGGATTGCGTATGCCAATTCGCCAGGGTCTTTCCCCCTGATTGCCGATTCCGCATAGATCGCCACCTGCATTGATCAGGGCATGATTTAAGCCCTGGTCACGAAGCTTGTTAATACCAGCTGATACCGCATAGCCCTTTGCTATTGCACCAAGGTCCAGTTTAAGGTGAGGATTTCGGCCGCGCATTTTATCACCATCAATGTCTATATCTAACACCGCTGGCAGATCTGCCAGAAGACTGTCAATTTTTGCTTCGGTGGGCGGTAATCGGGGTAGTTCAGATGCCTGAAAACCCCACGCCTGGATCAGCTCTCCAATAGCAGGGTTGAATAAACCGTTGCTCCGCAGGGAGTATTGCTTCGACAGTTTAATAATATCCTGCACTGCCTTGTCAGCAGTAAACCATTCTCCTGTAGCGAGCATGGCGCTGGTCTGCGTGAGTTTGCCCGCTTCCCAGGCATGCCAGTCGCTATGCATTTCATCAAAATCAGAAAATAGACTTGCACTTGCGCGGTCGGCCAGGGCCTTATCATCGCTGCGGATTTTTATTTCAATTAGTGTACCAAATGCAAATGACTGGTAACGATTGAGGTTCTGCTTTTCGCAGGCTGCGAGCAAAACTACCAGGGCGAGAATAAACAGCGAGGTCTGTAAGCATCTCATGCAGATAATCGCAGCTCAATGGCATCCATTAAATCGCCAGCGATATCGAGTCCGTACTGTTTGTCCAGTTCCCGTATGCATGTCGGGCTGGTGACATTGATTTCAGTCAGGTAGTCACCAATTACATCCAGACCAGCAAAGAGTATGCCTTTTTCTTTTAGTACAGGGGCAACCTGCTTGCTAATCCAGACATCACGCTCACTTAAAGCGATGCCTTTGCCGGTGCCACCGGCAGCAAGGTTGCCGCGTGTTTCTCCCGCTTTAGGAACACGTGCCAGCGCATATGGAACAGCCTTGCCATCTACCATCAATATGCGTTTATCCCCTTCGCTAATTTCAGGAATAAAACTTTGAGCCATGACGGAAGTAGTTCCATCACGCGTCAGTGTCTCTATGATGACCCCTTTGTTTGGGTCGTCGCTCTGTACCCGGAAAACTGATGCGCCACCCATGCCATCAAGGGGTTTGAAAATACAGTCACCATGATCACGGATGAACTGCCTCAGTAACTCAGCGGAGCGAGTAACCAGAGTGGGCGGGGCACATTGCGGAAACCAGGTGGTGAAAAATTTTTCATTACAATCACGCAGGCTTTGTGGCTTGTTTACAATCAGCGTGCCCCTTAGCTCAGCTAATTCCAGCTTATAGGTGGTGTAGATATATTCCAGATCAAAAGGTGGGTCCTTTCGCATCAAAATGGCATGGCATTCTGATAATTCATGGGTAGTCGCTTGCGAAAGCTCCAGCCATGGGTCCTGTCCAGGCAGTAATGTGACTACTCTGCTTTCTGCGTAGACCTTGCCATTACTTGCGTACAGGTTAGACTGTTGCATGTAGCGAACCTGCCAGCCACGGTTTTGTGCTGCCAGGATCATTGCCCATGTACTGTCTTTAGTAATATTGATCTTCTCAATCGGGTCCATTATGACACCGATAACGATTGGCTTGCTCATAAAGCACCCACGAGTGTGTTCATCTCACGTGCAGCAGCCAGTAAAGCCAGTCGACCGATTACGCCGTAAGTATAAAACCTGTTGGGTTCGGCATCCGGATCTGCCGACATATCCGGTAGTATGCATGTTTCGGCAAAGGCCAGTGGTTCAAAGTGCATGCCTGGTGCATTCAGGTTTTCGTTGATGCCTCTGTTGGTGTGGACCCGGTAAAATCCACCAACCACTGAGTGATCAATCATATATACTACCGGTTCGGCAATGGCATTATGATTTCCCCATGTTTCAAATGTAAAAACCCCCTCCTGTACCAGTACGTCGCTGACACTGCTGCCACCTTTACCACGTGCCATCTTGTTTCTTTGTTTTCTGTTCAGCCCCTTGATTTCAGATGGATCACGTATGGTCATTATGTTCATTCCATAGGTGCCTGCATCGGCCTTGGCAATGACAAAAGGTTCCTCCTTGATGCCATACTCCTGATATTTATTATTAATTATTTCGAGTACATCAGCGACATTATCAGCCAGGCATTTTTCACCTTCTCGCTTTTGAAAGTCGATCTTTCCACAACGCCTGAAGTAAGGATCGATCAGCCATGGATCGATATCAACGATATCGGAGAACTCTTTTGCCACTCGCTGGTAATGGGCAAAATGATCTGATTTTAGCCTGCTCGACCAGCCCATCGCAGGTGCTGGAGTGACGGTTTGATCAGGGTTGATATTTTCGAGTATGGATGGGATGCCATTAGACAGATCATTATTGAGTAATATGATACAGGGTTCGAAATCACCGCTATGCAATCTGTCACCGGATCTTTGCAAAGGGTATTGGATCATTGTTCTCCCTGATGACAGGGCGAGTTCTCTTGTTTGCTGATCTTCGCTGATATGGCCAATACGTACATCTAGCCCAGCCTTCTCTATAATAGCTTGCAAAGTGGCGAGGTTCTCCAGATAAAACCTGTTACGGGTATGAGATTCCGGCACGATGATTAACCGTCTTGCCTGCGGGCATAAATGTTCTATCGCTGCCTGCACAGCATGCACACAAAGTGGCAGGAATGCAGGGTTGAGGTTGTTAAACCCTGCAGGGAATAGATTGGTATCAACTGGCGCCACTTTGAAACCGGCGTTCCTCAGGTCTACAGAGCTGTAGAAGGGTGCTCGATATAATATCCATTGACTGCGGAACCAGTGCTCAATTTCGGTTTGATTTGCCAGGATATGCGTTTCCAGATCTTGCAGCGGTCCAGCTAATGCGGTGGTTAAATGAGGAACTGAAGTCATGATTAATATTACACCTGTCAGGGTGCCTGCTAATTTTTAACAGTAACCCTTTATTATTGAAAAAGCTGGTCTACACTCTATGAATATATTCGGCATGATAGCAAAGCATCGTGTAAATGCTAAATAGGTAATAAAAAATTACTGACAGATAGCTAAATATTGCACATTTTATTGTTTTTGTCTGTGAATAAGGACTTTTATGGCAATATTCCGGTCTTTGTGCTATCTATATAAAATAATAACTTATATAAAGGAATAAATAATTTACATTAAGGATAGGGTGATGGTGTATATACTTCTGAAAATTCAACTGTGTGAAATTTTATGACTGTTAAAATTATGGTCATTGATGACAGCAGCACTATTCGTAAAACTGCAGAAACTCTCCTTAAAAGAGCGGGCTTTGAAGTTATAACCGCTGCAGATGGTTTTGAGGCTATGTCTGTTGTCGCTGACCAGCATCCAGATATTATTTTTATCGACATTATGATGCCACGACTGGATGGTTATCAAACGTGTGCATTAATTAAAAACAATAAACAATTTGGTTCTACTCCAATTGTAATGTTATCGAGTAAGGATGGTCTGTTTGATCGTGCCAGAGGAAAGCTGGCTGGGTCAGAACAGCACATTCATAAACCCTTTACCCAGGATGATCTTGTTAGTGCAATCAACAAGTATGTAGCTACAGATGCAGCATCTAATGCATAAAATCTGCGGGTTAATGAACAATAAATAAAGTGAGGTACAGCTAAATGAAGTTTCAGAAAATACTGGTTGTGGACGATTCCCCGACAGAACTTCATATGGTAGTTGATATTTTAAATCGGCAAAAGATACCGGAAATAATTACCGCGACAAATGGCGCTGACGCTGTTGCCAGGGCTCAGTCAGATATGCCTGACTTGATCCTGATGGATGTAGTAATGCCTGAGATGAATGGTTTTCAGGCAACACGAAAAATAAAAAAGAACACCGAAACAGCAGGAATACCAGTAATAATTATTTCAAGTAAAGATCAGGAGACTGACAAGGTGTGGGGTAAGCGTCAGGGGGCAGATGAGTACCTCACCAAGCCAGTTAAAGAAGCAGAGCTAATCAGTGTCATGGAGGCTCTGTAACACGATGTCTCGCCAGCCATTAGAAATTCTTCAGCAAATGGAGCAGGAAGTGCTCGCGGCAGATGTTTCACTGCCAGAGGAAGTTGTTGTTGCGGAGCAATGGGTTGGTTTGTCTTATAGAGTTGGTGATCAGCAATTTGTAACTTCTATGGATCAGATATCAGAGGTTGTACCGTCATCTCCGTTTGCAGTTGTTCCCCGATCACAATCATGGCTACGTGGCATTGCAAACGTCAGAGGTCGATTACTTACGGTCATTGATTTACAGAATTTTTTGGGTATGGAACCGGTTAGGACTGATCAGTATTCACGGCTAATAGTTATCAATAATGATCAGTTATCTTGCTGCTTACTGGTAAGTCGTCTACAGGGATTGCGGCATTTTGACCCTGTTGGTGATGTTTGTGATACCGGGAAAATGAGTGAGCACTGGGCAGGATATATAGCCGGGGCATTATGTCGGGATCAGGAGAAGTGGATGGTATTTGATACCGACCGCCTGGTTGAAGAAAAAAGTTTTCTAAACGCCGCGGCGTAATCAGTACATATGTACAAAAATATGTAAAAAATAAGTTATTCAAATTATGAGCTATTTTTGAGGGTAGTCTAATGGCAGAACAAAGTAAGTTAGCGGGTGAAAATGTGACAGATGCAGGTGTAGTTGATATTGTTCCTGATAAGGGTTCTCCTCCATCAGGTAAGGGAAAGTCAGCTCCATCTGCATTAGGTAAATTGGCAAACAATCTACCACTGCTAGGTATTGGCATGGTGATTTCTGTTATCGGGCTGATTGCTGTGCTTATGTGGCAAACAAGGACAACGGCCCTGCAGTCAGGCTATGTTGAAGAATCAAGCCTGCTGCTTATGTTGTCGCAGAGGGTTGCTAAAGATGCGCGTGAGGCTGTATTGGGTAGTGAAGATGCGTTTGCCTCACTGCAGGATTCAAAAAACAGAATCAATACTATTCTAAATACCCTGGTTGAAGGTAATGACAGGCTGCCTGCTTCTCCTGAGACTGTAAACGATACACTACAACCGGTGCTAACGCTCTGGGAATCACTTGATCAGGATGTTGCTGCTATTCTGACCAATAAACCGGCACTGCTTTCTATTCGTGAGAATGTGGCTTCTATAAATCAGCTGTCACCGATGCTTCTGGCAACCTCGGATGAGGTGGTTGAAGCCCTGATTTCCGAGGGTGCATCTCAGGATGTTGTTGCCCGAGCAGGTACACAGCGCACCTGGAGTCAGCGAATTACCAAAGATGTAAACGTGTTTGCACTTGGCGGTTTAGATTCAGCTGTTGCGGCAACTCAGTTTGGTAAAGATGCCAAACTATTCCAACGTATTAACCGTAGTTTACGCAGAGACGCAAGCCCTGAAGTCATTGAAAAAATCGATGCATCTGATGAGATTTTCAAGCAGTTGAATGAGTACATCCAGGCTGCACAACAAGTTGTAACTGAGTTCTTCGTTTCACAGCGTTCTGCTCAACGTATTACTGAAAATTCAGAGAAATTTCTGGCTGACGCTGAGGCTCTGGTAGGCAGCTATCAGGGTCTGTACTCTGACATTAAGTACCTAAAGTTTCTACCCTTTGTCCTCGGTGGTGCTGCATTGTTGTTCTTTTTGATGTTCATTCGTTCGCTGGTAGGTAGTGCGCGCGAGCGAGAGTTTGAAAGTAACGAAAAAAACAGAGAGACGCAGGCGGCTATTCTGAAGCTTCTTGATGAAATGGGCGATCTTGCTGATGGTGACCTTACCATCGAAGCGGAAGTGACCGACCAGGTGACAGGTGCTATCGCTGACTCCATGAACTACGCGGTGCTGGAAATGCGCACCCTGGTAAGACAGATTAATAATGCATCTGATCAGGTAGCAACGGAGTCTGAAGGTACCCGTGATAAAACTTCGGCATTGCTGGCGCAGTCAGGCCAACAATCTGATGAGATTAGTACAGCAACTGAGGCAATTTCAACTATGGCCCAGTCAATGGAGCAGCTTTCTGAAAGTGCTGATGGATCTGCTGAAGTTGCGAATGGTTCGGTAGAACTGGCCAAGCAGGGTGCTGAAGCGGTGTCGTCCACCATCAAGGGCATGAATAATATGCGTGACAAGATGCAGGAGACGGGTAAACGAATCAAACGTCTTGGTGAAAGTTCGCAACAGATTGGTGAAATTGTTGGATTGATTGATGATATCGCTGAGCAAACCAATATCCTGTCATTGAATGCCTCAATTCAGGCGGCGATGGCTGGTGAGGCAGGCCGTGGCTTCGCGGTCGTTGCTGACGAAGTCCAGCGACTGGCTGAACGTTCTGCTGAAGCAACAAAACAGATTGCTGATCTGGTCAGTAATATTCAGGCAGATACCAATGAAGCGGTAAGTTCGATGGAAGTAGCAACACGTGAAGTTGTGGAGAATACTCGACTTGCTGATGAGGCCGGTCGTGCACTGGGTGAGATTGAGACAGTATCGGAAGAGCTTTCCACCCTGATTTCTGCTATGGCCAATACGGCACGGCAGCAGTCCGAGGAGGCGACTGGTGTATCCGGCACTATGGTGCACATTAGAGAACTTTCAAGCCAGGTGTCATCAACGACGAGTGAGACTGCTGAGTCAGTAGGCAGGTTGTCAGTTCTTGCCGGGCAGCTTAAATCTTCTGTAGCTGGGTTCAGACTGCCATCAGAATCTTAACATCCATACGATTATTATAAGTCTTAATATACAAAGGGCATCTCGAGTAATTCATGAACATACATCCTGTGTCTGAAATGAGCATTCTCTGTGCTGTGAGCATCTGCAAAAGGAAGCTGCTAAACCGTATCTTGAGACGTGAGTATCATGGTAGCAGGGCATCGTTGCACGATAGTGTGGTTGACGACTAGATATGTTTAATTTTGCTGCGCAATCTGAAACGCCTGGAGTTACAAATGGTTTCCTTAAAGCAGGACAGGTGATGACATGAGTCGAGTAGACCCCAGTACATTTAGTTGGGTTAAAGATGAGATAGATGAGTCAATCAAGCAGGCTCGATTATCGTTAGAAGCCTATTCCAGCTCAACTGATGACTCCAGCCAGATGCGTATGGCTGTTGCTTTTCTCCATCAGGTTTCAGGTACTCTACAAATAGTAGAACTTGATGGTGCAGCAAGGCTTGTTAATGAACTGGAGTTGGTTTGCGAGGGGTTAATAGATGAAAGCATCCAGGCAACAGAAGAGATTCTGGATTCACTAAGCCGTGGAGTGCTGAGCCTTAGCACCTATGTCTCTCAGTTGCATGCCGGATATCCGGATTCCATTGTCGCGCTGACGCCGCTGATTAACGAACTGCGTACTGCACGAGGTGCTGATCTCGTTGATGAGTATGAATTGTTTAATCCAGAACTTGATATTTATCCGGAATTCAAAGGTGATAGGCCTGCCCGTTTAAGTGATGATGATTTCAAAGCTGAAGCTATTCAGGCACGTAATCAGTTGCTTGCTACAATGGTAAGCTGGTTTGCCCAAAAAGATGAAGCACAATCTCTTAGCACCATTCTTCTTTTATTTACACATCTTAAGAACATCTCCCGTTTCGATGTCACTTCCCAGTTATGGTGGGTAGCAACTGCCCTGACTGAAGCTTTGCGAGATGGTGGATTAAATAGTACAGATAAGGAAACAAGACGTTTTTTTGCAACACTGGAACAGGAGCTGAAACGTATTATAGAGAAAGGCGAGTCTGCACTAGTCAAGTCGCCACATGAATCTCTATTGAAAAGAATGCTTTTTAAAATAGGAAAGGCAGAAAGTCATGGCCCAGTGGTAACTGAACTGGTGAATGCTTTTGCACTTGATGAGCAGATCAGTGGCAAGCCATCGGGAGATGTAGTCGAAATCTTTGAGGCCACCAGTCCTGAAGTTTTGCAACCCATCATGAAGGCCCTGGCAGAGGAGCTCTCAGGTGCCCAGGATCATCTCAATGATTATTTTGAGAGTAACGATCCCGCTACTAAATCGATAGAGCCTTTGCTTTCCAGTTTAGATAAGACTCGTGGTGCTGTCGACGTCATCAATAAGAATAAACTACGGGACCTGGTCGAAGAAATCTCCAACGCAGCACAGGCCTATGACGCTGGCAACCTGGTAATCAACAATAATGTTGCTCTTAATCTCGCTGAAGGACTGCTGACACTGGAAAACGCATGCAATGAACTTGATGATCCTGCTTCTGACTGGGAAGAGAAGGTGGATCGCGCAATATCTGATTTGTATTGGATCAGAACAGGTGAACAGCCCAATATTGCTGCTACATCTGCTGTCGATGGTATAGACATTGATGAAGAGGGCACATTAACTGATGTTGAATTTTCTCAACTTGTTAAGGTTGTCGCCAGCGAAATCGCTACTAACCTTGTTGATGTAGTTGAAAAATTCGAGAAATATTCATTAAACATGCATCTTAATGAAATTCTCAAATCCGTTCCGGAAAAATTACATCAGATAGAAGGTGCGCTGCAGATTCTGGAACGTGAGCGCGCAATTGAACTTGTTTTACTGATAAGTGAACAAGTTGCTAGCATGGCTGAAGGGCGTATCAAGCCATCAACAGAACATGTCGAATCTACTGCGCTTGCTATCAGTGCAATAGAGTCCTATGCAGAAGCACTGCAACATGATCAATCAACGAGTGAACTGGTCATTGAGCGTGCAATGGAGGAGCTACTACGTACAGCTCCTTCAGACATTTCAGACCGGCCGACGGCTTTGGCGCGTGTCAGGCATATTCGTAGCGAAGCTGATAAATGGTTACGCAATCCGGAGGATGAGCTTTTTCTTGCTACGCTGCGCAAAGACATGGCAGCTATTGTTGCCTTAGCTAAAATTAACAAGGATGCCAAGCTCGAGAAGATCGCTGACGAAGTTTCAAATCTGGTTAATATGTTATCAGATGATCCGGAGTATCTGACTGATGACGTCATGAGCACTTTCCATAAGTCATTATTGATACTCGAAAGTCTAACCATTAAATTACCTGCGGAAGCATCGCTGGCAGAAAAGGCAGATAATTTAGAGGTTGAACTTGACGCTGTAGAAACTCCATCCATTGATAGTGGTCTTGGTATTGAACTGGAAGAACTCATCGAGCCTGAAAAAGATTCTGGTGCTACTTTAGAAGATAGTATTGTCGAGGATGAATTAGTTTCTGATGAACTTGAAGCAGAAGAGCCTGTAGTTAGTGAACCTGTAGTTAGTGAGGAAGAAGAAAGAAAGCCTGCGGTTTTCGATGACGAGATACTGGATATTTTTCTGGAAGAAGCAAGAGAGATAGCTAATTCGGGAAAAGATCTGTTACAAAAATGGAAGTCTGATACTGCTAATGAAGATGCGTTGGTAGATTTACGGCGTAGCTTCCATACCTTAAAAGGCAGTGGCCGGATGTCCGGTGCTGTCGAATTTGGTGAATTCGCATGGTCGCTGGAAGAATTGTTAAACAATGTAATTGCCGGCAAGCTCGAACCGAATGACCAAATGTTTGCCTTACTTGATGAGGCACTTGGTAAATTGCCATCAATGCTTGATGATCTAGAAAGGCACGATGAATCAAATATTGATGTTCCCTACTGGCAGACATACGTTGCCAAAGCAGGTAGTGCCGAAGATCAAGTAACAGAAATTTCAATAGACAAAGAGGAAAAAGAAGAAGGCGATTCAGAAATCGAAGAAATAGAGGCTTTACTTGATGATGAGATCGATATACACGAAGAAGATGAAGATTTGTTTGAGACGGAAGATATATCGCCTGACGCTGAATCTGAAGAGACTGAAACCATACATGGCTTACCACCACCCCTGCAGTCGGCCGTTGTTCGTGATATTTATGCAACTGAAATAAACAAACATCTTGATGATCTGTTAATTGAGCTGAATAAAAGTCGCGATCATCAGGAACCAGAAGTCACAGAAGTGATGCACAGGCTGATTCATACACTTCGTGGGAGTGCTCGATCAGTGGGTTTTGATTTGGTCGCTGATACCTATGAATCTGTAGAAAATTTACTAGATGGACTGAGTGCAAGAAGCCTTGATCTAACGAAGGAAGATATTGATATTATTCAAATAGCCCATGACCTGGGCATGCAGCTGCTTGAATCAGTACGGCAGCCGCATGCACTGGAAGATCATTTACTTGCAGGCATGGGTGAACTCTCAGCTATTTGTAATAAACGACTTGTTAACCTGCCTAATCCACAGATGCATGATGGCACAATCGAGATGCCACGTTATCTCAGTGTGGAAGAAATAGCGGAGATAACTAAATCTGCAGAGTCAGCACAAGAACAGGTGGCTGAAGTCATTGACGAAGAAGTTGCTGAGGAAGTTGTCGAGGAAGTTGCCGAGGAAGTCGCTGAGGAAGTTGCCGAGGAAGAACCGCTTGATGAGCTGGTCGAAATCTTTCGTGAAGAAGCTGAAGATTTATTGTCACGCTTCCATGAGACACTGGATAACTGGCGCAACGACCCGGGCAATACTGAAGCCAGCAGTGAATTAAAACGTATCTTTCATACCATCAAAGGCAGCGCCAGGATGACCGGGATCAGCAAAATCGGTGACCTGGCCCACAATACTGAATCGATACTTGAGCAGGCGGAGCGTGCAGACAATAACATCGATGAGTCCTTATTTGAGCTGATTGAGGAAGTGCATGACACCCTGCAAATGATGGTCGAGAATCCCGCCAGCAGTAAATTTGATAACCAGGCAGTTGAAATGAATCAACGTGTGCTGAACCATTTCTCCACGGCTCAGGATGAGCAGGCCGAGGAAGTTGTCACAGAGTCAGAAGTACCAGCTGTCGGTACAGCAGATGAGCTTGCACAGATAGATGAGGATGCAGTGGAAGAGGTTTCAGCTGCACTGATTGAAGCTGAGGAATATACAAAAGAAAAGGTAGCCAGCACGGCAGAAGCTAAATCCGAAACAGCACTTGCAACAGAGAAGAAAAGTGCTGTACCTGTGGTGGAGATTAAGAAAACTGGTGCTGCCAAACAGACATTGGTCAGGGTAGATTCGAAATTACTGGGAACACTGGCTAACTATGCTGGTGAAGTAAGTATCGCACGATCACGGATTCAACAGCAGGTTTCGAACTTCAAGGAAAATCTATCTGAGTTACATAACAATATTGAGCGATTTCATACACAGATACGTGAGCTCGAAATTCAGGCCGATAGTCAAATTCTGTCTGGCACTGGAGCTACCTTTAATGAGAATGATGAAGACTTTGATCCTCTTGAATTTGACCGCTATACGCAATTACAGTTTCTGTCCAGAAACCTGGCCGAGTCTCTGAATGATCTAGTGATGATCCAGACAGGAATGGACAACTTTGCCGGTGATGTCGAGATGTTGCTTCATGAACAATCTCGCTTGAATACTGATCTGCAGGAAGGCTTGACCCAGACAAGGATGGTAGCATTCTCGACCCTGATGCCAAGACTAAGGCAACTGACAAGAAAAACATCACGTGAATTGTCCAAGCCAGTTGACCTTGAGCTAGAAGGTGGAGAAGTAGAGCTGGATAGAAATGTGATTGATCAGGTTGTTCCTCCATTGGAACATCTGATTCGAAACTCAATTTCTCATGGTATCGAAAGTGCTAGCGATAGAGAGAAGCAGGGCAAATCAAAAAAGGGTCTGCTGAAGCTTGATATCACTCGCGAAGGTAAAGACATTATTATAGGTTTTTCTGATGATGGCCGGGGCCTGGATCTAGAAAAAATTCGTAGCAAGGCTGAACAGAGGGGTCTAATTGACCGAGGAATGAATCCTTCAGATGATCATCTGGCCAATCTTATTTTTGTGCCAGGATTTTCAACTGCTGACAGTATTACCCAGGTTTCAGGTCGAGGGGTAGGCATGGATGTGGTTCAAAGTGAGCTCAAGCAAGTCGGTGGATCTGTTTCTCTAACTACTGAAAAAAACAACGGAACACGTTTTAGTATCAGATTGCCATTATCAATGACAGTTGCCCAGGCAATGATTATTGCTTCGGGTGGACAACGCTTTGCAGTGCCATTAATGTCAATAATGTCCATCACTATAGTCCTTAGAAGTAGAATTGTTACTGACTCGGACGGTGAGCGAAGCGTCTCAATTGGTGATAACACCTATCCATACATCTCGCTGGCTGAGCGGCTTGGTCTGCTGTCGCAACTGGAAGATGATAATAAAACGCCTGCTTTAATAATGAATTCTGCCACCGGTCCTATAGTGGTAGGTGTAGATGAGCTAATCCATGCTACTGAAATCGTTGTCAAGCCTGTTGGTATTCAAGTTGCGTCTCTTGATGGTATTGAAGGGGCAACGGTAATGAGTAATGGTGACGTTGCTCTTATTCTTGACATGGTTGATTTATGGAATACCCGCCATATAGAGAGGGAAGAGATTGATCAGAGCAGCCTGGTAGCCAAACTTGAAGAAGAAATCAGCCCGGCAACAATAATGGTTGTAGATGATTCATTGACGGTTCGACGTGTAACAGAGCGAAACCTGAGTAAGTATGGTATCACCACATTACTGGCATCTGATGGTGTAGATGCAATGGAAAAGCTATCAGATGAGATACCTGATGCTATGCTCGTTGATATTGAAATGCCGCGAATGGACGGTTTTGAGCTAACTGAACGCGTTAGAGACGACCCCGCCTACAAAGATATTCCTATAATCATAATTACTTCACGTTCTGGTCCTAAGCATCGTGAAAGAGCAATGGCGCTTGGAGCAACACTTTATTTGACCAAACCATATCAGGAGCTGGAATTAATGAACGCTATCAATTCGGTGCTGCCGCTAGAAAGCTCTCGCAAGATAAGCGCAATGATGAAGGCCTGACAAAAGATACAAGAGGGGAGCAGTAAATGGTAGAAAAAACATTACAGCCGGTACGTTGTCTAGTTGTGCCGGCAGAACACGGTTTTCTGGTTATACCCAGTGCTGCAGTAGCAGAAATTGTTCCACTGTCGCTCAATGAGGGTGAGGCTGAAGGCGATTTGCTCGGGCATATGCCCTGGCGCGGCATTCAGGTTCCTGTATATTCTATGGAAGGGCTCTCGGGTCTCAATACACCGGATTTTAGCAAGCGCAGTAAGGCGTTAATTTTCTATCCATGGAAAGGGGCGGATAAAAATATGTTTTTTGCTATTGCAACATTGCATGACCCACGCCCCAGGTTGCTATCAAGTAATGATATTCAGGCAAGTGATGATGATCAGGCAGAAAGTGAATTTATTAGTGCAAGCTTTCTTTATGACGGTGAGCTTGCTTTCATCCCTGACCTTCAGGCAATCTCCCAACAGCTTTAACCCGCCCATTCTGTGCTGCTTGTTATGAGCACTCGCGGGTGTTGTTGATACTGTCGATACCCCACAGTGCAATCTAATGCATTGAGCTTAATTGTCTTTTCTTATTGTCCAGTACGACAGAAGGTAGCGGTTCAAGGATGTTACCGAGGAAGAGCCGCTCGATGAACTGGTCGATATCTTTCGTGAAGAAGCTGAAGATTGATTGTCACGCTTCCATAAGACACTGGACAACTGGCGCAATGATCCGGGGAAGACTGCAGCCAGCAGTGAATTAAAACGTATCTTTCATACCATCAAAGGCAGCGCCAGGGTGAGCGGGATCAGGCAAATCGGTGGACCTTGCCCACCATACTGAATCGATACTTGAGTAGGCGGAGCGTGCAGACAATAGTCTAGAATCCTGCCAGCAGTAAATTTGATAGCCAGGCAGTTGAAATGAATCAGCATGTGCTGAAGCATTTCTCCACGGCACAGAATGAGCAGGTTGCGGCAGTAGCCGAGGTAGTCGCCGAGAAAATCAACGAATACGGTAATCGCCTGAGTCTCGCACTACCGTAGTTCGTCCTTTCCTGGTTTGGTTCGTAATGCGTGCCAGATCCTGCTGCACCTTCTTAATGAACGCTGTGTGCTTCACAGTTTAGATATGTCGGGATACTTTGTAACAAAACAGGGAAGGAACATACGAGGAAGAGTTAGATAATTCTGTTCCATCGACAGTAATAAAAAACAAAATGGTCATACCCAGGATTACTTGGAATCCATTAACAAAAAAAACCCCATAAGGATAATCCTTATGGGGTGTTTAATGGAATGGATCACTTATTATCCATTCTTTTCAGCTACCCTCTTTATAGTTATTACCCCCCCCTGGAATAATAGTTTCTTTGTTATTAAAAAATCTTTTTTTTTCGATTTTTCAAGGTTCTGTAATCAATCGTTTACTACAACCTGTATATTTAAAAAGTCATCAAGGAGTTTGGCATAGCCAAAAAAATCTTTATTACTTGTCTTTTCAAATGGGTTCAGCTTCGTCTCGCTGAGCATCTTTTTGCCTTCCGGGGTCTTGTCTGCTTCGAGTAGACCCTTAACAAGCTTTTCCCTGATATCAGCGGTAACATTGGGCGATACTGACATACCCATGCTGGGTATTGGTTCAGTTGTTGTGACAACTGAAATGCCACCTTCGTTAGCCATTATTCCACTGACCAGTGGTGTTGGAATCATGCCGGCATCAACATTTCCATCACGCAACATTTTTATAACGCCCTGAGAATTATTGGCTTCTACAATGGTAGGCTGGCGTACTGGGTTGTTATACATCTCATCGATGTTGACAGCTGCAACGCTTGGTGGGCCGAGTGTCGATATTTTCTTTCCTATTAATTCTTCAGGTTCGAACACCAGGGCATCTTCTGAAACAATTAGAGAGATACTGACGCTGCCAGGTTGCTTGGCAAATGTCGTGAAATCGTGGTTCTTGTTGCGATAGTCGATAAAGTGTGCGGCATCGAAAACAATATCATATTTGTCGCCTTTCTGAGTATCAGTCCAGAACGAGAGGAAATTTGGATAGGTCACAAGTTCTACCTTCCGTCCCGTCAGATGCTCAATATAATCCGCCATGGGTTGAAATATTTCTCGCGTCCGTTGTTCTGACTGAATTGGTTGAATGCTCAACCTCAGGGTTTCCTGTGCAAATGCAGCTTTAGGTAGTAAAGTTACAAAGGCTATAGTGATAGAGAAGGCGACAATCAGCAGAATATTACTAACTTCTGAAGCCTTCCGTGACATGGTGTTAATGGTTAAGTTAAACATTTTTTTTCCCTACATATATGAATAGAAATATTTTATCCATGCTATGTCCATTTGTTATGAACAAGCTCCGTTTATCTATAAAGGTAGACCACTAATCTGCAAAATCAAGCCACTTGTCAAAAAAATTCCGAAGTATTTTTGTTGTGCCTGTACAACGTTTTATGAAGGCTCATTAATTAATAGAGTGCTATTAGTTATTGCTGGGAAATTTCTGTTTCTTTTTAGCAACATTGGCATGGTGGAATGTTACATAATTGACCGTCATCAAAACCACATTGATCGCTAAGAGGCCTCTCCTGATATAGCAAGTCAAGTTGTTAGCGAACCCGGTTGATCAAAAGAAGAAAGAATTTCTCTATTGCTGAAAACATCGAAGTAAGGGAAAATAGAGCGTTTATGCACCCAAAAATATTTGCTTTTTCGGCTATCAGGATTTCAATTACCCGCTAAAGCAACGGGGGAGCCAGCAAGAATCAACAATTACCAAGAGGAAGTCCCATGTCAGCAACTAACGATCGACGCAAACTTGCTAACGCCATACGTGCCCTGGCCATGGATGCCGTGCAAAAAGCAAACTCTGGCCATCCGGGTGCCCCCATGGGCATGGCAGATATAGCAGAAGTTCTCTATAACGATTACATGAAACACAACCCGGACAATCCTGAGTGGGTTGACCGTGATCGCTTTATTATGTCAAACGGACATGGCTCAATGCTGCCTTATTCAGTTCTGCACCTGACTGGTTACGATCTGACTATTGATGACCTGAAGGCGTTTCGTCAGCTTCATTCAAAAACTCCGGGTCATCCTGAATACGGTTATGCGCCCGGTATTGAAACTACCACAGGGCCACTTGGACAGGGCATATCAAACGGTGTTGGCATGGCCATAGCTGAAAAAGCCCTGGCTGCGCGCTTTAATCGCGATGGCCACGAAGTCGTAGATCATTATACTTATGTTTTCCTCGGTGATGGCTGTCTGATGGAAGGAATTTCACACGAAGCCTGCTCACTGGCCGGTACCTTGGGTCTGGGCAAGCTGATTGCTTTCTATGATGATAACAATATCTCTATCGATGGCGAGGTGGAAGGCTGGTTTACTGATCATACTCCACAGCGCTTTGATGCTTATGGCTGGCATGTTGTAAAAGATGTCGATGGCCATGATGCCAATGCAGTAAAGTCTGCTGTCGAAGAGGCACGTGCTGTAGCAGATAAGCCTTCATTGATCTGCTGCAAAACAACGATTGGTTACGGCTCACCTAACAAGGGTGGCAAGGAAGACTGTCACGGAGCACCGCTTGGTGATGAAGAAATCGTGTTGACTCGTAAGGCTCTTGGCTGGGAACACGATCCTTTCGAGATACCCGATGATATCTATGCAGGGTGGAGTGCAAAGGACAAAGGTGCTGCTGCCGAATCAGCATGGAATGAAAAGTTTGCAGCCTATAAAGCAGCTCATCCAGATCTTGCAGTAGAATTCGAGCGCCGCACATCAGGCAAATTGGTTGATGGCTGGAATGAAAAGGCCGATGCATTTATTGCTGAAGTAAATAATAAAGCTGAATCCATTGCTTCTCGTAAAGCTTCACAGAATACGATTGCGGGTTTCTTCCCCTTTACTCCCGAATTCATTGGTGGGTCAGCCGACCTGGCGGGCTCCAACCTGACCTTTGTTGATGATTCAGTTTCCATGCGTCATGATATTGCTGATGCCAACTATATCAACTACGGTGTACGTGAGTTTGGTATGACAGCCATTATTAATGGTATTGCTCTACATGGTGGTTTTGTCCCATACGGTGGCACCTTTCTGATGTTTTCAGAGTATTCACGTAATGCGCTACGTATGGCTGCCCTGATGAAGGTGCAGAATATTCAGGTCTTTACGCATGATTCAATTGGTCTGGGTGAAGATGGCCCAACTCATCAACCGGTAGAGCAGATTGCGACACTGCGTATGATGCCGAATATGACTGTTTGGCGTCCATGTGATGCGGTAGAGTCTGCTGTTTCCTGGAAAGCAGCTGTGCTGAACAGAACCGGTCCGACTTCTCTGATATTCTCACGACAGAACCTGGATCATCAAAATCGTAGCGCCGAGCAGCTTCGGAATATCGAAAAAGGTGGATATGTAATTCGTGATTGTGACGGTACTCCGGACGCAATCATCATCGCGACAGGATCTGAGGTTAGCCTGGCGATAGCAGCAGCTGAAGCACTGTCTGGTAATAAAATTCAAGTTGTTTCGATGCCCTGCACCAGTGTCTTTGACGCACAGGATGAAGCCTATCGTGAGTCCGTTTTGCCTTCAGCTGTCAGAGCACGTGTCGCAGTTGAAGCGGGAGTGACAGATTTCTGGCTCAAGTATGTCGGTTTCGATGGCAAGGTCATCGGGATTGACAGGTTTGGCGAGTCTGCACCTGCCGGTGAGCTGTTCAAGGAGTTTGGCTTTACCGTTGACAACGTAGTCAGCGCAGTGGAATCCATCCTCTAGCGAGTCAGCTGTAAACAGCCGTTGGATGAATTATCTATTCTTCAGCCGTTTACATAATTCACTTAAAAATTTTACATATTTATTTACAGAATTTATTTTTCTATCAGGAGTATTTAGATGACGATTAAAGTAGGTATTAACGGCTTTGGCCGTATTGGCCGCATGGCATTCCGTGCAATTGCGAAGGATTTTAATGATATAGAAGTTGTTGGTATCAATGATCTACTTGATGCTGATTACCTGGCGTACATGCTCAAATATGATTCAGTCCATGGACGCTTCAGCGGTGATGTGGCTGTCGAGGACAATAACCTGGTAGTAAACGGTAAAAATATCCGTTTGACTGCTGAGCGTGATCCGGCCAATCTGAAATGGGGTGATATAGGTGCGGACCTTGTTATCGAATGTACCGGCTTCTTTCTTACCGAAGAGAGCTGCCAGAAGCATATCGATGCTGGTGCCAAGAAAGTAGTTCAGAGTGCGCCGTCTAAAGATGGCACTCCAATGTTTGTCTATGGCGTTAACCATGAAACCTATGCTGGTCAGGCTATTGTTTCTGCGGCCTCCTGCACGACAAACTGCCTTGCTCCGATCGCTAAGGTATTGAATGACAACTGGGGTCTTAAACGTGGTTTGATGACTACCGTTCATGCGGCAACTGCTACTCAGAAAACAGTTGATGGCCCTTCGATGAAAGACTGGCGTGGTGGTCGCGGAATTCTTGAGAACATCATTCCTTCTTCTACCGGTGCTGCCAAGGCTGTGGGTGTTGTATTACCTGAACTCAATGGCAAGCTGACGGGCATGGCTTTCCGTGTACCTACCTCGGATGTCTCGGTTGTAGACCTGACTGCAGAGCTGGATAGGGATGCGTCATATGACGACATCTGTGCTGCCATGAAGGATGCTTCTGAAGGCTCCATGAATGGCACCCTGGCTTATACAGATGAAAAAGTCGTCTCGACGGATTTCCGTGGTTACACCGCTTCTTCTATCTTTGATGCAGAAGCAGGAATAGCACTTGATGGTACTTTTGTTAAACTCGTTTCATGGTATGACAACGAGTATGGTTATACATGTAACATGCTGCGTTTTGTTCAGCACGTGTCTACTAACTAGTCGCTAGTACTCTAATGCAACAGGGTGGGCGAGCCCACCCTGTTGCTTTTATTATCTGTATTTAAGTTGTTTGTTAAATGTGTTTTTTTATGAATTAAGCGTTCATTTAAATAAATATTTAACAAATTATTTCTAGAATATTGAATTGCGCTTATTAAGGAGTTTTTTATGTCTATTAGCAGGATGACTGATCTCGATCTGGCCGGAAAGCGTTTACTAATACGCCAGGATTTGAATGTGCCTATCAAAGACGCTAAGGTCAGTTCTGACAAACGTATCCGTGCTTCATTACCTACCATTGAGCACTGCATAAATGCTGGTGCACGTGTCATGTTAATGTCACATCTCGGCCGCCCTACAGAAGGCGAGCCTGCTGATGAATTTTCCATGCAGCCTGTTGCAGACCATCTATCTGGTCTGTTAGGCAAGGATGTGAGATTGATTAAAGACTACCTGGACAAATCTCCTGAACTTGAAGATGGTGATGTCGTTCTGCTGGAAAACTGTCGTTTCAATGCTGGCGAAAAGAAAAATGATGATGCCCTGGCAAAGAAATATGCATCACTGTGTGATATTTATGTCATGGATGCCTTTGGTACAGCACACCGTGCACAGGCGTCGACTTATGGTGCTGGCGTATTTGCCCCAGTCGCATGTGCGGGGCCATTGCTGGCTGGTGAACTGGAAGCGCTGAGTAAGGCACTAGATGATCCTGCTCGACCAATGGCTGCGATCGTTGGTGGCTCCAAGGTGTCAACAAAATTAACCGTACTGGATTCGCTTTCAGGTGTTGTAGATCAATTAATTCCGGGTGGTGGTATTGCCAATACCTTTATTGCCGCTAGTGGCTTCAATGTCGGCAAATCACTGTATGAACAAGACCTGATACCGGAAGCGAAGCGCCTGATGGAAGCAGCAAAAGCCAAGGGTGGAGAAATACCCGTACCGACTGATGTCGTGGTTGGTACAGAATTTTCAGAAAATGCTGTAGCGACGGTTAAAAAAGTTGACGATGTCGCTGACGATGACATGATTTTCGACATTGGACCAGAAACGGCTGAACGTTTCGGCGCCATGATGAAAGAAGCAGGAACTATAGTCTGGAATGGCCCGGTCGGGGTATTTGAATTCGATCAGTTCGGTGAAGGAACCAAAACGTTAGGATTGGCTATCGCCGAATCTAATGCTTTTTCAATTGCTGGTGGTGGTGACACCCTGGCCGCTGTTGATAAATACAATATAGCTGATAAAGTCTCTTATATTTCAACGGGCGGTGGCGCTTTTCTGGAATTTCTTGAAGGCAAGAAACTGCCTGCTGTGGAAATGTTGGAAAATAAGTCACAAGATAGTTGATAAGGCTGTAGATTTTATGCGGCAAGAAATTATATGCCGAATGGCACAGTTACAATATAAATAATTATACAGGTCATTAAATAGATGCCACTAGTTAGGCGTACAAAAATAGTAGCCACCATTGGGCCAGCAACTGAAAGCCCTGAGATGCTTGAACAGTTGATACGGGCCGGAGTTGATGTTTTCCGTGTCAACTTTTCTCACGGAACAGCAAAGGCCCATAAGCAGCGGGCCAAAGATATTCGCAATGTTTCGGAAAAAGTGGGGCGTTTTGTTGGTATTCTTGCTGACCTGCAGGGGCCGAAGATCCGAATTGAGCAATTTAAGGATGGTTATGTCAAGCTGGTAGAAGGACAGTCATTTACTCTTGATGCTGATCTGGCAGCCGAGGATGGCGATATAAACTCAGTTGGTTTAACTTACAAGGCACTTCCTTCTGATGTTAATGTCGGTGATGTACTGCTGCTGGATGATGGTCTGATTGTTCTCAAAGTCGAGGATGTGACTCGCAGTAAAATATTCTGTATTGTTGAAGTTGGCGGCAAGCTGAGCAATAACAAAGGTGTGAATCGTCTGGGTGGTGGTTTGTCGGCCGGTGCATTGACAGAAAAAGATAAAAAGGACATCAAGCTGGCAGCGGAAATAGAAGCTGATTTTCTGGCTGTCTCATTTGTACGAAATGCGGAAGATGTCCATGAAGCCCGTCGCCTGCTTAATGAAGCGGGTAGTGATGCGTGGATTGTGTCAAAGATTGAGCGGGCCGAAGCCATTGACGTTATCGAAGAGATTACACTCGCATCAGATGTGTTGATGGTCGCGCGTGGTGATCTCGGTGTTGAGATTGGCGATGCTGAAATAACAGCTGTGCAGAAAATGATTATTACCCAGGCTCGCAACCTGGATCGCGTTGTTATAACGGCGACACAGATGCTGGAATCAATGATCGACAAACAGATGCCGACAAGGGCAGAAGTTACTGACGTGGCAAATTCTGTGCTCGATGGAACAGATGCCGTTATGCTGTCTGCGGAAACTGCTGTTGGCAAGTATCCAATAAAGGCGATTGAAGCTATGGACAGGATCTGTCTTGGTGCAGAAAAGCATCGTAGTACCATTGTCAGGGAATCGCGTAATGACCAAAGTTTTCAACGAATTGATGAGGCAATAGCCAAGGCCTGTATGTACACAGCCAACCGTTTGAATGTTCGTGCAATCATTGCGATGACAGAATCTGGTGCAACCGCACTGTGGATGTCACGTATTAGTTCTGGACTCCCAATCTATGCAATGTCTAGCCAGTGCAGAACATTGCGCCAGGCATCAATGTATAGAGGCGTTGAGCCAATAAAATTTGAATCTAAAAGCACATCCCACTCTGTTGTAAACAGGGAGGTACAGGAAATCCTTAAACAGCGTGGTGCTATTCAGGATGATGATATTATTATCATTTCCAAAGGTGATCTGGTTGGAAAGCAGGGTGGAACAAATGCTATGAAGATTTTGCATGTTGGTGAGTATGAACATCAGACGGACTAGTTGATCAATATCAGCATTCCATGGGCTGAATGTTTATCAAGAATTTATAAACTTAACAGATATTAGACACTTAAAAAGGAGATACATATGGCTCTTATTTCAATGCGACAGCTGCTGGATTACGCAGCGGAAAATGACTTTGGCATGCCTGCTTTTAATGTTAATAATATGGAGCAGGTACACTCTATCATGCAGGCGGCTGATGCTGTAGATTCACCAGTAATCATGCAGGGTTCTGCGGGTGCGCGTTCTTATGCCGGCGAATCATTTCTACGACACATGATTGCTGCAGCAATTGAGCAATACCCCCATATCCCCGTTGTTATGCATCAAGATCATGGTTCTGAGCCAGCAGTTTGTCTGCGCTCAATCCAGTCAGGATTTTCTTCTGTCATGATGGATGGTTCCCTGATGCCTGATATGAAGACTCCTGCTTCTTTTGAATACAATGTAGGGGTCACCAAAAAAGTTGTAGATATGGCTCATGCCGGCGGCGTTTCAGTGGAAGGCGAACTGGGTTGCCTCGGATCACTGGAAACCGGTGAAATGGGTGAAGAAGATGGCCATGGTGCAGAAGGCAAGCTGGACATGGATATGTTATTGACCGATGTTGATGAAGCGGTTGCTTTTGTCGATCAGACCGGTGTAGATGCTCTGGCTATAGCGATTGGAACTTCACACGGTGCCTACAAATTCACCAAAGAGCCTACCGGCGATATCCTGCGTATTGACCGTATCAAGGAAATTCATGATGCACTTCCCAACACTCACCTGGTCATGCACGGTTCATCATCAGTGCCTCAGGACTGGCTGGAAATCATCAATAATTACGGAGGTGACATGGGCCAGACTTATGGAGTGCCGGTCGAAGAAATTCAGGAAGGGATCAAGCATGGTGTAGCAAAGGTTAATATTGATACCGACCTGCGCATGGCGTCAACAGGTGCGATTCGCAAGTTCCTGAGCGAGAATCCTTCTAACTTTGATCCGCGCAAATTCCTCAAGGCCTCAACTGATGCCATGCAGGCAATTTGTCAGGCACGCTACGAAGCCTTTGGCTGTGCTGGACATGCCAGCAAAATCAAAGCAAAACGTCTGGAAGAGATGGTTTCATTCTATAGTTAGTAGTTTTACTTTAACAGATGTTACAACTAACGGGTGTGAGGGTTCCTTGCACCCGTTTTTTTACCTTGCAAGTTTAGTGATTTATCTAATCCCAATCATAAATTTAATACTAAATTATCGTCCCATTACATTAGAGGCTTTTTACAAACCCCAGAACTTCCTCTGCATGACCTTTGACTTTTACCTTGCGGTACTCCTGTTTCAGAATGCCTTTCTCATCAATAACGAAGGTGCTTCGTACAATGCCCATATGAACTTTGCCATATAGTTTCTTTTCATGAATGACATCAAACTGTTTGCATAGTTTTTCATCGGGATCAGAGATCAGGTCAAAGGGAAATTTCTGTTTAGCCTTGAAGTTTTCATGTTTTGTCAGGCTGTCACGAGATACTCCAAAGATTTCGCAGTTTGCTTTCAGGAACTCGCCGTACAGGGCAGAGAAATCTCTCCCCTCAGTAGTGCATCCTGGAGTGCTGTCTTTTGGGTAAAAGTAAAGGACAAATTTTTTCCCCTTTAAATCTGATAGCTTGAACGATTTCTGTGACGTTGCCTGTACTTCACAATCAGGAATTTTCTTGTTTATTTCGGGTGCGGACATGTGTTTTCTCCAGCTGGATAATAATTAGTCTTTAGTAGAAATACGTAATATATAAAACCTGTTATGTATTTTCTCTCTTTCATCTACTTTTATACTGATTCTGTAACAACAAAAGAAACAATGGCACACCCAGCAAGGCAGTGAGGACACCAACAGGGACCTGTTGAGGGGCTAATAGACTACGAGCCAGTGTGTCGGCGAGTACGAGAAAGCTGCCGCCGGTAAGGATTGTTGCTGGCAGTAGTAGTCGATAGTCTCGAAACCCGATTAGACGAAGCGCATGTGGAATGATCAGTCCAACAAAGCCAATGCTGCCTGCCATGCTGACAGCAGTAGCTGTCATTGCAGCTGCGAGGATGAAGATTATCATCCGCAGTTGAAGAATATTTTCTCCAAGTGCAGCTGCCTGTTGCTGGCCTCTAACTAAAAGATTGAGGGGTCTTGCAATTGCCCAACTGATGGTAAATGTAATTATAAGTACGAAAAAGCCGGTAACTGTATGGCTAGCCTGCGACAGATCACCCATTAGCCAGAATAACATCCCATGAATTTGCTGCTGCTTTGAAATCGCCAGCAGAAAGCTGATGATAGCACTCCAGCCAGCCGCTATAACGACGCCCGTCAACAACAGGCGTTCTGTCGTCCAGTTGCCATTCGAAAAGGAAATACTAAAGACCAGAAGGGTGGAAACAAGTGCTCCGGCAAAGGCAGTCACTGGTGTCCACGTGGATGAGAGGCCAAGCAACAGGGCAATAAGAGTGCAGGCACCAGCTCCGCCGGAAATGCCAAGGATGTATGGTTCGGCAAGTGGGTTACGCAGTAGCACCTGTAAAAGAGCACCTGCCATTGATAATAAGCCACCGACAATAAAGCCATCGATTGCCCGTTGTGTCCGTAGGGTGATAATAGTCGTGGTGAAAGAGTTTGCTTGTCCGGACATATATGACCAAAGTTCATCTATGCCTGTATCTGAACTGCCAATGACTAGCGCCAGAATCCCACTAAGCGGGACAAGTAGTGTAAGCAGAGCCAGTAGTTTGTACTTGGTGCTCACTCAGGATCCGCTAAGGTAAGTACCTGCCAGCCAGCCTGCCTGGCATGCCTTGCCAGTTCCGGGTCAGGATTTACGGCGACAGGATTGTCGACTTCCAGTAGTAGTGGCAGGTCATTGTGTGAGTCGGAATAAAACCAGCTGCCCTGCATATTATAGTTTTTTTCGTTTAGCCATTTATGCAGACGGATTACTTTTCCCTCTTTATAGCTGGGCACACCACTTACAGCACCTGTGTACTGGTTTTCAATGATCTCAGCAGTGGTAGCAATTAATTCATCGATGCCGAAAAGATCTGCGATAGGGCGGGTAACAAAATCGTTGGTCGCCGTTATCAGGAGCAGGGTATCACCACGTTGCCGGTGCTTATCTACGAGTTTCAATGCCTGCGTGGTAATGATTGGTTTGATGTAATGCTCGATGTAATCTTCCCGCATTTGTAAAAGCTCAGGCATAGGAATACGTGCCAAAGGCGCCAGTTGAAAACGCAGAAAAGCCATGATATCCATCTGGCCGCTTAGGTATTCCTGATAGAAACGATCATTCTCACGTTGATGTGACTCTCTTTCTACAGCGCCTTTGTCGATAAGGTACATTCCCCATAGATAATCACTGTCTCCTCTGAGAAGTGTGTTATCAAGATCAAAAATTGCTAGTGCCACGTTTCAGTCCAGGTATTTTTGGCGGCCTATTCTACAGCGAATTCCTTGTTCGGGCGATAATGTACGCGAAAATGTGACAGATAGCTGACAGTATGTTATTTTTTATAAATTAGTAAGAAATTATGGAAATTGAGCTATGCTAGACAAAGAAGGCTACAGACCTAATGTCGGCATCGTTTTATGTAATGATATTAAGCAGGTATTGTGGGCTCGTCGCATTAAACACGATGGCTGGCAGTTTCCACAAGGTGGAGTGAAGGCAGATGAATCTCCAGACGATGCCATGTATCGGGAACTCAGAGAGGAAATTGGGCTAAAGCCGCACCAGGTAAAAATTATCGGGCGAACCAGCGACTGGTTGCATTATGATCTCCCATATTCCTGTCGCCGTCACGGCCATTCACGCTTTCGTGGCCAGAAACAGCTGTGGTTTCTGTTGCGTTTCACCGGCTCTGATACAGATGTCTGTCTAAATCAGTCTGATTGTCCTGAATTTGATCACTGGCAATGGGTAACCTACTGGCAGCCACTGAAACACGTGGTGCATTTTAAAAGAGATGTCTACCAGGCTGCATTAAAAGAACTGGAAGCCTTTCTGTAGCAGGGCTTAATCTTTTTTATAGGCCCTCGCATCGGCAGCTTATTTTTCGGTCTTGTGTGAAGGGCCCTGTTTTCCGATTCGACTTATTTTCAGGATTTCTATGGTGTTTACGGGTACATCGCTGCGACCCAGCTTTGATGTAGTGGGAGTGCCTTCAATTTTCATCACGACGTCCATGCCGCGAGTTACTTTTCCAAATACAGTATAGCCCCAGCCACGGATTGTTTTGCTGGTAAAATTCAGGTTGTCGTTATCTTTAGTATTGATGAAGAACTGATCTGTGGCTGAATGCGGCTCGCCAGTGCGTGCCATGGCGATGCTTCCTTTTACATTCTTTAGTCCATTATCAGCTTCATTTTTAATTGGCATAACACCTCCAAGCTTTTTCAATGACTTGTTCAACCCGCCACCCTGAATCATGAAGTTTTTTATTACCCTGTGAAATATTGTGCCGTTGTAATGCTTCTGCTCAACTAGTGAGAGAAAGTTGTTAACAGTAACAGGTGCTTGTTGTGGATATAAAGTAACTTCGAAATTACCGGCACTGGTTTCAAATAAAACTACCGGATTGTCTTCGGCATGTGCCGAAATCAGGCTAACAGTCGTCAGCAGGGAAAGTAATAGAATTGCATTAATAATTTTCATAGATATATCCTTATACTATAAATACAGGCGCCAGATTGCAGGATTGTTAGTCTCGAAAAGGGGAACTTGAGACTGCTGTTATTCCATATCAAGAATCATCTGCCAGTGTTCCTTGCTCACCGGCATTATGGAAAGGCGATTCCCCCTCCTTAACAGGGGCATGCCGTCGAGTTCAGGTAAACTCTTTAGCTCCTTAAGTGTAATATTGCGCTTGAGATCACGTACATATTTCACATCTACCATGTACCAGCGCGGATTATCAGGATCACTTTTGGGATCGTAGTAGTGTTGTTCAGGGTCGAATGCTGTGTAGTCCGGGTAACCTTCGCGTGTTACCTCCATAATGCCAACGATACCGGGTTCCTTGCAGTTCGAGTGATAAAAAAAGACCTGGTCACCGGCTTTGATTTCATCGCGCAACATGTTTCTGGCCTGATAATTTCGTATTCCATCCCAGTGGTCAGTCTGATTCGGTAGTGCTTTAAGATGCTCAATGCCAAATACATCAGGTTCACTTTTGAATAGCCAATAGCTCATTGTTTAATCTCATATTTACTGTGACTAGGGTAGAAACCAAACCAGCCTGATAAATGCTGATAAGCTTGCTTTGGCTCAGGATAAACCCAGCAGATATCATTAATCCAGCCGAGTTCAGTTTTCAGATCTACCCACCGGCATGTGCCTTTGATCGGGCAGATATATATACGATCACTAATCTGAAACAGATCCATATTGATCAGATCAGGATGAATGTAATAGTTGTTTTCAATCAGCTGCAACTGGTCACCATTTGCCTGCAGTAAAATACTGTTATCATGTTTCATACATATTGTTACTGAGGACATTCTTTAACCCTCTGAAATGTAATGTGGTTTGATGATATGGCCTGGCGTTATCGTCATATCAGGCACGATGTCCCAGCTATCACGAGGTAAATAAGGGATATACTGGATGTCATGACCTGTAGCGATAAGAACAGGGCGTTTTCCTGTATTGACATTTCGAGCACTAGCGCTACTGCCAGATGAGCAGCATTCAGCAAGTGATCGGTCATAATAACCTCCCCCCATCCCCAGGCGGTTGCCATTGGCATCAAATGCAACAAGTGGCATAAATATCAGCCCCATCTCAGCTGCCGTTAAACGTTGGCGATGATGTACTATTGGTTCCGCTATACCATAGCGGTTATATGACATGGGCTGTCTTGGTGTCCACTCGGCAAAATTCAGTTTTTTGTTGTCCGGCGTCCCTAGTACCGGTAGATAACACCGCCTGCCCTGGTTGAAACAATGGACCATCAATGGCAGCAGATCAATTTCACCATCTTGTGCCAGATAAAAGGCAATTCGATCTACATGATGTATGGCAGTTACATTCGACAATATTCTTCGAACAAGTGCCAGGCTTGCAAGATGCTGGCGAAAAGCAGGCAAGCTGGCACGCTTTTTACGAATCTGCTGGCGAATGGCTATCTTGTCTGTCATCAGCTGGACATATTGATATAGGTGAGGTGGCGCCCCCGCCTGTGCCGTAATACTCATTTTCCTTGAACCAAAGGTTCAAGTGGGACTCTTGGCCATGCATCAGACTATCAACATGAGGTTCATGAAGACGGCTCAACAGCGTTACCTCTGAATCCCGGAATTGTGGATTAGGTTCTAAGGGTTGTCAGAGCACTACGCACACCGCAGCAGACGCCACGGCTTTATTATAGCTCCATTTCGGCCTGGCCATCCAAGGCTTCTTCAATATTTCTGCGAAGTGCCTTGATGCGAGATTCCATTTCAAGGGTAAGACCAGTTTCCTGACGGAGGGACAACAGGTCATGGGCAATATTCAAGGCAGCCATGACAGCGACACGTTCAGTACCCAGAACTGCACCACTTTGCTGGATTTCTCGCATATTTTTGTCAAGATATGATGCAGCGGCAATCAGTTCATCATTTTTTTCGGGAGGACATGCAACAGTGTACTCTTTACCCAGAATAGTTATCTGACATCCGGTGGTAGTTGATCTCAAACAGATTGCTCCAGTGTTTTTAGTCGGTTAACGATCGATTCCAGTCTTGTACAGGCAATACGATTTTTTTCTGTCAGGCGACCGTTTTCCTTGTTCAACGACCGCTGATCCACGCGCAGGATGCGATTCTGCTCCTCCAGTCGACGCAGGGTCTCTGACAGTTCAAATATACGGGCTTCGAGTTTATCCAGTTCTTCCTGAATCACATTACAACCTCTCTTGGGTCATTTATGCTTGAAACAAATGTGTTTCTTAAGAATAGTCTAATTTAGAAAAATTTAAATAGATTACATGTTGTAGTTATATACAGCCATATAGTACTTGTTGCACATGGCTATACAAAGATAATATGACTTTTTCGCTCAGGAATAAACCTGAATGAGGCTGTCAAGCCAGATTTATTGCTATTTTGTCCACATCAGTGGGCAAAAACAATAGTTACCGGATAAATAACAAGTCAGAAATGGAACAAAAAAGGAACGAACTACCAAAATATGAGGTATTAAGCACCGCATTACGTGAGGCAAACAGCCAGTTATCTGCTGCAGAATGCCATGGTTTGATAGCTGCTGCATTAAATACTCAAAATACCGCTTTGATTTCCAGATATTTTACTGATGACACCGAGCTGTTGAAAGATGATGGAGAATTCGCAGAGCTTATTTCTCAACTGGTCCATGTAAGCGCCGAAGGCTACAGAGATGAGGATTTCAATTTCCAGCTATTGTTGCCAGATGATGATGCTCCTCTGCGGGAAAGAAGCAGGGCACTTGCGGAATGGTGTGGTGGATATGTGATGGGTCTGCTTGAATCCGGTATAAAAGATTTTGACTCCTTGCCGGAGGATGCCGCTGAAGCAATAAAAGACCTGATTGAAATTTCTCAACTTGATGTGTCGATGGATGATGGCGGCTCAGAAAATGATCTGATGCATTTGCAGGAGTATGTGAGGGTAGGTGTACAAATAATTTATGCTGAGCTGACAAAATTAAGAGAGCAACGGACGATAAAGAAATGAACAGTAAATTCGCAAAACGTCGAAAAGAAGTAATGCAAATGATGGGCGGTGGGGTAGCAATTATTCCCACAGCCAGAGAAAGTGTGCGGAGTCGCGATGTGCTCTACCCGTTTCGTGCTGCCAGTGATTTTTACTATTTGACGCATTTTAGTGAACCTGAAGCCGTTGCAGTTCTTGTTCCTGGCAGGGAACATGGTGAGTTTATTCTTTTCTGCCGTGAAAGAGATCCCGACAAAGAGGTTTGGGATGGACGGCGCGCAGGGCTGGAAGGTGCCTGTGAGTACTATGGTGCGGATGATGCTTTTCCGATTGCTGATATAGACGAGATAGTTCCCGGTCTGCTGGAGAACAGAGAAAAAGTGTTTTACAGCATGGGCGCAAATGATGAATTCGACCCGCGGCTAATGACATGGGTTAACGAGGTGCGTAGTAAATCTCGTACAGGCATATCCGCACCGGCTGAAATTCTTGATCTTGGCCACATTCTTCATGAAATGCGACTTGTTAAACGCTGTGAAGAAAAAACGTTGATACAGAAAGCCTGTAATATTTCTGCACGTGCACACAGGCAGGCGATGAAAGTGTGTAAGCCGGGTATGAAAGAATATGAAATCGAGGCAGAGTTTCAGTATATCTTCCGAAAAAAAGGCAGTAATTTTCCGGCTTATCCGCCTATCGTGGCTACAGGAGGAAATGCCTGTGTTTTGCATTACATTGAGAATTCTGCTGAATTAAAGGATGGCGACATGCTGTTGATTGATGCAGGCTGTGAAATTGATGGTTATGCAGCAGATATATCACGCAGCTTTCCCGTCAATGGCAAATTTTCTGCAGAGCAACGTGCGCTTTATGAAGTAGTACTGAATGCACAGCAGGCTGCAATGGAGACCATTAGACCCGGTGCTTCATGGGATATGCCTCATAATGCGGCAGTGCGAGTAATAACCGAAGGCCTGCTTGAACATGGTCTATTAAAGGGTGATGTTGATGAACTGATTGCTAGCAGCGCCTATCAACGTTTCTATATGCACAAGACCGGGCACTGGCTGGGTCTTGATGTCCATGATGTAGGGGATTACAAGGTCAATGATCGCTGGCGTGAACTTGAATGTGGGATGGTGATGACAGTTGAGCCCGGTCTCTATATTAGTGCAGGAGCCGAAGACGTTGATGAACGCTGGTGGAATATCGGTATTAGAATCGAAGATGATGTAGCAGTCACAAAGAATGGATTTGAGGTCCTGAGTAAGGATGCGCCCAAGCAGATTGATGATATCGAGCATTTGATGAAGAGATAAGAAATATGGAAGTTTCAAGATGAAAGACGAAAGTTATTATGCTCCGGTGAGATTATGGCTATGACGTCAACTCAATATGATCTGATAATCGTCGGTGGAGGCATGGCAGGAGCCAGCCTGGCTTGTGCACTGGCCGATACTGAATTGCGAATTGCTATTATCGAAGCCGTGCCCTGGAGGTCCGACCAGCAACCGAGTTATGATGTGCGGACCATTTCCCTTTCACATGGTTCTCGCCTGATCTATGAATCGATGGATATCTGGCAGCAGATAGACCAACGGGCCATTTGTCCGATCCACAGTATCCATATATCTGACCGCGGCCATCCCGGTTTAACACATCTCGACAGAAAGGATGCAGGGGTAGAGGCGTTGGGTTATGTGATCGAGAACAGGGCGCTGGGCGCGGCACTGATGAACAGGTTGGAGAAGATAGAACATGTTGATATCTTTAGTCCGGCAACGGTTAGTGACGTGGAGATTGATACAGACCTGGCTACTCTAAGCTGTGCTGCTGGGGAAAAGGAATTTATCACTCAGGGGAAGCTGGTTGTCATTGCTGATGGTGGTCGTTCCGGTCTGCGAGATAAACTTAACTTTAAGACTGTTGTTGATGACTATCAGCAGACCGCAATCGTATGCAATGTAACCCCAGGAAAGTCTCATCAGCATTGCGCCTTTGAGAGGTTTACCCCGGCCGGCCCACTTGCCATATTACCAATGAATGAAAACCGCTGTTGGTGTGTATGGGCTGTCGATGATGAGGATGTCGATGAGATACTATCTTTGTCTGAAAAACAGTTTTTAGAACGATTGCAGCAGCAGTTTGGTGACCGTCTGGGTCGTTTCAGCAGGGCAGGCAAACGCTATGCATATCCGCTGGCAAGAAAGAGGGTCGATACAACAATTCGTTCGCGTGCTGTGCTGGTTGGAAACGCTGCACATACCATTCATCCCGTTGCAGCACAGGGCTTCAACCTGGGACTTAGGGACGTGGCCTGGTTGGCGGAAGTTCTTGCTCAGGCACAGGCACGCCAACAGGATGTGGGGACGCTTGGAGTATTGCAGGGCTATGAAGATATTCGCGCAACGGATACTAAGCGTGTTACAGCTTTCACTCACGGTATGATCAAGATTTTTACCAGCCAGTTTTGGCCAGTGGTTGGTAGCAGAAGCCTTGGCTTGTTGCTGACCGACCTGGTTCCTGAATTGAAACATGCCCTGCTCAGGCGAACGATGGGATTGACCGGACGTCAGTCAAGGCTGACGCGGGGGTTAGCATTGAAAAAGTCATCTGAGTCTACAGAGAAAGCATGGTAAAGAAGGATCATCGGTCTGATATTACTATTGTTGGTGCAGGCATGGTGGGTTCTGCTGCTGCCTTGTCGCTGGCAAGAGCCGGTTTCAATATTACTCTGATTGAAGCCAATGAGATACCGCAATGGTCTGCGGAGGAATATTATTTACGTGTTAGCGCAATCAGCCTGGCATCTGAACAATTATTAGAGGATATTGGTGTCTGGCAGCAGATAAAGAATCGACGGGTATCCTCTTATGAGCATATGCGCGTCTGGGATGCCAGTGGTACAGGCCGTCTGGAATTTGATGCTGCAGAAAGCGGCGTGGCCTATCTGGGACACATCGTTGAAAATAATCTGATCAACGACAGCCTGATAGAGCAGCTACAGGGCATGTCAAATGTAAGATTTGTCATTGGGGTCCGACTTTCTTCAATGACATGGTTGGAGGAAGCTGTACAGCTCAGGCTGGAAAATGGTGACGAGATCCGCAGCACTTTAGTGATTGCAGCCGATGGTGATAATTCTAGCGTGCGGCAGCTTTGTGGGATAGAGAGTAGCAGGCATGATTACCTGCAAACGGGTATTGTTGCAAGGGTCAGAACATCCCTGTCCCATAATAGTACAGCATGGCAGCGTTTTCTCCCTTCTGGTCCTTTGGCCTTTCTGCCGCTGGCTGATGGTAGTTGTTCAATTGTATGGTCAGCAGATCAGCAACGTGCCTCGGACTTACTGTCACTGAATGATGAAGATTTTTCTAAACAACTGGCCGATGCATTCGAAAACCAGCTGGGCAGTGTAGAACTGCTCAGTCCACGGGTGGCCTTTCCATTAATGCTGGCCAATGCCAATAGTTATAGCGCAGAGCGGGTTGTGTTGCTGGGTGATGCTGCGCACAGGGTGCATCCCCTCGCTGGTCAGGGTGTGAACCTGGGTTTTCAGGATGTTATTGACCTGACATCTATACTGCGAGAGGCCAGCCAGCATCAGCGCGGCCTGGCTGATCCACTGTATTTAAGAAGGTTCGCACGTCGACGTCGTGCTGATGCAAGTTTAATGCTGGCAGGAATGGATGGAATTCAACGTGTTTTTGCAAGCAAGCAACAGTTTGTATGCAAGTCTCGTAACCTGGCTATGGACCTGATTAACCAGTTGCCCGTGCTGAAACAGTTTTTCGTCAATCGGGCACTGGGCAACTGAAACTGCTCTATAATATCAACAATAAATCTTATTTAGTTGAAAATACTTAAAAAAACTTGTCGGATACAAACTCTCGGCTAGAATATATAAGTAAATATTGTAATATCTATATTTAAAGTATCTACAAATATAAAAACAGGGTGCGGAAATATAATCGCATCAGCATGTATATAATTAGCTGAAAAATAATTAAACAAATAACAAGTTTTTGCCAATTACCATTGGTGAAAGGGTTTTTAGAGGAAGGGTCTGATGAGTCAATTAATTCATGGAAAAAAAGTCTTATACACTGGCATATGTGGACTGGGTCTCGTCCTTAGTACAGTATTTCAGCCAGTCATGGCAGCAACACTGGATTTTGCCATTCAGCCAATTCTTGGCGAGGAAGAAACCAGGAAGGCTTTTGCACCACTGGCCAAGTTCATTGCCAGCGTCACTGGTGACGAGGTAGTGATCCATACGGCGCGTGATTTTCCTGAGTATCTGGTGAATCAGAAAAAGAACAATCCATATGAAATCATGATGGATAATGCGTTCTTTACCGATTATCGTAATGAGAAACAAAACTGGACCTCAATAGCCAAGATACCCGGCCTGGTCAGTTACACACTCATTGTTTCATCGGATAATGCCGTTTTTGACACTGATGAGCTTGTTGGCAAGACAATAGCATCATTGATGCCTCCTGCACCGTCCGGAATCTTTCTTGGTCAGATGTTCAGGAATCCTTTACGTCAACCTTCCATCGTAGCTACAAATTCATCCGAAGAGTCATTGCAGAAAGTGCTCGATGGTCAGGTTGTCGGTGCGATCATACCGACCCCCCTGGTGAATAATGCGCTGCAGGATGGTAAAGATCTTGTTGTAGTCAAAACCAGTGTTCAGATTCCTCATGTCGCCATATCTGTCTCTCCGAATGTCCCTGAGGAAACTCGTGAAAAAATTAGGAAGGCACTGCTGGAAGCAGATAAAAATAAGGAAGGCCAGGCAATGTTGAAAAAACTGGGATTTTCAAATTTCGAACCCGCCGACCCCAGCGGTTATGCAGGCTTGATGCAGTATCTGATAGAATTTTCCTTTGCAGATGAAGAGTAGCTAGCCTGACTGCAGCGAGCGCCACCAATAGAGCCTGATCAGCAGCTGCGATGGATCTATTGCAGATTACTGCTGTCCTGATAAGTCTGACAGCACTCTTTAGTTTTCTTAATCATATCTATTTGAAATTGCCCTCAACCATTGGTGTGATGGCAATTTCTATCGCCTTGTCACTGATGCTGTTAATACTTGGCAGCATGGGTTACCCACTACTGCTAGAACAGGAGAAAACCCTGCTCGAAGGCATAGATTTCAGTACCACATTGCTTCATGGCATGCTCAGCTTTCTTTTGTTTGCCGGTGCTTTACATGTTGATCTGAACCGACTGGCGAGTTTGAAGTGGGTCGTTGCATCACTGGCGACTCTCGGTGTTCTGCTCTCTACCATTATTGTGGCCTGGCTGATCTGGTTAGTTGCATCACTACTGGAGCTGCCACTGGAATTTATTCATTGCCTGTTATTTGGTGCATTGATCTCACCGACAGATCCGGTGGCAGTAATCAGCACATTAAAAACACTGGGTGTTCCTGTTTCGCTGGAAACAAAAATTGCCGGTGAATCCCTGTTCAATGATGGTGTCGGTGTTGTTTTATTCCTCGTTATCTTTAACATCGCCTATAGCAGTGAACAGATGCATGCAGCCGAGGTGGCAGAGTTGTTTATCACTGAAACCCTGGGTGGAGCTTTATTCGGTATTCTGGCCGGTTACATAGCCTACAGAATGTTAAAGCGAGTTGATAACTATCAGGTAGAGATAATTATTTCTCTTGCCCTGGTCATGGGCGGCTATGCCTTTGCTGAGGCATGGCACCTGTCTGCGCCGATTGCGATCGTTGTAGCTGGGCTGCTTATAGGCAATCACGGTCGTCAGTTCGCAATGTCAGATAAAACTCGCGAACACCTCGACACATTCTGGGAGCTGATAGACGAAATTCTCAATGCTGTCTTATTCGTGTTGCTGGGCCTCGAAGTGCTGCTGATTATTCCTATTTCTATAAATACCCTGCTACTGGCGATAATTGCTATTCCAGTAGTTTTGCTGGCACGATTTGTAAGTGTTTCTTTGCCTGTAACTGCACTGAGAAAATGGTATCGGTTTTCGCCCGGGGTGGTAAAGATACTGACCTGGGGTGGTTTACGAGGTGGAATTTCAGTCGCACTGGTACTGTCTTTACCGGCAGATGAGGTACGGATGTACCTGTTGCCGATTACCTATGCTGTCGTTGTGTTCGCAATGCTGGTTCAGGGTTTGACGCTTGGCACAGTGATAAAGAGACAGGGCTTGCAGCAATCCTGACTTCTTTTTTTCTACAGACATGGAAAAAAAGATTGAACTTTCGTATAGTCTACAACCCGACAAGGGTTTATTGAGGGAGAGACCGGCAGCTGGCTTATAACCAATACTGCCGGCGCCGAAGGCGCAACCCGCCCGGAATCGCTCAGGCAAAAGGACCACAATAAACCGTCGGCTCTGGAGAGCGGTCTTTTTAGTTTCTCGTGAAAGGCACACCGAAGGGGGTAAATCTCTCAGGTGAACGGACAGATGGGCGAATGCACTGTATCCGTTTTTGCATCCTGGAGCGCCACTATGAAAGCAAGAAAAACCCCTTTGTACCAACAGCATATTGCCGCCGGGGCAAAAATTGTTGATTTTTCCGGCTGGCAGATGCCAATCCACTATGGCTCACAGATTGAAGAGCATCATGCTGTCCGTTCATCTGCCGGCGTATTCGATGTATCGCATATGAATGTCATTGATCTTCATGGCACTGGCAGCACGCTCTTTCTGCAAAAACTACTGGCTAACGATGTCTCCCGACTCAAAAATCCGGGCAAGGCTATGTACAGCTGCATGCTCAATGAAAATGGCGGCATCATAGATGATCTGATCGTCTACTTCATGACTGATGAATGGTATCGGCTAATACTCAATGCCGCTACACATGACAAGGATATGGCATGGATCACATTACAGCTGGAAGGCTGTGCGGATGTGAACCTAACGGAAAGACCTGATTTGGCCATGCTGGCCATCCAGGGGCCAGAGGCTATAAGTAATTTTACTTCTTTGCTTTCAAAAAAAGTTGCCGATACAGTTGCCAAACTGGCCGCGTTCCAGGCCTGTGAGGTCGATGATATGTTTATTGGTCGTACCGGTTATACCGGTGAGGATGGTGTCGAAGTTATTCTAGCCGCTGATGCGGCGATAGATCTCTGGCAGCGTCTGATGAAGATAGGGGTACAGCCAGTTGGATTAGGAGCACGTGATACATTGCGGCTGGAAGCTGGCATGGCGCTATACGGTCTGGATATGGACGAAACAACCTCTCCACTTGTATCAGGGCTCGGCTGGACCATAGCCTGGCAGCCAGCATCACGTGAATTTATTGGTCGCAAGGCACTGGAAACGGAAAAAAGGCAGGGAGTAGAGCAGCGGATGGTGGGTCTTCTATTAACAGGACGAGGAGTACTGCGCTCACACCAGCAAGTTAAATTTACTGATGAACTCAACGGTGAAATTACCAGTGGCAGCTATTCCCCGACATTGGCAAGATCAATTGCCCTGGCGCGCGTGCCGGCAGCTGTTAAAACAGGTGATGACTGTGTAGTGGATATTCGTGGTCGTCAGATTCCGGCAGTTGTTGTGAAATACCCCTTTGTCCGTCATGGCAAAGCTGTCATTGAAACAGAGCAACTATAAAATATTAAAGGAGAACAATGATGAGTAATGTACCGCAGGAATTAAAGTATACCCAGTCACATGAATGGGTACTGGCTAGCGAAGATGGACAGGCCACCATAGGCATCACCGACCATGCACAGGAATTACTTGGTGATATGGTTTTTATAGAATTACCGGAAATGGATCGTGAACTGGATGCCGGTGAGGAATGTTCTGTGGTTGAATCGGTAAAAGCGGCTTCTGATGTCTATTCCCCCGTCGCTGGCACAGTTATCGCAGTCAATGAAAGACTTGCTGACGCACCTGAACTCATTAATGAAGACCCTTATGGCGATGGATGGATGTTTCGCCTGCAAATTTCAGATACCAGTCAGCTTGACGATTTGCTGGATGCTACTGCCTATGAAGAGCTTGAGTCTGAAGAGTAAACCTGGAAACTAAAGATGATTTTCTGATATGTCTTTTATACCTCATACCGAAGATGAAATTCGTCAAATGCTTAATGCGATTGGCGTCGATCGTATTGATGAACTGTTCGATGAGATTCCGGCAGAGTTGATCAACGAAAAGCTGGACTATGTTCCTGCAGCCATGAATGAAGCGGGTATTCGCAGATTATCAAGGCAGCGCGCAGAGAACGATGGCCATCATATTAATTTTATTGGTGCCGGTGCCTATGAGCATCATATTCCTGCTGCTGTCTGGCAGATCGCTACCCGCGGTGAATTTTATTCTGCCTATACGCCTTACCAGGCTGAAGCCAGTCAGGGTACGCTGCAGTTACTATATGAATATCAGTCAATGATGGCATCACTGACCGGGATGGAAGTCTCTAATGCCAGTCTTTATGAAGGAGCCAGTGCTCTTGCTGAAGCAGTCCTGATGGCAGTTCGTGCACAGCGAGAAAAACAACGGATTCTGATGCCCGAGACTATTCATCCAGGCTATCGTGAGACAACAGAAACAATAGTAAAAAACCAGGGTATAGTACTGAGCAGTATTTCCTACTCAGGCATTACTGGAACCATAGACCTTGAGCAGCTTGGTAAAGAAATTACCGATGATGTGGCTGCACTGGTGATCCCGCAACCGAATTATTTTGGTGCCCTGGAAGCTGTTGATGAACTGACCAACCTGGCACATGAGCGAGGTTGCCTGGTTATTGCGGTCGTTAACCCAGTGTCGCTGGCGATATTGAAAGCACCGGGTGAATGGGGTGACAAGGGCGCAGATATCGTAGTCGGTGAAGGGCAACCTCTGGGTATACCATTATCATCGGGTGGGCCGTATTTTGGCTTCATGTGCTGTACCCAGAAACTGATTAGACAAATGCCAGGGCGTCTGATTGGGCGCACTGTGGATGCAGATGGAAAACAGGGCTTTGCTCTGACCTTACAGGCCAGAGAGCAGCATATAAGGCGTTCCAAGGCGACATCAAATATTTGTACCAACCAGGGCCTGATGGTTACAGCGGCTACCCTCTATATGTCCTTGATGGGGCCCGCTGGTATAGAACAGGTAGCGAAAGCTTCACATGCCAATACACGATTACTGGTAGAAAAACTGACTGCAATTGATGGTGTCGATGTTGTCTTCAATAGCCCCTTCTTTCATGAATGTGTACTGCGAATCAATGCCCCTATGGAGGATCTCATACCGGCGATGACGGTACAGGGTGTTATAGCGGGCAAGGCATTGTTTGCTGATTACGCAGACTTACACGATTGTTTGTTAGTTTGCGCGACGGAATTAAGAACAGAAGAAGAGATGGACGTGTATGCAATGCATCTGCAACGCTTTGTTAGCAAGCACCAGCTGGAAACTCCCTGAGCGCAGATGATAAAGCAATCTGTGATAACAGGCATCGATAGCAATTATTTTCAAAGCGAAAAATAGATATAAAACATCATGACAAAACTGATATTTGAACAATCTACCAGCGGGCGTATCAATAAGGCACAATTTCTGCCAGCAGAGATACCTTTAGATGACATACCTGATGTTTTTCTGCGTAAAACCAGCCCGATGTTGCCGGAGGTTTCTGAGATGCAGGCGGTCAGGCATTTCACGCGCCTCAGTCAGTTGAATTTTTCAATCGATACGCACTTCTACCCACTGGGTTCGTGCACGATGAAACATAACCCAAGGATATGCAATGAAGCCGCACTCTATGATGGTTTCAGCGGACGTCACCCTTCTGCACCGGACTCAACAGGGCAGGGCCTTCTAAGCTGTTTGTTCGATTTGCAGGAGATACTTAAAGACATATCCGGAATGAACGAAGTTAGTCTTGCGCCGATGGCTGGTGCTCAGGGTGAATTTACTGGCATCGCAATGATTCGGGCTTATCATGATGCCAGGAATGATGACGCGCGTGAGGAGATCCTGGTGCCTGATGCAGCGCACGGTACAAACCCGGCAACTGCTGTCATGTGCGGCTACAAAGTTCGTGAAATTCCGACCCTGGACAATGGTGATGTTGATATCGATGCGCTGGCAGCTGTGGTCGGCCCGCGTACTGCTGGGCTGATGCTGACTAACCCGTCGACTCTTGGGGTGTTTGAAAGGCAAATCAGGGAAATTGCCACGCTGGTTCACGACGCGGGTGGACTGCTTTATTACGATGGCGCCAATATGAATGCCATTCTTGGTAAGGTAAAACCGGGAGAAATGGGTTTCGATGTCATCCATCTTAATCTGCACAAAACATTTTCTACCCCGCATGGCGGTGGTGGTCCGGGGGCAGGACCTGTTGGTGTCAGTGAACGCCTAATTCCCTTCCTGCCGGTACCAAGGATTGTCGAATCATCGGGTCAGTTTACTGTGCTTGATAAGAAAGATTGTCCGCAGAGTATTGGGCGTCTATCGTGTTTTATGGGAAATGCCGGTATTCTTTTACGTGCCTGGATTTATGCACGCCTGCTGGGGCGGGATGGAATGAAGCGTGTTGCTGATTTTGCCACCCTGAATGCGAATTATTTGAAAGCAAAACTTGAACAGGCTGGTTTCGAGATGGCCTACAAAAATCGTCGGGCAACGCATGAATTTATCCTCACCCTGAAAAAGGAGAAGGCTGAAACCGGTGTCACTGCCATGGACTTTGCCAAGCGGCTGCTGGATAAAGGCTATCATGCGCCAACAACCTATTTCCCATTGCTGGTACCTGAGTGTTTTCTTATTGAGCCAACCGAAACTGAAAGTCTGGAAGAGCTGGATGGCTTTATCGGAGCGATGCAGGAAATCAGCAAGGAGGCTGCAGAACAGCCTGATTTGGTCAAGTCGGCACCCCATAATTTACCTATCAGGAGACTGGATGATGTCCGTGCTGCACGGCAGCTTGATGTCGTCTGGAAAAATGATTTGGGTGATTCAAAAAAATAATATTCTACGTCTATAGGGATATACTTTAAGCGGTGGAAGTTTCTGGTCTTAAGTTCTGCTTTTCAGATATGTTCGTTTCCTTTCAGAATAAAAACATCTTAATTTATAGTGGATAAATAAAATGACAGCATTAATCTGTGGTTCGATGGCCTTTGATACAATTATGGTATTCGAGGACCGCTTTAAAAATCATATTCTTCCCGATCAGGTTCACATCCTGAACGTTTCATTTCTGGTACCCAGTTTGCGCCGCGAATTTGGTGGTTGTGCAGGCAATATTGCCTATAACCTGAAGTTGCTCGGAGGTGATGGTAGGCCGATGGCCACAGTCGGCATAGATTTCGCTCCCTATGCTGACTGGATGGACAAGACAGGGGTCAGTCGACAGTCTCTTCAGGAACTTGCAGATGATTATACGGCACAGGCCTACATAACTACTGACCAGGATGATAACCAGATAACTGCATTTCATCCCGGCGCTATGAACCAGTCCCATCTTAACAAGGTATCTAGTGAAGCGGATGTTAGCATTGGTATCGTCTCGCCGGATGGTCGTCAGGGTATGATCGAACATGCTGAGCAGTTTGCTGAAGCCAGCATTCCGTTTATTTTCGATCCAGGCCAGGGTATGCCAATGTTTGATGGTGATGAATTGAATCAATTCCTTAAGCAGGCAACATGGCTGACACTGAATGATTATGAATTTCAGCTATTTTCAGAGCGAACAGGAAAAAGTGCCAGGGAAATTGCTCGTGAAGTAGATGCTTTAGTGGTAACTCGCGGTGCAGAGGGTTCAATTATCTATGCTAATAATAAGGAAATAAGTATTCCGGTGGCAAAGATTGATAGTATTAAAGATCCAACTGGTTGTGGAGATGCCTATCGATCAGGTCTGCTTTATGGCCTGATGAATAATATGGACTGGGAAACCACAGGCCGTCTGGCCGCAACAATGGGAGCCTGTAAGATCGAAGTCAATGGTACACAAAACCATACGCCTGCACGAGACGAGATCAACAGACGTTTTCAGGAAAATTTCGACTACAAACCCTGGTAGCACTAGTAAAGGATACAAGAAAAGGAGAAAGTGCTTCTACAGATCTGATTTTTTATCCTCAATGTGAGATATGAAAAATTAATTGATGCGACTGGAAGGTCAATTTCTATCTTTCTCCCTAATAATATTATATAATTGAATGCTTATATTATAATTCCGGTAAGTTTCACATATTCGTTGTAGCAGCGAACACGGATTTTGGATTAAATTTTCAAGCGGAGTGTCAGAGATGGCTGATGAAGACAAGATTGTAGTAGATAATGCAGCTGGTGGTGCTTCAGAAAAAAGCACCAAAAAGAAAACTGTAAAAAAAGCAGCAAAAAAGGCTGTTAAGAAAAAGGCTGTAAAGAAAAAGACTGTCAAGAAAAAGGCTGTCAAGAAAAAGGCTGTAAAGTCAACTGCTTCTGCAATGCAGGGTAGTGCTGCCACCAATAGCAACGGACAGAAAGAAAAAGCAAAAATTCGACTTAAAGATGATGCCGCTAAAGCAGAAAAAGCACAGAAGGCTACTACATCAAACGCAGCGACATCAAATATAGTAAAACCACCTGTTAAACAGAAAAAGGACAGCCTTGGTTTACTGTCAACTCTATCAATTGCTCTGCTTGTAATTGTTGGTATCTGGACAGTCGTATCCTATATGTCTGATGATGAAGTGACGACAGAGCTAAAGACAGAGGTCCCTGCTGAAGCTGCTCCTGAAACAGTACCCGTTGCTCCAGCATCCGTCCCTGCTGTGACTGTCCCCGCGCAGATGCCTGTGCCTGTGCAGACTGAGAAAATTGTTGCTGAACAACCAGCCACTGAGTCCAAGCCTGAAGGCGCAGCGGATGCTGCCCTGGAGACTTCTGCAGCTGAGACAGATGTTAACGAAAAAACAGCGCCGGCAGAAAAATCTGAAACAGCTGGGGAGACCAAAAACTTTTTTGAATCCATCTTCGGACGGAAGGACGAACCATCTGACGAAACCAGCGAAGCCGCACGATCTGAAAAAGCTAGTGAAGCGCTAACAGAAGAAACACCTGCTTCAGCACCTTCAGCATCAGTAACTGACCCAAGACCCATGCGTCAGCCATATGACCAGCCTGCTCCGTGGGGTGCACCACCGGGTTATGGACGTCCGCCTTTTGGCCAGCCAATGCAGCCAGCACCATGGGGGGCGCCGCAGGACTTTGGACCTGCAGAAGATTTTGGGCCACCCCCCGGTTACTATGAAGGCATGCCACAATCTGGCCCAATGCCACCGATACCAGCAATGCCTCCAATGCCGGAATATGGAACTGATTGGTAAGTATCTGTAATAATTAAATAGGAAATTGCTGTCAGTCTGAAGCTGATACATTTGAAAGGCCGCGAATATCGCGGCCTTTTTGTTTTCCTGAATCATAGCTTCCTGATTTAATATTCTTTTCCGGGCAGTCATAGAATAGCTAGGACGCAATGTTAGAAAATAAAACCGCGCTTATAAGAGAATACGGTCACCTGGTAAGGTTGTCACTGCCGATCACAATTGGACAGGTTGCACTTGTTGCTACCGGTTTTGTCGATACTATTATGGCTGGTCGTATCAGTCCACTCGCTTTAGCTGCTATCGCTGTTGGTGCAAATCTATGGATACCTGTTTATCTATTTTGCGTTGGCTTGATGATGGCAGTATCCAGCATGGTGTCTCATTATTATGGTGCAGGGCAATTTGCGCCAATCCGCGATCTGATCAAACAGTCACTGCTGGTATCAGTTGTACTGGGTTTGCTAGGCCTGTATGCAGTTCGTTTACTGTCCGAGGTGATGCTATGGATTGGAATCGATAGCAGGATAGTGCCGGTGGCAACGGAGTATCTATTCGCCGTTTCATGGGGAATCCCCGCTATTTGTGCATACCTTGTGCTGCGTTTTGTTAGTGAGGGTATTGGGTATACCCGACCAATGATGGTTATTCAGATTGTTGGTCTGATTCTGAATGCCCTGCTGAATTATATATTTATGTTCGGCAAGCTGGGCCTGCCTGCAATGGGTGCAGTGGGTGCTGGATGGGCAACTGCCACAGTGATGTGGATCAATCTATTTATGTTGGTGTTTTATATCCTCACCCACCACCGATATGCAGATATCTGGCAATCTTCGAAGCAAAAAGTCGACTGGTCGCGCATGACAGAGATGTTACGGCTCGGTCTGCCAATTGCCCTGACTCTAGTAAGTGAAGTCGGGATGTTCTCTGCTGTCGCGCTATTAATGGGAAGCCTCGGGGTAATCGAGGTTGCTGCGCATCAGGTCGCGATCAATTTTGCCGGCATGATGTTCATGATTCCTCTTGGTATTTCGGCTGCAACGACTATTCGGGTTGGGCATGCACTTGGCGAGCAGCAAGTAACCGAGGCACGCTTCCGTGGTATGGCCGGTATCAGCCTTGCCGGTATGTGCATGTTTGGTACTGCCAGCATCATGCTGATGTTTCCAGAATTGATCGTCTCAATATATACAACAGACGTTGATGTGGGGCGCATGGCTGTCGGCCTGTTGTTGATGGCAGCCCTCTTCCAGTTGTCCGATGGAATACAGGTGTCAGCAGCTGGAGCGTTGAGAGGCATGAAGGACACGTTGTATCCGATGCTCGTCAGTGTCATGGTTTACTGGTTCTTTGGTCTGCCTGTTTCCTACTATCTTGGAATTCGACAGGAATTTGGGCCGCAGGGCTTGTGGATGGGTTTAGTTGCCAGCCTGACCTTTGCCGCGGCATGGCTGGTGTCACGTTTTCAGCGTATCAGCAGGCCTGTCTGATTAGATCGAGCCATTTATCAGTTCAGATAACGTCCCTGCCTCGTTCTGGTTTGTTATCTCTGGCAGTTTATTGCTCAATATAGTCACGAAACTCATCTATATCTGTAATAGCAGGATGGCAGGCCGTTCCACGGCAGGGATAAGCGATTACACCGTCATCGGGAGCTACTTTTGATGCCAGAAATGCAGGCAGATCTTCAGCATCAGCTGGAATGGCGAGGACTATCAGGTTGGGTCGGATGTATTGTCTTGCCAGGCCCCGCCAGCGTTCCAGCTTACTTGCTTCGCCACGCAGGATGACTATTTCCGGTGGGTAGAAAAACGATTCAAGCGCAGACAGCAGGCTGCCATGACCAATGGGATAGTTATTGATATCTTGCCACATAGCACGCAATGTTTTTTCAGCAGCATCCAGATATCTCTGTTCACCGACAAGGTGCCCCAATTGTATTAATAGTTGAGCAGCAATTCCGTTGCCCGAAGGAATGGCATCATCAGAACCGGGCTTTATTCGGCTAAGTAAATGTTCATGATCATCTGATGTGAAAAAGAAACCACCGTTTTCACTGTCTTCAAAGTGCTCAAGTACACTTTCTAATAGTTGCATCAGCATTTGCATGTCATCAGCCGACCAGCGAACCTTCAATAATTCAAATATGCCAGTGGCTAATAACACGTAGTCATCGAGATAGGCATTCAACTGACTTTTACCTTCTCGTGCAGTTGCCTTGAGACGTTTACCATCCCATAAATGGTTACGAATAAATGTCAGTGATTGTTCCGCCGACTGGATATATTCGATCTTTCCGAGGACATCTGCAGCCTGAGCCATGGCAGCAATCATCATGCCGTTCCATGACGTAAGTATTTTATCATCAAGTCCAGGGCGGATACGCTTTGAGCGACTATCGTGTAGCAGTTCAAGCGACTGTCGAATCTCTGCGCCGGCTGTTTCTTCATCGAGCCCATAGTCTTCTGCTATGGACCGGATAGATTTTTTTGCATGCAGATGCCAGCTGCCCTCGAAGTTTGGTTTGCCCCGCAGGCCATAGCGTGACTGCAGTAGCTTCCATTGCAGGGGACTAACAAGACCTTGTATTTCTTCAGTTTGCCAGACATAGAAACGCCCCTCCTGTGCTTCCGAATCGGCATCCAGACTGGAGAAGAAGCCACCATCGGTGGACTGCATTTCCCGGCACACCCAGGCGCAGGTCTGGTCAGCTACTTCATTCATTTGAGTCTCACCGCAGACTCTTGCAGCATCAAGATATAATGGGATCAGCTGCGCATTGTCATAGAGCATTTTTTCGAAATGCGGGATCATCCAGAACACATCAGTAGAGTAACGATAGAAACCACCTCCAACGTGATCATTTAGTCCGCCTTCAGACATTTTGTCTAGTGTGAATCGGCACATTTCCAGTAATTGCGAGGCTGTGTTTTCATCGTCACAAAAATAAGCATATCGAATACAGCGTTCCAGCTTAGTCGGGTGTGGGAACTTCGGCGCACCGCCAAAGCCTCCATGTACGCTATCAAAACTGTCTTGCAGGGCTATGGCGGCTCGCTCGATTGGCTCAGGCGTTAATAATATTGCTTTGCTGGCGATCTTGTTCCCTGTCATACCATCAAAAGCAGCCTTTATTTGTTGATTTTGCTGGCGCAGCTGCGTTCGGTGGCTCTTAAAATGTTCGATAATACGCTCCAGGATGATCTTGAATGGCGGCATGCCGTAGCGGTCATCAGGAGGGAAATAGGTGCCTGCAAAAAATGGTGTGTGGTCCTCGGGACTGAGAAATATATTTAACGGCCAGCCACCGGGTTTCTGGTTCAGCATCTGATATGCCGTTTGATATATCTTGTCAAGATCCGGGCGTTCTTCACGATCCACCTTGATGCAGACGAAATGGCGATTCATGATGTCAGCTGTAGCCTGGTCTTCAAAAGACTCATGCTCCATGACATGGCACCAGTGACAGGCAGCATACCCTATGGAAAGCAGTATTGGCTTATCTTCTTTTACCGCCAGTTCAAGTGCTACAGGAGTCCATGGGTACCAGTTAACTGGATTTTGCGCGTGCTGCAGCAAATAGGGACTAGTTTCGTTTATCAGTGAATTTGCCATGCTGTTGAGCATGACTTTTTTCTATAGTACTAACAAGACAGGGAGAGTAGGGGAATTGGTACGATCTGGATTACCAGTCCTTATCTTGCAGTATTGATTCGTCGTAAATGATGTTTATCATGCATTCGGTATTCTATTTCCTGTCGTTTTCATTACCGTGATGCTTGGCGTTTTTGCTGAAGGTGGGTGCTAAAGCAAGGTAGACGACCAGCATGATCGTCATTATCAGATTATGTGCTAAATCAAACTCGTGGCTGTGGATAAAGGATAGCTGTATCAAAAGGTTTGTCAGCACTCTGGCAAAGAGTAGTGACACAGCACAGAAAAATATAGCAAACAGGAGTCCTCGCATGAATTATCGGTACTACAGCCAGAAGATGGCGGCACTTGTTGTGTATTGCATTATGTTAGTGGGCTTGACGCTGCGCTTTCCAAGTCTATGGAGCGATATTATATCACGCTGCCACCATTAGAAGACTGCTAAAGTAGCCAGAAAGGGACGCTATTTATCGAAGCCTGTCAGTTAAGCTCCATTGTCTATTTCCTACCATACCGCTGCCGGTACAATCCCGCAAGATATTGCATCAGGAAAATCATCCGCCATGTTAGTCGGCCACATCAATGGCCCGACGTAATATCACCCCAGAAGTTAGATCCACCATTTATTGAAGATTCGCTACTAGAAGCTAACAGCAAGGACTCGGATAAAGAGCTGGGGGGATACGTGATAAGCTGGCCAGCAATTACTTCATGCATTGCTGCTGGCGGAATGTAATGTCGTGTAGCGTCATGCCAGTTCTCAATATACCGCATGGGCTGTCGCCAACAGGAGGCGTTTCGCGGATTTAGAAAGAATATTATCCACTAAATTTCATATTTAGTATTTTTCTCATCTGCGTTTAGGGCGATAATAAAAAATATGTTGAATTATCCCGAGATCGATCCAGTCCTGCTTAGTATTGGCCCACTGAAAGTGCACTGGTATGGCATGATGTACCTGTTTGGATTTTTAGCCGCCTGGGTGCTAGGGGTATCACGAGCCTCGCACAGCGACAGCTGGAACAAAGATCAGGTCAGTGATTTGGTACTGTACTGTGCGTTGGGGGCAGTAATCGGCGGTCGAATAGGGTATATCCTGTTTTACAAGTTGGATGACTATCTGGCACAGCCACTTGATATTTTTCGAGTCTGGGAAGGCGGGATGTCTTTCCATGGCGGTATGCTTGGAGTTTTTGTTGCGATCTGGCTATTTGGCAATAAGACTAACCGGACCTTCTTTCAGGTTAGCGATTTTGTTGCACCGCTGGTGCCAATTGGTCTTTTTTTTGGACGCATCGGTAATTTTATCAATCAGGAATTATGGGGACGTGTAACTGACTTACCGTGGGGCATGGTTTTCCCTCTTGCAGGAAGTGCGCCGCGTCACCCGTCTCAGATCTATGAAGCCCTGCTTGAAGGTGTAGTACTGTTTTCCATTCTCTGGATTTACAGCGCTACGCTGAGACCTGTTGCCCGGGTTTCAGGCCTATTCCTTGTGCTTTATGGTGTGTTCAGGTTTTTTGTGGAGTTCACTCGAGAACCTGATGACTATCTTGGTTTCGTTGCCCTTGACTGGATGACGATGGGCCAGCTACTGTCACTGCCAATGATAGTGGCTGGCTTGATAATCATGCTGCTAGCTGGCGGTCAGCGCTTTCACTATAAGGGCGAGGCCGGTAAGAAGGGTAACTAGTTCGAACGCACGTTTGATAGAGCTATTGTGGCTTTTGATCGCGAGATGTGCACCGAAATAGCCGCCTGTTAAAGATCCCACTATCAGGGCCGGCAGCCATGACCATTTAACCGTACCCAGCAGTGCCAGGGTAATGGCCCCGGTCCCATTCCAGAAGATACCCACGACTACCAGTGTATAAGCGATAGCGATTTTGTAATCCAGGCCAAACCAGCGCACTAGCCAGAGTGTGCAGAATAGTCCGGTACCTGAGGTCAGTGATCCGTTAAGGATTCCAATAAGGAACAGGACAGTTCCTCCTATCAGGTATCCACTTTTATCACGGTGAAAGCTGTTTTCTTTAACACCCAGATCTGGTCGGCGCCAGGAGTATATGGCCAGTCCCACTGTCATTATGCCTAGAGCAAGGTTTGCAGTGTTTTCGGGTATGGTAAGAATGAGGCTTGCGCCAGGAATAACACCTGCAACACCGGTGACAAGAATAAAAAGGGCAAATTTCCACTGCAGTTTTTTTTCCCGGGAATGGCGAATTGCCGCCCCGAAACCGAGGGCCACACTGGCGATTTTATGTGTTGCCAATGCGACGGCAAACGGCAGCCCAAGAAAAATCAGTGCAGGGAGCTGCAGTAAACCAGCACCGCCACCGGCGTAGGACGAAAAGGTATTGGCCAGTGTGGAGATGATAAACAGCAGGATTTGATCAAATACATTCATTTTTCTGTTCTTGTAAGCTTGTACTATGGTATTTGTGTCTTATTATTATGTCATTGTCACTATTTTTAACGGTAGGAATAAATATGCCGATTTTTAGATTTCAGTCAGTACACATTGTCTGGCTATTAGCGATATTTTTTATCATTGATTGTGGATCAGCTTTTGCGATATCCAAATGTCAGGACGCAAGTGGAAAGTGGCACTATGGTGACAATGCAGCCGCTGCCTGTGGCGATACCAGGATAACCATTATCGATAAAAGAGGCCGCAAGATTGATGAAGTTGCTCCTCCTATGACAGAGGAAGAAATCAATGCAAAGAAAGCAGAGGAAGAACGCATAAAGGCAGAACAGAAACTAAAAGCTGAACGCGATCTTGAAAAGAAGCGCATTCTGGCAATTTACCCCAGGGAAGAGGACATTATTAGCGCAAGAGATAGCAGGCTCAGCGGAATGGACAAAAATATCAAGATGCAGGAAAGGTTGCTGGATGACATGCGACTTGAGATGAAAAAACTGGAAGCAAAAGAAATACCAAATAATGAAAAAGACAGGGCAAAACTTGAGTCGCGAAAGGAAACTCAACAGCAGGACATTAATGAATTCTATCAGTCAATTACACGTTTACGTCGTGAAAGAGAAAAAACTGCTGAAAAGTATGAGAAAATTCTGACGGAATTTCGTGAATTGACAGCCGAATAATCTGTTTTAAAGTACACTTCTTATCTATTTCTCCCTGTTTTGGATGACAGATCCGAGTTTTCAGGCCCTTTACTGGTACTGTTCGCAATATCCACATAAAAAGCATTGATTGACAGATGCGTCCGAAATCTGAAGAATCGTCCGATCAATCTTTACAATCTGAATAATCAAGCAAGGAGTTTCTGAGTAATGATTAAACCTCACGGTTCCGATGAGTTGAATCCGCTATTCGTTTACGATACGGAAAAACATGAAACACTATCCAAAGAGGCAGAAACCTTGCCTTCCCTGTTATTGAGTTCATCTGCTGCCGGCAACGCCGTCATGCTGGGTGCAGGCTACTATAATCCACTGACTGGATACATGAATGTTGCCGATGCTGTCAGTTGTGCAGAAAAAATGATGACAACTGGTGGCATTTTCTTTCCTGTCCCTGTGCTCAATTTGACCGAGAAGGCCGATGGCTTTGCTGTGGGTGACCGCATTGCCCTGCGTGATCCAAATGTAGATGGCAACCCGGTGCTGGCAGTGCAGACTGTTACAGGTATCGAGGATGTCACTGATGAGCAAATGGCCCTGATGACCGACAAAGTCTATCGTACTGACGACATGGAGCATCCGGGTGTGGCTGCTTTTAATGCCCAGGGGCAGGTTGCTGTCTCGGGGCCAATTGAAGTACTGAATTTCAGTTACTTCCAGTCAGAATTTCCTGACACCTTCCGCACAGCGGTTGAAATTCGCAATGAGATTATTGAACATGGCTGGAAGAAAATTGTTGCTTTCCAGACCAGAAATCCGATGCACCGTGCCCATGAAGAGCTGTGCAAAATGGCTATGCAGGCTGTAAATGCTGATGGATGTGTCATTCACATGCTGCTTGGCAAGCTGAAACCTGGTGATATTCCTGCACCGGTACGCGATGCATCGATTCGCAAAATGGTTGAGCTATATTTCCCGCCAAATTCAGTCATGATCACAGGCTATGGTTTTGATATGTTATATGCCGGTCCTCGTGAAGCCGTGCTGCATGCATTGTTTCGCCAGAATATGGGGGCTACTCACTTCATTATCGGTAGAGACCATGCCGGCGTTGGAGATTACTATGGCGCTTTTGATGCACAGACCATTTTCGACGATGAAGTGCCAGCAAGCGCGCTGGAGATTGAAATTTTCAACGCTGATCACACTGCCTACTCGAAAAAACTCAACAAGGTGGTCATGATGCGCGATGTACCTGATCATACTAAAGATGACTTTATTCTTCTTTCCGGCACTCGTGTACGTGAAATGCTCGGTAACGGCGAAGCCCCGCCACCTGAATTTTCGCGCCCGGAAGTAGCGCAAATCCTGATGGACTACTATCAGAGTCTTGATTAGGCCCAGCTCACCTGTCTAAGTGAAACAAAAGCCGCCAGTTAATGGCGGCTTTTGTTTGCCAGTTTGTGAGGTGTTTTTTCAGAATTTCTGGTAGCATGCACGGTCGATCGGGACGGCTGGACTTAAATAAGTCAACCGTATGCTGAATGTCAGATAGATGCTGGTTGATGTTCGTTTAAGGATTATCCGATTGTAGTAAGGAGCTAAAAATAATGCCCACTTATATTCTTACTAATAAATTTGATGCCTGTGAGAGCCATAATATACTCACAGGCATGCATATTCGCCCGCACGGCCTGATGCGTCTCGATATAGACGGTTCTGAAACCAGCCATGCAATGAAACCCTACAACAAGGGTAACGAGAAGGCTTGAATACGACATTAGTAGGTATTCTATCTGACACCCATGGCGTAATTCACCCCGGGGTGCTTGCAAGAATGAATGACTGCGAGGTCATTGTACATGCCGGGGATATCTGTGGCGGTGATGTACTGGAACAGCTGGCACCAAAGTCGGGTCAGCTGGTTGCAGTGCGAGGGAATAATGATGTTCTTCAACACTGGCAACGGGAAAGCCGTTTTAACCTTAAAGATCTGCCCGACGAGCAAAGTGTTGAATTACCAGGTGGAACACTGGCGGTCATTCATGGACACCAGTACTGGAGTCGTAACAATCCGCAGGCGTCCATCCTCTCACACTTTCCAAAAGCACGTGCCGTTGTCTATGGACACAGTCACTACGTGCAGCATGAAAAGGTAGACGGGCGCTGGCTGCTAAATCCAGGCGCCGCAGGAAATCGCCTGAATCGCGGTGGTTCGTCATGTCTCATTCTGAAGGCCAGCCAGCAGTCATGGCAGGTCGAGATGTTCAGGTTCGTCAATGATTAGAATCGGTGGTCTTTAGTTGTTCGCTTTGAATCCAGCGCCAGGCATTTCTTTAATATAGATATCGCGCTTGCCATACGGTATCTCAATACCTTCCTGCTTAAAGCGTTTGTATACTGCACTGTTAAGGTCATCCACTGCTCTACCTTTCAGTACAGGTTCATTGATCCAGCATAACAGCTCAAACTCCAGGCCATCATTGCCAAAATTTCTGAAGCGTACTCGTGGTTCAGGTACATCAACGGCAAAAGTTGAGTGGCTGGCTTCTTCAAGCAGGTACTTACGTACCTGGTCTATATCAGTCCCGTAGGCAACACTGACCTTTATCCTGATTCGGTATTTTTCATGAGGTCCACCTGTTTCATTGATAACAGAGGTATTGCCCATGATTGAATTTGGAATAGTGACTTCTACATCATCCCGGGTCAGTAAACGAGTGCTGCGTATTCCAATGTGTCTTACCTCGCCACGCTGGCCATCTTCAAGTACCACATAGTCGCCGATCTTGTATGGCGCATCTGCCATAATGAAGACGCCAGATATGAGGTTGCCCAGGGTATCCTTGGCCGCAAAACCGATAGCAATACCGAGCACACCGGCAGAGGCTAGCCATGCGGTCATATCGACATTCCAGGTCGTAAACAGCAGGTAAATTGCAATCGAAGAAATGATCACCAGCGTCAGGTTTTGCAGCAACGGTAGTGTGTGCGTTGTAACAATTCCTTCATTCTTGTAGCTGATGCGGGTAAGGATGACGCGTGTCAGGCGGAAAAAAAACAGTGTCCATACCAGGATCAGTAGACTCATAAAAAAAGAGTCAAGAACACGCAGAATACGTCCGCTGCCGATAAGGATATCTGTCGTAATGTCTATCCCGGTCAGCACAATGGTGACAAACAGAGGACGTCCCAGCTGTTCAAGTATATCTTCATCAAGCGGAGTTTCTGTTTTACGTAACAGCCTAAGTAGATATTTATGTACGACTTTTGATAGCAACCACGCCAGCGAGATGGTTAGCAATAAAATAATCAGGGCGACGACATAACGGTTATTCCCAAACAGGTTAAAAACCGGGATCAACCAACCCATGATGGATGCCTGCAAGTTAGTGAATGCATCCATGCTCAGCGATTCCACTTTTCTATTGTGCAGTTGTGCAGTGTGAATGTTCCAGTTTTACGATCGATAAAGAAGCAACGTAGTGTGCTTTCAATGGTCTTAAAGGCAAGCGACCGCCATGGGATCTCATCTTCACTGAACAATTTTGTTTCAAGGCTTTCGGCACCGGGGAAGAAATCGGTATTTTTCAGGTCGGCAAGGAACATCATGTATACCTGCGAGATGTGGGGCAGGCTGATGACGGAATAGAGGCGAAGATTTTCCAGTGCGGCGTTCGCTTCTTCAATGCTTTCCCGCTGTGCGGCCTGTTCCAGTGTTTCTCCATTCTCCATAAAACCTGCAGGTAATGTCCAATAGTTATATCGCGGCTCGATAGCACGCCTGCATAACAGCACGCTGTCATCCCAGACTGGAACACAGCCAGCCACAATCTTTGGATTCTGATAGTGGATATCACCACAATCAGTACAGACATGGCGCTGGCGATTATCACCATCAGGGACAATCAGGTCGACGGGCGATCCGCAGGACTGGCAATATTTCATAATCGGAAAGTCATCTTGTAATGAATTGCATCTGCAACAGCATCCTGTATTCGAGAGTATCTTTCAAGTACTACGGGCAAAACTTTCATTTGCTTGCTGCACTGATACAGGATTGTCGAATTATGCAGGCTGGAATTCCTTTCTCGACCTACTGCTCGAGTAAGTTATACGGACACCGCTATTGACTGATTATGCTAAAATTAACGGTTATTTTTCATCTAAGGTCTTTTTCTTATGCCCCGACTGAGAGCGCAGCTAGCTTCCTCCACTGATCCCGAGTGGGTAAAGGTCATTCTTGAAAATTTTGATGATTTCCTTATTGATCATGCTAGTTGTGAACGGAAGGCTATGGCCTATGCCATGTCTGTGGTGGTGAAATACCCGGACCGTACTGAAATTATTCCTGATTTACTGCAGGTGGCGCAGGACGAACTGGACCATTTTCGTGATGTTCTGCTATTGATGAACGAGCGTGGTCTGCAGATGACACCTGATGAGCCCGATCCTTATGTCAATCAGCTGATCCAGGTGTGCCGGCATGGGCGTGAAAAAAGATTGCTCGACAGATTGCTGGTTGCATCGGTGATTGAGACGCGTGGGGCAGAGCGTTTCAGGATCATAGCCGAGGCGCTTGAAGATCCCAGATTAAAAGATTTTTATCGCGACCTGTGGGCGACTGAGGCCAGGCATGGTGACGTGTTTAAAAAAATGGCATTGAATTATTTTGATGAAGATGAGATTGACTCACGTAATCAGGAAATTATCGATGCTGAGGCTAAAATTATTGCAAATCTCGAGTGGCGTCCGTCACTGCATTGAAGGTGGAATTGGTACCCCTTCAGATACTGAATAATGACTGGTTATGTAAATGAGTGAACTGCAAGATCAATTATCGAGGCGTCGAACTTTTGCCATCATCTCGCACCCGGATGCTGGCAAAACCACGTTGACTGAAAAACTGTTGTTGTTTGGTGGTGCAATACAGCTGGCCGGGGCCGTCAAGGGACGCAAGGCGGAACGCCATGCGACTTCTGACTGGATGGAGATGGAACAGCAACGCGGTATCTCTGTAACTACCTCGGTGATGCAGTTCCCCTACAGGGATCGGATCGTTAACCTGCTTGATACTCCAGGACATGAGGATTTTTCAGAGGATACCTATCGTACTCTGACTGCGGTTGATTCCGCCCTCATGGTTATCGACATTGCCAAGGGGGTTGAGGCACGTACGATCAAGTTGATGGAAGTCTGTCGTCTGCGAACGACGCCGATTATGACATTCGTCAACAAGATGGACCGCTTCGGTCGTGATCCACTGGAGATACTTGACGAGGTTGAATCTGTACTGGATATTCGCTGTGCACCGATGACCTGGCCGATTGGGATGGGCAAAGAGTTTCGTGGCGTTTACCATCTCTATGAAGATCGTATCTATCTTTATGAACCAGGCAGCAAGGCCATTGATGGTGAAGTGATTGAAGGCATAGATTCAGAACAGGCTGCTAGCCGACTGGGCTCAGTTTTTGATGATCTGAAAGAGGAGATTGAACTGGTACGTGGTGCCAGTCATGAGTTTTCAGTTGATGCATATCTGGCAGGCACGCTGACGCCGGTTTTCTTCGGATCGGCAATTAATAATTTTGGAGTACAAATTTTGCTCGATAGTTTTGTTGAGCATGCACCTCATCCTCAGCCAAGAGAAGCAAAACAACGAGAAGTTGAACCGGGAGAAGAAAAATTTACCGGTTTTGTATTCAAAATTCAGGCAAATATGGATCCAGCTCACCGTGACCGCATTGCTTTCCTGCGAGTGACTTCCGGCAAGTACCAGCGTGGAATGAAAATACGACACGTCAGGCTGGCCAGAGATGTACAGATCAATAATGCGCTGTCTTTCATGGCAGGTGAACGTTCTACTGCAGATGATGCATGGCCTGGAGATATCCTCGGCTTACATAACCACGGTACAATCCAGATTGGTGATGCCTTCTCGGAGGGAGAAGAATTGAAATTTCTCGGTATCCCTCATTTTGCACCTGAACTTTTTCGTCGGGTTATTCTGAAGGACCCACTGAAGAATAAAGCGCTGTTGAAAGGTCTGCAGCAGCTCAGTGAAGAGGGTGCTACACAATTGTTCAGACCGCTGGAATCGAATGATTTGATACTGGGCGCAATCGGTATCTTGCAGTTTGATGTGGTAGCACAGCGTCTGAAATCTGAATATCGAGTTGAATGTGTATTTGAAACGGCAAATGTGGCTACTGCGCGCTGGATTGAATCGGACAAAGAACACGATATTGAATCGTTGAAACAAAAGTCCGCTAGCAACCTGGCTCTTGATGGCTCAGGCTGCCTGACTTACCTGGCACCAACACGGGTCAATCTTGACCTGGCGATTGAAAGATTTCCCGCTGTTGAGTTCAGGGCGACGAAAGAACATTAGAAATTAATTTAACTATTCCGTTTTATCTTTTTAGGCAAAATATCTAACACCAGTAATGCCAGATCAGTAATCCGGCACTATTGTTGACAGATATAGTTCTACTCCAATATCCAGCTAAAGGTGAGCTGTAGTCGTGACTGAATACAGTCATGCAACGGTTCAACAATTGTCCGCTGTCAAAGCCATTTAATTCTCCTGAATATTATTAACAACAACGTAGCAATGGCAGCCATAATAGACAGTAAGATAAAATAACCTGACTTTGAGTGTAGCTCTGGCATATTTTCAAAGTTCATTCCGTAAATACCCGCCAGAAAACTAAGTGGAACAAATACTGCCATGACGATGGTAAGTACTTTCATAATCTTGTTCAGTCGATGAGACGCAACAGAAATATATCCATCGATAAGATCCGATGCAGTTTCGTAGTAAAGCTGCGACAGGCTCTGGGTACGTTCCTGCTGCTCCCATACGTCGATGATTTCATGTCTGGTCTTTTCGGTAAAGCCGCTGAAGTCTCTGTCCTTCAGCAATCTGAATAACTGTTCATGATAGGTGGCAAATCTGTGCATCCGATTAAGATCACTCTTATACTGAATTAACTCAGCCAGCATAGAGTCATCTGGTTTCTCAACTATAAGCATCTCCAGCTCTTCAAGCCGGGACTCCAGTTGCAGAAGAACATCCAAAAATCTCAGCGCCACGAGACGACATAATTTCAAAGCAAGTTTCGATCCACTACCATAACTCTCGGGATCCTGCTCTACGATCTCATGCAGCCTGTTTATACTCAGTGACTGGCCTGAATGTCGCGTTATAAGAAAATTTTTACCGATGAATAACGCAAGCTGAATTGTTTTGAAATCGATTTCTTTAGAATCAGCTGAAAGGCCTCTTAACAGTATAAAAGTATAATTATCGAAAGATTCAATCTTTGGCGGATGACGATCACGCTGGGCGTCCTGTATGGCCAATGGGTGAATCCCAAATTCTGACCGAAGTAAGTTTTCTTCTGTAGCTATATCAATTTCAAACAGGTCCAGCCAGATTATTGAATCAGGCTCCTTGTGCCATAATTCAATCAACTCCTCACCACCACTCATCAGGTTGCCGGAGATAAACAAATGGGTTTTTATCATTGTATTCAGGCTCCATTGTCGGGTTTATGCTTTGATTCTATGCTTTGATATAAACATGCATCAAATAAATCACAGGACATTTATCTTAAGTTTCTGTCCGGCGAGCCATCAAAATGACATCAAGCACTCCTGTTCGTCATAATGATTTGTAAAGTGGCATTACCTACAATGAAGATTTAAAAGAGTTCGAGATGTGCTGGGGAATTAGTGAAATTAAATCCACTCAGTTTAGAAGAACCCAAACAAGTCAATTTATTACTGGGTTTTGCTTAATCAACACAACCACAACAATTGCGATAGTGTGGACGACATCACCTACCAGACCAGAAATTAACGCAGCAGCCAGAAGAACAAGAAACATAAAGTCTCTAAACTGTTGGAAAAAGATATGCGACGATGAGTGTCGCTGATCTTCATGTAAACCACTTGAGCCATACTGATCAAGACGCGCAGCAGATTCTGCTTGGTCTAAACCTTGTTCAAAATCAGTTTTGAGCTAAATTTGTAGCTGTTCTAATGTCAGCGTGTGCCAGTGCGTTATGCTCACAGTCTACCCTTAAAAACTATCAGTAGCTGGCTATTTGGCAAGGAAGTGTTGTTAGTTGGTCGACAGCAGGTTAACCCAGTTATATACATAGGACGTGTGGAAGAAGCTGAACCTTTAGGTATAACCAGCACTCTGAGATGGTATTTGTTCATCCTGGGTTTGTCCCGCAAACAATAAATAAACTAAATCAACCAAATATATGAGAGGCGTCCAGTTGTTTTACAAATAGCCGTCTCTTTATCATTTATTCTGTTCTCCGAACACGGGATTTATTTGTCATCTTAATTTTTATCTGTGCGAGTCTGATGCCTGAAATGTCTGAATAATTTCCCAGGCCTGTTTTGCTGTTTCGACATATTGAAACAGTTCAATATCCTGAGGATCGATAGCACCCTCATCTACCAGTGCTTCGAAATTAATAATTCGTTGCCAATACTCTCTACCAAACAATAGTACTGGAACCGGTTTAATTTTTTTTGTCTGGATCAATGTCAGGGTTTCAAAGAGTTCATCAAGAGTCCCAAATCCACCTGGAAATGCGACTAACGCTCGCGCACGCATCAGAAAATGCATCTTGCGGATAGCGAAATAGTGAAACTGGAAATTAAGTTCCGGTGTAATGTATGAATTGGGCTGTTGCTCATGCGGTAAAACGATATTAAGACCTATACTTTTTCCGCCTACATCCATAGCGCCGCGATTGGCCGCTTCCATAATACCTGGGCCACCACCGGTAATAACCACAAGCTCACAATTACCCTTGTGCCGCGATTCGGCAGTGATCATATGTCCCAGTTCTCGCGCATGATCATAGTAGTGCGCCTTGGTGTGAATATTCCTGGCAACTTTCACCTTATGGGCCAAGATCACATCATCTGGATTAGATCTCAATTGCAGTTCTGCTTTTTGCACACGTTCAGTGGCAGTTTGTAGATCCGGGATACGGGCACTGCCGAACACAACTACAGTTGATTGAATACCATTTTCCTGCTGCAGCAACTCCGGCTTGAGTAGTTCCAGCTGCAGACGTACTGGGCGCAATTCATCCCGAAGCAGAAAATCCACGTCGGTATAGGCCAGGCGATAAGATTGTGATCGCGCCTGTTTGGTATCAGGCACCAGTACGGCAGCATCTGCATCTTCCTCAGCAGAGGGGAACAGATGATCGGTTTTCTCAGACTCTGTCATCTAATAACTCCCTGTTGTCTGGAATTTTTTTGATCGAAATGTAATAGTTTTACCATGATGACTATCCTGTTGCAGACCATGTTCCAGTAATACACTGCTACTTACGATTTCAAGCAGACAGATGGAACCAGTCATCCCTTCTGTAGCGCCATAAAAAGTCAGCTTTGTCATTACATCGTCTCCAGTGACTAGTTTATGCTGCAGTATAACAATACCAATATTCTATAAACCATCTGATATCACAGGGCGATGCAGATTTATGTAATTGCCAAAATATATTGGGTATACTATAAAAATGCTACATTGCCCTATCATGAGTTAATAATGAACATCAGAGCTTATATCAGCCTGTTACTTCTGCTACTGGTTGTGGTCTTTATCGTTCAAAATGCTAATGTTGTGGACATCCAGTTTCTGTCCTGGAAGATATCCACGTCCCTGATGATCTTCTCCGTGTTGGCCACCAGCTTTATCATCGGCTGGATTACCGCGGGGCATTTTCATAACAGACATGATCTGACCAGCAAGAAAAGACTGGAATGAGCTATTTTACAAAACAGTATCATCCTCCCGGCACACCACCGGGTACGTTAACAGAAAGACCAGTTACTCAAGCCGGTGAGCTCAAAATCAGCCTCATTGATTATTCTCCTGGCGAACTGATCGAAAAACAACTTGCAAGCGCAAAGGAATGCCAGCCGTTCCTTAAGGCCCCTTCTGTTACCTGGATCCACATTCAGGGACAACCAGCTCCGCAGAACTTGCAGGAGCTGGCGCGGATTTTTGAACTCCACCCGCTCGCGCTTGAGGACGTTCTCAACACTGGCCAACGCCCAAAAGTTGAGTCATATGACAGCCAGCTTTTTGTCATTGCCAGTTTACCAGTCATGCGAGATGGCAAGGTCCTTACTGAACAGATTAGTATATTTGCCAACAAGGATTACATTATCAGCTTCCATCAGGGTGTTTCTGATCCTTTTGAACTGATACGCAAGCGATTACGCATTCAGGCCGGGAAAATACGGTCTCGTGGGACGGACTACCTGCTCTACTGCCTATTGGATATCATCATTGACGAAGGCTTCCCTGTACTGGAAAGTTTCGGCGAGGTGGTCGAAATCCTGGAGGAGGAACTGCTGCAAGCACCCGGCAAGGAGACCTTGAGAAAACTGCATGAGGTCAAGCGCGAACTGCTATTTCTGCGCCGCATGTTGTGGCCCCAACGCGATCTACTAAATAAACTCATACGAGATGAAGATGAGTTTCTGAATGAGGAAACCCTATTTTATCTTCGTGACTGCTATGACCATACCGTTCACATCATGGACTTACTGGATACTTACCGAGAAATGACAACAAGTATGATGGATGTTTATCTTACCAGTATCAGCTATCGCTTGAATGACGTAATGCGTGTATTGACAATAATTGCCACAATCTTTATTCCACTGACTTTTATTGTCGGCGTCTATGGTATGAACTTCAGTACTAACAGCAGCAGCCCATGGGCTATGCCTGAACTTAACTGGTATTACGGTTATCCTCTACTCTGGCTGATAATGGTAATTATTGCAGGTGGAATGATTCTATTCTTCAGGCGCAAAGGGTGGTTTTAATATTTTGTGTAGTTCTTCTTTCGAATACTCCGCATCGAATTTTTCAGTTTAGAATAAAACTGAACACTATGGGGAATCAAAAAAATGCGGAGTAATTATTTGACAGCCAATTTTGACTACCGGTCTGTCAGTGTTTCTATTGGCTCTCGCGGTCAGCAATGCAGCTATCGCTGATCAGCGGAAATATGAAGAATGTCTGCTGCGTGAAATTCACAGTGCCCGCTATGGCATGACAGTTGAAGATCTGAAAAATGCCTGCTCCGCTTCCAAACTAGACACGGTAGAACCTATAAGCGAAACCCTGCTTGAAGATGAGAAGAAACAGCAGCAGATAGCTGCAGTGGATGAACGCCTTAAATGTATGACAATATTTTATATGTCTTCGGAATCGGTTTTGCCTTTTCAGACTGGCTGTAGGGCCATCTATCAGGTTCCTCTGCACATTTCTATACCGGTGTACAGTTAGTCAGTTGTGCAGGGAGTTATAAACTATTAGCGTTATTGCCGACTCAAGATGACCATGGTTACAATCGGCCAGCACCAGCTTTTAGGTATACAAAAGGCATACAAAGAAAAACAGCCCCGTGGGGAGATTCTTAATCATGCTGCGAAAATATAATATTGGCAACGTCAATTATTGAAATCATGTAAAGAGTTGCTTCGTCCCGGTTCGGAAGCAGAACTTAATTTATCTTTGTCCGACAAACGAAAATTAAACAATTTAGAAAAACCTAATTCTGTTTCACTAGTGGTTTGATAATCACCTTGCTTTCATCAGGCATCCGCATTGATCCCATCAGGCGCCAGTCATCGGAGGCAATCTGTACATTCCAGCGTCCGCTCTCCAGTTCTGGAATGTTCCCCTTGTAGATGCCTGGCTGTGACTGTTCGACAAAGATGGTTTTATCCAAACCTGCACGGGTAGAATATATAAAACTGATTTCCAGTGCTGGCGAAGGAGTGTAGCTCTGATTACTAGCGAGAAAGACGTTAATACTTCCACTGTTTATCATCAGCTGAGCTGTCAGGCCATGCTCAGCTGCAGCTTTATCCCGTTTTAACTCACGGTTAATCTGTTTGCCGACCTTGTAGTAATCATCCACCACCATGCCATCAAATGAGGAGATGGATACAGTCAGGAAGAATACCCCGTAGATGACAGCAGACAGTGGAATACCAATAACAAGCCATACAACTGGAATTTTGTACCATGGACTTGGTAAGTTTTTAGTAGAATCATTCATGTTTACTGGAACCAATCTGCCGGTGCAATAAAACGAGCATCTTCTTCATCCGTTAGTTTTTCATCGTCGACGGCGGTAATTCGAAGAGTGATGTTTGTGCTTCGATCCTTGATGATATCCCCACTGGCACGAATTCTCACCAGTGTCTCGACAATTTCCCCGCTTTCAGCATAAGTTTCCGGCTGATCAGGATCAAGTACAGCACCCGGCATGCCATCAATCGAGATAACGAAATTGTGTCCCTTGCGGTCCTGATTCATGATTTGTATCATGAAGACATTTTCCAGATCACCATTAGCTGCTTCGCGGTAAAGAATATTCCGGTCACGGGTTATATCTACACCGACCGGGACGCGCATAATCAACGACCAGATCATTGCAACAATGAGACCGATAAGTATCGCTGAATAAACAAACACGCGTGGCCTGAAGATATGCAGGCCTCTACCTTTTACCTCGTTAAGTGTTGTATAACGAACCAGACCTTTGTCATAGTTCATTTTATCCATCACATCATCACAGGCATCAATGCAGGCTGCACAGGCAATGCATTGATATTGCAGCCCTTCCCGTATATCAATGCCTGTTGGACAGGCCTGAACGCAGAGGCCGCAGTCTATGCAATCGCCTTTGTCTTTGGGCTTATCCCTACCGCGTTTGCGTGTGCCGCGAGGTTCACCGCGTTTATCGTCATAAGAGATAATTAGCGTGTTGTCATCAAACATCACACTCTGGAATCGGGCATAAGGGCACATATAGATACAGACCTGTTCCCGCAGCCAGCCGGCATTGCCATAAGTGGCAAAGGCATAGAATAATATCCAGAATGTTTCCCAGGGCCCATAATCCAGGGTAGGTATTGCTGCAGCAAGTTCACGAATCGGTGTAAAGTAGCCGACAAAAGTAAAACCGGTCCACAGTGAAAACAGGACCCAGATGATGTGTTTACTTGCCTTTTTTATCAGCTTTTCTGTATTCCACGGTGATTTGGCCAGCTTCATTTGTTGTGGCCTGCTACCTTCTACCCTGCGCTCTATCCACAGAAAGACTTCGGTCCAGACTGTTTGTGGACAGGCATAACCACACCATAATCGACCGCCAACTGTGGTAAACAGGAACAAAGCAAGCGCAGAAATGACAAGTACGGCTGACAGATAAATGAGATCCTGAGGCCACAGCGTCATCATAAAGATATTGAATTTTCTGTTGGGCAGGTCAAACAACAGCGCCTGACGTCCTTCTCCCCAGTTGATCCATGGCAGGATGTAATAAAGGCCAAGTGTCAGCAGTACCATTGCCACTCGCCAGCGAGCGAATATCCCATGTACCTGGCGCGGGTAGATCTCTTTGCGCTTGGCGTACAGGGAATCCTGTTCTCGCTTTACATTCTTTGGCTCGGCTGATGACATAACCGTTTTCTCTTCGGTATTGGATTTGATAGTAGTCTGTGAGTGTTGACTGCACTCACAAATTTGGTCTGTTTAGTTACAGCGATTACAGGGTCGCAGGAAATAACATGACAGCAGGCACGAAACCAGGGTCGTGAGCCACAAAAACAGGAAGGTCACAGAATAAAAAGCCATGTTACTGACTCCACTGGCGTAAAGCTCAGGAAAAACTTCACCAGGAGAAAAGACCCAGTAAAACAGGATCATTGCGACCCCGGATGTCAGAAATGATGGCCATAGTACGGCGATCACGCGCTGAATTTTTGGAATTTCATCTTTATCAGTCATTTTCACGTCAAGAATCAATGGTAGAAAACTAATATCACACTGTATGGTTAGATAAAAATACCGGGCTCATTGCCCGGTATTTACTAAAACACAGCCTGGTCTTGTTGCTGTTGGGGGCTGCCTGATAATGACACTACTCTAGTGACAGGCTGTACACGTAGGCAGAGAGGAGGTGCGTCTTTCCTTCTCCAAGAAATTCCCCGAATGCCGGCATTTTGCCATTGCGGCCTTCTATGATGGTTTTCTCAATGCTGCGGCGTGAAGCGCCATAGACCCAGCTGTCGTCAGTTAGATCAGGGGCGCCAAGAGCGATATTTCCAGTTGCTTCTGCACCGTGGCAGGCAACACACAATTGCTGGAATTTTTCTTTACCAGCATCAAGATCTCCAGCCGTTTTCCTGCCGCTTAAAGACATCACATAGGCGGTGACATTTTTCACGCCATCGTCACCCAACACCTCACCCCAGGCAGGCATTACACCCATGCGGCCACTGTAAATCGTCTGCTTGATCTGGGCAGGTTCTCCACCCCATAACCAGCGACTATCACGCAGGTTTGGGAAACCCGGGCCACCACCAGCATCGCTACCGTGGCATTGTGTGCAATAGGTGCTGAACAAACGGCTGCCGGTCTTGATGGCTTCCTTGTTCTGTGCCAGCTCGGTAATGTCCTGTTTCAGATAGTTCACATACTGGGCTCCAAATTTCTCATCAGCAGCTTTTCTTTCATTCTCGTATTGACCGACCGATGTCCAGCCAAGTACACCGCCAAAAACTGCACTGCCTGGGTATAACACCAGGTAGACGAGGCCAAATATATTGGTAGCAATAAACATCTGCAGCCACCAGCGTGGCAGTGGAGTGTTAAGTTCTTCCAGCGTTTCATCCCATTTATGACCAGTTGGCTGCGCTTCCTCGTGTGAAGCGGCAGTATCTCCCTTTGACTGGGACAGCAGCAGGTAGAAACACCAGAATATACCACCTACAGTAATAATAAAGATAAACCATGCCCAGAAGGGACTGGTGAAATCAGACATCAAATCATACTCAGACATTGTCTTTTTCCTCTGATTTTGTTGTTTTGTCTACAAATTTGTCCTCTTCCAGAGGCAGGTGCGCAAGTGCATCAAACCCGGTTTTGCGTTTGCTGCTCCATGCCCAGATCACAATCGCGATGAATAGCACGAACAGGGCCAGGGTCCAGTAGCTGTGAAATTCTATAGCGTCCATGGTATTGGTTACCTCACAGCCGGGATGGTTGATCCCAGGTTTTGCAGATAGGCAATCATCGCATCCATTTCTGTTTTACCTTTTAGCATTTCTGCTGCACCGGCGATATCTTCATCTGTATAGGGAACGCCCAGGGTCTTCAGGGTCTGTATCCGTTCGGCGATGTTTGAGCCTTCTACACTGTTTTCAGCCAGCCATGGATAACCCGGCATAATTGAGCCAGGCACCACATCACGAGGGTTAATCAAATGTATACGATGCCACTCGTCACTGTAGCGACCGCCTACGCGGTGTAGATCAGGACCAGTCCGCTTGGACCCCCAGAGGAAAGGGCGATCATAGATAAACTCACTGGCCAGTGAGTAATGGCCATAGCGTTCAGTTTCTGCGCGGAAAGGACGAATCATCTGCGAATGGCAGGTGTTGCAACCTTCGCGGACGTAGACATCACGTCCTGCCAGCTGCAATGCAGTATAGGGTTTGAGCCCCTCAATCGGTTGCGTGGTTGATTTCATGAAAAACAGCGGCACAATTTCAACCAGCCCTCCGAATAAGACCACAATAATGCTTAAAATGATCAGGAGAGGTACGCTTTTTTCCGCTTTTGCTTGGATAGACATAAATTTTCTCCTTCTCAGTGAGCTGGTTCCGGGATGATCGCATCGACAGCAGAAGCATCATCAGCGGTTACTGTTTTCCAGACGTTGTAAGCCATTAATAACATTCCACTGAGGAAAATCAGGCCACCCACGGTACGCGCAACATAGAATGGATGCATGGCGGTGACCGTCTCAATGAAACTATAGGTCAGCGTGCCGTCAGTATTGGTCGCGCGCCACATCAGGCCTTGCATGACACCGGAGATCCACATGGAAGCGATGTAGAGTACAACCCCCAGAGTTGATATCCAGAAATGGGTTTCTATCAGGCGGACACTGTACATCTCAGTCTTGCCGAAAAGGCGGGGAATGAGGAAGTACATACTGCCGATTGAGATCATCGCTACCCAGCCGAGAGCACCGGAATGCACATGGCCGATGGTCCAGTCAGTGTAATGTGAAAGGGCATTGACCGTCTTGATAGACATCATCGGGCCTTCGAAAGTCGACATGCCATAGAAAGAGATAGAAACGACCAGGAACTTCAGAATCGGGTCGGTACGTAACTTATCCCATGCGCCAGAAAGCGTCATGATGCCATTGATCATACCCCCCCAGCTGGGTGCCAGCAGGATCAGAGACATAATCATTCCCAGTGACTGGGTCCAGTCAGGCAATGCGGTATAGTGAAGGTGATGTGGGCCAGCCCATATGTAGGTAAAGGCGAGTGCCCAGAAATGCACCACCGACAGTCGATAGGAATAGACCGGACGGCCAGCTGCTTTAGGCATGAAATAGTACATCATGCCCAGGAAGCCGGCGGTCAGGAAGAAACCCACAGCATTATGCCCATACCACCATTGAATCATTGCATCCTGCACCCCTGCATAGGCTGAGTAGGATTTCATGCCGGTTAGACTGACAGGCAATGCAGCACTATTACCAAGATGGAGAATGGCTACGGTCAGAATAAAGGCGCCCAGGAACCAGTTGGCTACATAAATATGTTTGATCTTGCGTGTAGCGATGGTGCCAAAGAAGACGATGGCATAGGATACCCATACAAGCGTGATTAGCAGATCGATCGGCCACTCCAGCTCGGCATATTCTTTTGCAGTGCTAAAACCCAGTGGAAGGGTTACTGCAGCGAGTAATATAACCAGTTGCCAGCCCCAGAATGTGAATGCAGCCAGTGCAGGTGCAAAGAGTTTAGTATGACAGGTACGCTGAACAATATAATAGGAGGTTGCAAACAGCGCGGATCCGCCAAAGGCGAATATCACAGCATTGGTATGCAGGGGGCGTAAGCGGCTGTATGTTAGCCAGGGTAAGTCAAAATTCAGGGCAGGCCAGGCTAGCTGGGCGGCAATAATTACGCCTACCAGCATCCCAACAATACCCCAGACTACTGTCATTATTGAAAATTGACGTACCACTTTGTAGTTGTAGGTTTCTTGCATTGGTATTCCTCAACTTAAAGTTTGGGTCGTTTGTAGTGATTTTTTGTTACCAAAAAAGTATATTATGATTTACTTATAATTCATCATCTGCCGACACTATCCCATCCGTTTGACATAAGCGAGCAAACGCGTATCCAGATATAATATTTGTTCAGATGCGGCGATAATTATACATATATCTTTCTTTCGGTACTTTGATTTATATCAAATTTTTTCTGATACGGGCATAAAGCTGCATTAATACAATCACTTGCATTTAAGAATGGCATCTGAAACTGAACAGGACAAACACTGCTTCCATTGTGGTCTACCGGTACCACCGGGGCTGGATTTACAGGTGGTTATTGATCAGCAGCCACAACCGATGTGCTGTAAGGGCTGCCAGGCCGTTGCCCAGGCGATCGTTGATGGCGGAATGGAAAATTATTATCGCTATCGTACAGAAACCAGTCACACTGTTCGTGATCTGGTGCCTGAAGTGCTGCGCCAGATGGAAGTCTATGACCGCGAAGAAGTGCAGAAAAGTTTTGTTCGTCAGAGTGATGGACACCTGCGGGAAGCTTCACTAATTCTTGAGGGGATCGATTGTGCAGCCTGTGTATGGCTCAATGAGCAACACATAAGGGCACAGTCGGGTGTTCATGAAGCACAGGTTAATTATTCAACCCATCGCGCGCGTGTAGTTTGGGATGATCGTAAAACAAAGCTGTCGGATATCCTTAAATCGATATCGGAAATCGGATATATCGCACATCCGTATGATCCCAGCAAGCATCACCAGCTACTTGAGAAACAGCGCAAGGATTACCTGAAGAGGCTGGGATTGGCCGGTGCACTGGGGATGCAGGTAATGATGTTCGCAATTGCCATGTATAGCGGAAGCTGGTGGGGAATGGAACCACAGTACCGTACTTTTATGCAGTGGGTAAGCTTTTTGCTGACATTGCCTGTTTTTCTGTATAGCGGTTGGCCTTTTTATCATGCAGCATGGCGTGATCTACGCCATAAAAGAGCAGGTATGGATGTCCCTATTAGCCTCGGCATAGGGATCGCCTTTGCCGGCAGCGTGTTTACCATGATGGGTCTGGGTGAGCATGTGTATTTCGATTCTGTTGTGATGTTTATTTTCTTTTTGCTGACTGCACGCTACCTGGAACTGGTTGCGCGAAAAAAAGCCAGTGAGCATACAGAAGCACTCATACAGTCACAGGCTACGGTCGCAATACGTGAGCAGCAAGGTAATGTTACCGAAGTGGTTGCTGCACAGGAACTGGAGCCTGGTGACATCGTGCAGGTGAAACCTGGCGAAACGCTGCCTTCAGATGGAGAAGTCATTGACGGTAGTTCATCAGTTGATGAATCACTGATTAGTGGTGAAAGCCGTCCTTGTGCAAAACACACAGGTGATAAAGTGATAGGCGGCAGTATCAACATCGATAGTCCGCTAAGAATTCGTGTGACAAAGAGTGGTCAGGAGACCGTACTGTCAACAATCCTGCGCCTGGTTGAACGGGCGCAATCTGAAAAGCCGGCAATCGCCCGCCTGGCTGACCGCGTTGCCAGCCATTTTGTCGTAGCAATACTTTTACTGGCTGCAGCGGTAGCAAGCTACTGGTTTTTTCATGACCCAGGCCAATGGTTGCCAATTACTATCGCTGTACTGGTCGTCACCTGTCCGTGTGCTCTGTCGCTGGCCACTCCGGCGGCAATTACTGCGGCTACCGGAACATTAATTCGTGACGGGTTGTTGTGCAGCAGGGGACACGCACTGGAAACATTGGCTAAGGTCAGCCACTTCGTGTTTGACAAAACGGGTACTCTGACAGATGGGCGCCTGACTATAAAACAGATAAAGAATCTTAGTGAAGAATTTGATGAAGAAGGATGCCTGTTACGGGCGGCATCGCTTGAGTCACGCTCTGAGCACCCTGTTGCGCGGGCTTTTCTGGACCTCAATAGTGGTGATCTGCTGGCAGTAACTGAAATCATCAGCACACCGGGAGCTGGAATAACAGGAACTGTCGAGAGTAAGCGGCTATTTCTGGGTAGTAGCGCCTATATCCATCAGAACACTGGACTCGCCCTGTCTGCAGCACAACAAAATAGCCTGAACAATGGAACCCGTGTATTACTGGCAGATGATTCACAGCTGCTGGCTGTTTTTGTGTTGCAGGATACTATACGCGATAAAGCCGAATCGTTGATTAATTCGCTTCATCGTTGCAACGTCCAGACCTTTCTTTATTCCGGCGATGATGAAACGGCAGTCAGTATTGTGGCCGACCAATTACACATCAGCGAATACCAGTCGAGCATGCTGCCCGCTGATAAATTACATCATTTACGACAGCTGCAGCAGAGCGGTGCCAGTGTAGCGATGCTCGGTGATGGTGTGAATGATGCACCGGTGCTGGCCGGCGCTGATGTGTCGATTGCCATGGGTGAAGGTGCGCGATATGCTGCTGCAGCCGCCGACATGGTGTTATTCAGAAACGACCTGAATATCCTCTACCGAGGAATGACTGTGGCAAGAAAAATGATGCGAATTATTCGTCAGAACCTTGGTTGGGCATTGGCGTATAATATTACGGCATTGCCGCTGGCTGCGATCGGTCTAATACAGCCCTGGATGGCGGCATTGGGGATGTCAGCAAGCTCATTAATTGTTGTTGCAAACGCGATGCGCTTAACGAAATAAAAAAGGTTTCAAGTTTCATTGTGAATTTCAAGGCTGGGATTTTCTGTTGAAAGTTGATACTTAACACTTGAAACTACAATTATTATGGAAATTATCTACTTTCTTATCCCCATAGCCCTGGTGCTGGTTGCCGGCATCGTTGCTGGCCTGTTCTGGGCAGTGAAATCTGGACAGTTTGATGACATGGAAGGGCCTGCGCACCAGATTCTGATGGACGAAGAGGTCTATCCAGAGAAAAAGACAGATAAAAATAAAGCGGACAAACAGAAACAACAGAAGAAATAAAATATTGAGCTTAACAATATTGGTTATGCATTAACTACTGCAGCATTGTTTAATACAGGAAACCTCAGGCTTATTCTGAATATCTATCAATGTCATAGCTCAGCCCTTGATTGGGATGGCGCGATAGTAGATCAGTATTATTTCCCGGCTATTAAATAGTTCCATAATATCATTAAGCACCTGTATCATTTTCAGTTTTCAGCATACATTGATTACCTGGTAAAAATTTCAGCAGGTCTTTTTCGAATTCTTTAGTTCTTTAAGCAGCTCCAGTCCCTTATAACGTTGGGTGTCGATGATTTTGAGTTTGGCCTCTAATTCCTTCTTTTTCATTTTATCATCCGTACTGGAAATTTTTTCTTCAAGCTCAATGTGTTTTTTCCTTAGTTCCTTGAGTAATTTTTTTAATTGTTTGTACTGTTCCAGCTGCGTATCTCTCTCAGCGCTGGTCAATTCTGCAATACGTTCGAGCACGTTTTTAAGTTTCATATCCAGTGTGTATCCCGGTGCTTAGCCTTCTTCACTCTCAGGCTGGATGATGGAGGCCATCTCATCCTTATTCAGTTCAATATCCCGATCCAGTTGTACAGTCGTTGCATCCCGGCCGCTGAACAGGATCTTGGCCATTGAAATCAGGTTACGACAGGCGTTGTGTGCATAGTCGGTGTCTGTCATCAACGAGGTTGCCATTTCTGTTGATATGCTATGGTTCCTTATCAAAGTCTCGATGGTAAGCACTGCTGTGCCGGTCAGGCTAAATCTAGTAACAGCACGCAGGAATGGGTTTATGTTCCTGAAGGAACATGCACCAGGATTACCGGTGGTACGGTCGCGGCAGTGAAACCGGCAAAATAAGTTAGACAGAGATATGAAAGAACAGCCTGCCTGTAAATGCCACCATCCTTAACAGGTTGCGAGTAGGTCGTATTCCGATTATCGGGGGGCTTATCCAATGTCGCTAGGTCGTTATTGAATTGCTTTAGCCGGTTCTCTACTGATATAGATCAGGCCAGTGGTCAGCAATCCTTCCACTGCGTGACCATACAGGACAGGCAGAGTGTTATCCCTTTGTGAGTCGGATAATCCTGTAACGACTTTTTCTTTATCCACCTGCTGGATTTGTAGGCCGAGAAGCAACGTCACGACACTACTCGTAAGGTTGAGCCACGCGTCATCATCTTTTTTGTCATGTGCTGCGTGAAAGTCATTGATACAATCCGATAGCACTCCACTGACCATCACTTCTGGAGCGACCGTCGACTCAGAGCTGGTGATGCGGGAAAAAATGTCGATGATTACATCAATCTTATCTGCAGTCGGGATCATGAATGGCACTGAAATATCACCAGCTTTATCATCAGCCAGTACCAGTAAGCCGTGATCCGCAGGGACATTGACACCGTTTTCAGTCATGAACGGGGCTATTGCGCGATTGAGTAAATCCTCATGGATTCTGTCTTCGTCAGCACTTTGTATATCGCTTTCGTTATCCATACATGCTCTCCGGATTCTATCTCCTTAATTCATATTCGGCTCTGTGGCTGAAGCATTTCATCATTCAATCTTCCACAGACCAGGAAAATAACCAACACAATTGTACTTGATTAATTGCGATAACGAACTATTGAGAAGACGATGAAAGTCAGTTCCTGGTTAGTGTCTGTTCAGAACCACCTAGTTTCATTAATTAGTGTAATATTTAATAGCTGTAGATGCTTTCGTTTCGGCCAGACTAAGAAGTTAAAAATTTTGCCTGTGTTTGTCGATAATCATCATTCATTCTGTCCAGGGTTCGCTGTCTAATGCAATTTGTGTGTTACCACGACTGGGAGTCGCTGCCAGAGAGTGCCGATACATTATTTGCAATGGGCGAGAAAGAAAGCATATTTTATTCTCGTTTATGGTTTGAGAGCCTGGCCAGTCATGCCCTCATGGATAATCAGGTTATGTCGCTGGCCTGTGTGGTTGATGGTGATACTGTCCTGGCAATCCTTCCCCTGGTCAGTCGCACAGCGGAGAGCTGGCATTCCCTTGGAAATATCTGCACAACACATTTTACCCTGCTGCTCGCTGCGCACGGTCAGCAGGATGTCATTGCCTGCATGGCCAAGGGATTGAAACAGTTGCCATTTCACGTATTGCGGCTCGATGCCATTTCTGAAAATGACAGCAATATAGACAACTTGCAGCAGGCCATGCAATCCTGCGGATTTTCCTGCTATCGAAGGTTCCATTTCTATAACTGGACACACCGGTTAAAAGGGCATTCATACGAAGAGTACATGGCCGCACGACCCACCAGGATGCGAAATACTATCGCACGCAAACGCCGCAAGCTGGAACGTGAACACCCTTACGACATACGTCTTTATACTGGAGATGAACTAAAACAGGGAAAGGCAGATTATGATTCTGTCTATAAGGCCAGTTGGAAGGCGGGAGAACGCTTCCATGAATTTATCAATAGCCTGCTGGTGAGTATGTCAGCAGCGGGCTGGTTAAGGCTCGCCATCCTCTATATCGAAGGACGACCTGCGGCCGCACAGATCTGGTTTGTTGCGCATTGCAAGGCCAGTATCTTCAGGCTGGCCTACGATGAGAGCTGGAAGCGATATTCACCGGGTTCAATCCTCACCAGTTACCTGATGGAATATGTGATTGATATCGACAAGGTCGAGGAGATCGACTTTCTTAACGGCAACGATGCCTACAAGCAGGACTGGATGTCAGAACGCAGGGAGTGTTGGGCACTGATATGCATCAAGCATGATAAGCCTAAAAGCTGGATAAACGTGTTTATCGGGTCACTGAAGAATTGGCTGTGAATAGGAAAGGATTCAGTCCATAAAAAGCAGTAAACAGGGTAATCATCAGGCTGCACGAACCAAATAGGTGGCGCGGCCAAAGTGAAAAAAATATTCTCTGAAAAGCCATCGGCAGGCTTTTTTTGACTTGCTGACAGGTCCCGGGTGTCACAGCCGGGTTGTTCCCGCCAGTAAAACCGGTCCATTCGTTGGGCTGCAAGGGCCCGCATATCTGATGTTGATCGATGAAGAAATTTATCCAGGTAAAGGATGTGAAGGTGGAATAAAATCAACTAATAATTATGTCTGTATTATGTTTTCTTGGGATTAGCAGGCATGGTGAGGGCATGAAAAATATCGCATAAGCTAATGTAAAGAAAGGAAATTATGCTTACGTATGATTGGTTTTTATAGCACAGCATATAATAATTTTATGCCTTACTATAAGTACAATCAATAGAATTAAAGGATAATCATATAGTAATAAATGGTGTAATCAATTAGAATTTGCTCCCGCTTTAAACAACCGAATACTTTACTGAGGAGTACTCAAGTCATGTTGACTACCAATCCTTTCGCTGAAATGTCCGCGTATATACCCGCAGAAGTGATGCAAGCTTATATCGTAATCATGGTGCTTTTTGTTATTGGCGGCACCATGCTGGACATGATTCACAAGAAAAGCGCTAAATACTTTTTCGAGAATGCAAAAAAAGCTGAAAAGGCCGCAAAGCGCACTGTTAGCGGCGGCGAAAAAACATCACTCGCTATCCAGACTGTCACAAATGAAGTGTTGACTTCCTCAGAATTCAAAAACCCTAAGCGCAGAATTTCTCACATTCTGACTATGTACGGGTTCATCCTGTTCGTTGTGACCACTGCCATTATGATATTTTCAGATGCTGTATCAGGCATCGTTCCCCTGCTGTGGCATATTGGCGCACTGATGCTGTGTGTCGGCGGTTACTGGTTCTGGTTCGCCATCCGTGTCGACGTCAATTCAGAAGGCAAGAAATGGTATCAATTAGATCGTGCTGACTTGTTTATTGTTTCACTGCTTATGATGTGCACATGGGCACTTATCTGGTCAGTTCTGCAGTCAAATGGTGTTTCTGCATGGAGTCAACTGGCCTTTATGCTGTTTATTTTAGCTAGCACTGTACTGTTTGTCGGTGTGTACTTCTCTAAATTTGCTCACATGTTTTTCAAGCCTGCTGCGGCTTATCAGAAAAAGCTTACCCGGGCAGATGGTTCAAACGAGAATTTGCCTGCTGACTACGATCTGACGGATCCTGCCACTCAGGCGAAGTTTCCGGATATTCCTGAATATATGGGCGACAACCCACCCTACATGGGGCTTGGTATCAAGCGTGAGTCACCAAACCACTACTAGGATAAATTAACTATTACTTAATAAGAGAGAATATTATGCCAACTTTTGTATATATGACTCGTTGTGATGGTTGCGGACAGTGTGTTGATATCTGCCCATCTGACATTATGCACATCGATAAAGGTCTTCGTCGTGCATACAACATCGAACCTAACATGTGCTGGGAGTGCTACTCCTGTGTAAAAGCCTGTCCGCACCACGCGATTGACGTACGTGGTTATGCTGATTTTGCTCCGCTGGGCCACTCGGTACGCGTGCATCGTGATGAAGAAAAAGGCGTCATAGCCTGGCGTATCAAGTTCCGCAACGGCAAAAAAGACATGGATCTGCTGGCGCCTATCACAACCAAGCCCTGGGGCACCGGGATTCCACAGCTAGCAAACGAAGCAGCACCTAGCAGCGATATGCGTGATAGCCAGCTATTGTTTAACGAGCCTAAGTATGTCCGCCTGGATGATGGTGATTTACATACGCTGGAATCAAACGGCTTGAAACTTAAAGAAGGGGTTTACTACTAATGGGCTACAAGACAATTATTGAAGACGATATCGACGTCCTGGTTGCAGGTGCAGGCCTTGGTGGTACCGGTGCTGCATTCGAAGCAAGATATTGGGGCAAGGACAAAAAGATTGTCATTGCCGAAAAAGCAAACATCGACCGTTCCGGTGCTGTAGCCCAGGGTCTGTACGCTATCAACTGTTACATGGGTACCCGCTTCGGCGAGAACAACCCGGAAGACCATGTTCGCTATGCACGTATCGACCTGATGGGTATGGTCCGTGAGGATCTGGCCTTTGATATGGCGCGCCACGTTGACTCTGCCGTGCACCAGTTCGAAGAATGGGGTCTGCCTCTGATGAGAGATCCAAAGACCGGTGCTTATCAGCGTGAAGGTCGCTGGCAGATCATGATTCATGGTGAATCCTACAAGCCGATTGTTGCTGAAGCTGCCAAGAAGTCAGCTGACAAGGTTTTCAACCGTATCTGCGTTACTCATCTGCTGATGGACGAAGCTAAAGACAACCGTGTTGCAGGTGCTGTCGGCTTCAACGTACGTACCGGTAACTACCACGTATTCAAGTCGAAGACTGTTATCTGTGGCGCTGGTGGTGCTTCTAACATCTTCAAGCCACGTTCAGTCGGTGAAGGTGCTGGTCGTGTATGGTACGCACCATGGTCTTCTGGCTCTGCATACGGCCTGATGATCGAAGCAGGCGCGAAGATGACGCAAATGGAAAACCGTATCGTACTGGCCCGATTCAAAGATGGTTACGGTCCAGTAGGTGCATACTTCCTGCATCTGAAAACTTATACTCAAAACGCCTATGGCGAAGAGTACGAATCAAAATGGTTCCCTGAGCTGCAGAAGATGGTTGGTAAAGAGTATCTGGACCCAGAGGCGTCTCACCGTACGCACCGTCCTATCCCAACCTGTCTGCGTAACCACGCATTGATCAACGAGGTTAATGCTGGTCGTGGCCCGATTCACATGGTCACCATGGAAGCCTTCCAGGATCCTCATCTTGAAGAGATCGGTTGGCATAACTTCCTGGGTATGACTGTTGGTCAGGCCGTACTGTGGGCTGCAACTGACGTTGATCCAAAGTATGAGAACCCGGAGCTGACTACTTCTGAGCCTTATGTCATGGGTTCACACGCAACCGGTTGTGGTGCATGGTGTTCAGGTCCTGAAGACGTATCACCGGAAGAATACTTCTGGGGATATAACCGTATGACCACTGTCGAAGGTCTGTTCGGTGCGGGTGATGCCGTGGGTGGTACGCCACACGCGTTCTCATCAGGTTCTTTCACAGAAGGTCGCCTGGCTGCAAAAGCTGCCTGTAAGTACATCGATGATGGTAAAGGTGAAGGCATCCGTGTTTCTGATGCCCAGATCAATCGCCGTAAGGAAGAGATCTACAAGCCACTGGAAACTTACACTGTTGGCCGTAACGAAATTGTTGCAGGCTCAGTTAATCCAAACTACATCAACCCACGTCAGGGTCTGGATCGTCTGCAGAAACTGATGGATGAGTACTGTGGTGGTTTTGGTGTTAACTACATGACCAACGACAAGCTTCTGAACATCGGCCTGAAGAAGATGGCTGCTCTCGGTGAAGATCTTGACAAGGTTGCTGCATCAGATATCCACGAGCTGCTGCGTGCATGGGAACTGAAGCATCGTTTCCTGACTTCTGAAAGTGTATTTCACCATACCCTGTTCCGTGAGGAGACTCGTTGGCCTGGTTACTACTACCGTGGTGACGCGATGAAGGTTGATGACGAAAACTGGCACGTACTGACAGTTTCTCGTCGCGATCCTCAAACAGGTGAGTACACGATGGAAAAAGCACCTCTTTACCACCTGGTAGGTGACGAAGAGAGCTAAGCAAATAAAGGCTTGGTAATACAAGCCAGCTAACATATTTGCGTAAAGAAAGGACCGACATGATCAGTGTTGGTCCTTTTTTTATCTATCTCGAGAGTGGTTTGACCTTGCCGTAGATGATATTGAAAAACTCAAACGTTTTTTAATGGAGATGTTTAGATGAATATTCTTGAAAAAACAGATGAAGAGATATTGGAACTTGCTCACCCAATGTGGGCGGATCTTGTAAAGTACTCTAATGAACAAAACTACGGTGCTTTCACGCGTAACTTTTCGAGTACTTTGATCAAGGGTGCTAATGAAGTTGAAATGGGCAGGCAGTTTGCCAGAAGTGAGCTTGCGAAAAACCTGTCAGAAGATTATGAATACCTTGGCATGATACGTCGCGGTGAACATGTCACGGTTTTGTACAAAGTAACCAATAAAAATGATGGTGGTGAATGGCTCGGCAGACTGGTACTGGGTTACGAAAAAGACAAGGTGAAAATTTTTGGTTGTACGCTGTTCTAAGCTGTAATTATTTGCGGCAGGATTAGACAAAACAGGATTTAGTAGATATGTCAGATACAATTGAAGACGAAAAATTCGTTGAACTGAATTACAAGGTCGTCGATGACAAAACAGGTGATGTACTTGTTACTGTGGATTATCCCCTCGGCTATGTTCATGGTGTGAATGATGTGATGTCTGAAGAGGTAACAAAACAACTGTATGGTAAAAAAGTCGGAGATATCATCGAAGTGCCCATTGATACAACCCAGTTATATGGCGAAAGAGATGAGTCCCTGGTATTTACCGACCGTATCGAAAATGTCCCGGAGGAATACCGGGAGATTGGTATGACCATCACCATGGAAAATGAAAAGGGTGAAATGAAGAATTTTATTGTCACCCGTTTCGATGACAAGACCTTAACCATCGATGGTAATAATCCACTTTGTGGCCGGGAAGTGACTTTTGTACTGGAAGTTCTATCTATACGTGACGCGACCGATGAAGAAATCGACCTGGGTGGCGCAGTCGATGACAACCCGGATATCAATGAAATACTCGAACGAGCAGAATGAAGTTCTCAAATAATTACATCCTTTACCCTGACAACAGGGCCCTGCAAGAGGCGATTTCAGACTCTCGAGACCTGCTGACTCCTGAACAGTCTAAATCACTTTTCCCAGACAGGAGTGTTACCGTTGCTGACAATTTTCTTTACACAAGGGGAAATTTTGAACAGCAGCGTTACAGTACAGCTATTTATGAAAGCCTGCGTGATGCACTGGAGTCAACACTTTCTGATGATTTTCGTAACAAAGATCCACTAGCCTGGGCTGAAACACAGAATAAACTCGGCAGTATTCTTGCCGCACTGGGGCAACATCAGAGTAGTGCAGAATTGTATGAAGAGGCCATACAGCATTTTAAAGAAGCATTGAAAGAAACTGACCAGGTGAGGTCACCTTCTGAATGGGCAACCACGCAGTTTAACCTGGGTACGGCAAACCAGGCACTTGGCCGCCTGGTTAATGAAAAAAAATCATTAAAAACTGCTGTAGATGCCTATACCAAAGCCTTATTGGTATGGTCTAAAGATGAAACACCTGAACAGTGGATGTTGGCCATGCATCAGCTTGGCGTAACACTGCATACCTATGGATGCCTGCTACAAGGTAACCGAAATCTTCAAAAATCCGTCGTCGCTTATAAGAACGCACTTTCGGTACTCGATGCAGATAATTATGCTTTCGAGTTAGCCGCGACGCACAATAATTGTGGGGCGGTGTTACATAACCTTGCTGAATCAGAAGAAAATCCGGAACGGCTAGAAGAAGCAATAAGGTCCTACGAAAAGGGCTGGAAGGTCTGTATGGAGCAGCAACTTCCTGTACACCTTGCAGTGCTATGCAGGGTAAACAAGACGACGGCGCGATGTGTACTGGCTGAATTAACCAACGATACGGTCCTTGCAGAAGAAGTGGCCGATGAATTTGAAGTTATCCTGGAATGTTTTCCACACGCTTTACAACCTCTATGCGCAAAACATTGCGAAGTGCAGGTAAACAAAGCGCGAGGATTAGCGAAATCGGGGTGAGCGCCAGGAATATGAATAAACTACAGAATTTATTAATTAGCTCATGCCCTGTATAAAAAATATTATATGAATTCAATTTAATGTTTTTGCTTCAAAAGGGTGAAAGTGAGATAATTATCGATTGTGAACTGCATTTCTCGCAGTGCTTAACAAGAATTTCAGATAGAAATTCGATTGCGAATTTCAATTAAATTAGGAGATTACAAATGAGCGGAGCCGGCCCTACAACCCGACCAAAAGTACCTGAAGGAAAAGCACGTTTTGTGACGACTACTCAGGGTGAGATTAAAGAAGGTGCTTTCTTTGTTGGTTACAAGACTACCTGGGAACCATTTCAAAAGGAAGCGAAGTACCAAACTCCCAAAAAACCATAGTATATTAATCGTGCTGACCTGTAAGGCCTGGCAGCAAGACTCAAAGTTGGATCCAGGTATAAAAAAAGCACGCTCATAGCGTGCTTTTTTTTGCCCCCCCCCATAAACAGTGAAGCAGTGAAGGGATTATATTGCGGCAGGTTCCATGTGCCTTTTTACGATGGCATAGAATATTGCTGGGAAAGCTGAATACTGGCTGCACTCACGTCTATATCCGCTCGGAAAGTTCGTAATCCACATTAATAAAGGCACCAATCTCAGCACAAAACTTGATCACTCTTGAACCGAAACCCACTTCCGGGCAGCTTTCATCTTTATCTACCGACAGGGTCAGGACGACGCCTATTCTGGGCGATAAATTATGGCTCTTACAAACTTCTATAATTTTGTCTTTAGCCGGTTCAATTTTTTTAAGTATTTCATCGTCAATGAGTTTATAAATATCCATTTCCTGATTATCTGACGTGATTGTGTCGGTTGATAATTCCCAGGAACTGATGACAGGCTTGTCGAGGCTGCTAGTGGCACCGGCATCATCAGTTGAGGTGGGTTCCAGATCCAGCAATCGCGTAATGTCATCGGGATTGAAATGATAACCAACAAGAGCGAAGTAAGCCCGTCCTTTGTTCGATGCCAAGATATTTTCCTCGTCAACAAATAGTAGATACGGAATCGGATTATAGCGTGTAAGTCGAATATTTACTGTATTAACTTTATTACGGGCGATGTGACGAACTATTAATTACATTTTTGTTTAAAAAGGTGTGAAAATATAAAAACATGTGTAGTTTTCAGCTGCATTTTTTTGTAGAGGCTGTCAAAGTATTTCTGAATTCTTTGGCTAACAAAGTGAGTTAGACGAAAGGTATTAAAGTTTGTCGACTGAAGAAAAACAGGAGAAAAAAAGAGACCCCAATAATCCATGTCTGTTTTGTACTGATCCACGTGGGGTATCATTGCAGAATGAACTTGCTTATAGTGCCCGCGACACCTACGCGGTGAGCCCGGGGCATACCGTGGTTATCCCGCGTCGCCATGTTGCTAGCTTTTTTGACCTGACACCGCAAGAGATAAACGCCTGCATGGAACTGATTACCGAGGAGCGCGAGCTGCTGGACGAGGAATTTAACCCTGATGGCTACAATATCGGCGTTAACGTGGGGCCGGCGGCAGGGCAGAGTATCCTGCATGTCCATATTCACATTATTCCCCGCTATAAGGGTGATGTTGAGAATCCCCAGGGGGGTGTGCGGCATGTGATTCCCAAGAAGGCACATTACAAGCGCTAGATGGCGTTATTTGAGTCAGATAAGTGGGAGGGGTCAACATAACTTTCTATATTCCTCCCTACTCAGCCATTAGCGACAGCATGATGAGTGCTACATATGTGATGCCAGGTCCAAGGTTGCCGAGGGCTATTCACGCTTTCTGAAAACCAGTCAGATGGAGACTAATCAAAATGGTTTCGTTGATTACCAAACCATCAGAAAGTCTTTGCAGAAAGAGGCCGAATATACTATCCCAAAACGGCCTTAAGTCAGCCGGTTGCGCATATCTATAGGTGCCGATCAATCATTGAATCCAGAGCCAGCGCTTGAAGAAACCTGAACACATTAACTGTTTGCATATAAAATGAATCTCTGTGCTGCTTCTCTGTCAAAATTATGGCGTAAATTGTCAATCAATTTTTTTTTATTAACCCTAGTATTCAATCTATAAATCTAACCGGAGAAAGGGTAATGAGTAAAGGCAATATACAAGATGATGGTAAGCAGGAATTGATAGATGTGGCCACATTTCTGGCGCGGACTGATAGTTATGCTGGATGTAATTGAAACCAGGTGGTGTATTCCTGTAAATGCGACAGGCACTGATCGGAACAGAAGCCTGTATTGAAGAATCCAAATTAGTCAGCATATATAGCTAGATGTACTTTTTAATATTCAGTTCTACACTTATTGCTCTGCGGATGAGCAGGTTCTACCTGTCCGCTATCCTGTTATCTGCTGCATTGTCTATCAGTACTTCCGCATTGTCAGATGATTCGGTGGCCGAAGATAAGCAATGTGTCATTCTGCTTCATGGGCTCGCGCGCACCAGTAATTCGATGGATAGAATGGAACAGGCACTGCTCGATGCTGGCTATTATACTGTCAATGTCGACTACCCCTCCCGCACGATGAAGATCCAGGATCTGGCAACATTGGCTGTTAAACAGGGGCTAGACGGGTGCGAGTCAAAAGGTGCGAGCGATATACATTTTGTCACCCATTCACTGGGCGGTATTCTTGTTCGCTACTATCTGGCAAAAAATGAGCTCAAACAACTTGGCAGGGTAGTCCAGCTTGCCCCGCCGAATCAGGGATCTCTGATTGTCGACAAGTTTCGTCATGAACAATGGTTCCAATGGTTGACCGGGCCGGCGGGTCAACAACTGGGTACCGGCAAGGACGGCATTCCGGGGCAGCTTGGCGGCGTTGATTATCCAACCGGAGTCATTGCCGGGAACGAACACAGCCCCATTGATAACTGGATGGCTGAAATGTTACCCGGAGACAGTGACGGAAAGGTACTGGTTGAGCGGGCAAAGGTCGAGGGTATGAGTGATTTTATCATTTTACCCTATACTCATATTACTATCATGAAGCAGGACCAGGTGATCAAGCAGTCGCTGTACTTTCTCAATACTGGCAGTTTCAATCATCCTGGTTAGTTGTCGAATTCGTCAGAGTTCGGGCTTTCGCTCGAACTTTTCCATCAGTTTTTCAACAGCCTGTTTAACGTGTGTTTCATAGTCGTTAGGGAAGTACCAGATCCGCGCCTTTTTTTCGGTATCATGATAGGAAAGGCCGCGATCCTCTGGCAAGGCATGGAAGTTAAGATCCAGTAGTGCATCCGTGCTTGCCCAGCTGTTCTGGTACCAGTAGTCATGAGATCCTTTGGCCAGGTCCGGTATGGTGGCCGGATCAATGTAGAGGACGGTGAAGTTTGGTTGCTTTGTCTGTTTGATTATCCAGGTAGCCTGCTCCTCAGTAAGATCTTCGAGGTCCGGTTTTCCGAGCCGGGATTTACTACTCCTTTGTTCTTCTGTTTCAATGATAGGTTCATTTTTCGACTGGTGATCCCGCATCGCAATGCCGAGTACTGAGTCGTATTGATTAATAGTCACCGTCACATTCTCAACTATATCCTGATAGCTACGGTATTCATCGACAAAGTCATCAAAATCGGTATCAGGAGCGGCAAAGTAGATGGATCCCAGTCTTAATGATTTACGGTAGATGTCGCGATCTAGCTGCGTAGTGTCCTGGCCAAGCACGGCCAGTGATTTGGTGGTCAGGGTAGCACCGGCACTGTAGGCGAGGATGTTGATCTTTCGTGCGGAAGTATGCTTTGCCAGAAGTTTAACGAAGCGGACGAATGTTGGCACCGTTTCCATGATATGCCGGATATCGGTACCATAGCGAATTATGCTCTCGGCCGATGGCCAGGAAAAAAGAACAACAATGGCCTGGCGGCCGGTAAAATGCCTGTATTGAGCTGCCTGTGAGGCCGTACGATAAAAGTTATTGTTGGCGCCGTGGACGTAGATAGTAATATCTTTTGTAGGACTTTCTTCAATCGCCCTGTTGAATCGTGAAAACAAATCCAGCAGTTCAGGCGACAGGGTTTGCAGTGAATCATCTTCTTTGAGCACGCCATGTTCCGATACCTGTTGCAGGGTCAGCAGTGATTCATGTTTCTCAATGCCTTTGATGGATAACTGACGAATTTCATCCCAGCTCTGATCACCGGCACCAATCTGTACTTCTGCTACCCCCATTCGTATATCCTGATCAAAATCACGACTATAAAAACGGCTTTGTTTTGCACCTATAGGCAAACGATTGGTGGCATAACCGATGGCGATAGAGCTGCCTCTTTGATTTTCTGGTGTGTAGGTGAACGGGTCAATTTTTCCTTCCTGCATGACAACCGGTGTTGGCATCAAATACACCGCAGGCTGACATCCAGAAAGAAATAAAATTGAAAGAATTAATAGAGGTTTGCTGATGTATCCAGGAAGATTCATATGGGTGGTAATCGTTTCAAAAGTTAATGATATTGTTGCCAGAAAGTCTAATTTTAGCAGCTATTCTCTCGCAGCAGCGAGTCGTGGGCAAATCGAAAAATGGTCTGGGTTTAAATTTTTTCTGATAAAGCTGTTGACGAAATCAATTCCCGGCGTTACTCTCTCAACCACAATATATAGTGGTAAATATAATCAAATATAACAATATATGGTCATAATGTGAAAATTATGAACCTGTGCAAGAGGAGAAGCATGAGCGTCGTAAAATTAAAAAACCAGTCTAGTAATATCCTGCCTGACTTACAACCTGCCTCTCAGGATATCTGGGACAAGAAATATCGCCTGAAGACGATGAATGGCGATGCAGTTGATGCAGACATACATGATACTTTTAAGCGTGTAGCGCGAGCACTGGCAGATGTAGAAGCCGATGATGCAAAGCGTGAGAAATATTATGAGCAATTTCTCTGGGCACTGGAAAATGGTGCGATTCCTGCCGGTCGAATTATTTCCAATGCCGGAGCCCAGGCACATAAACCTGCTACCAGTACCATTAACTGTACTGTAGCCGGACTGGTGCCCGACTCAATGGACGGCATACTGACTTCTGTACATAAGGCAGGACTGACGCTGAAAGCAGGCTGTGGTATTGGTTATGAATTTTCTACCCTGCGACCAAAAGGTGCATTTGTCAGCGGTGCAGGTGCTTACACGTCAGGGCCTCTCTCTTTCATGGACATCTTCGATGCCATGTGCTTTACCGTCTCTTCTGCCGGTGGACGTCGCGGTGCTCAAATGGGTACCTTCGATATCTCGCACCCTGATATACGTGAATTCATACGTGCCAAACGCGAAGATGGGCGTTTGCGTCAGTTTAACCTGTCATGCCTCATCACTGATGATTTTGTGCAGGCGGTCAGAGATGATGCTGACTGGGATCTGGTCTTTCCAGCATCTGAACATGAAATTGAAGACAAGGATACAAGAATAGTATGGCGACACTGGCCGACTACCAAAGGTTACACGACTAATGATCTCAACCAGGTAGCCTGCCGTGTCTACGAAACAATCCAAGCTCGACGGTTATGGGACATGATCATGTCGTCGACCTATGACTTTGCCGAACCGGGATTTATTCT
>JARFQE010000034.1 GCA_029287915.1 Arenicellales bacterium
TTTCAGCATAAACGCTCCCTTCGTCTAGTGGCCTAGGACTCCGGCCTCTCACGCCGGCAACAGGGGTTCGAGTCCCCTAGGGAGCGCCAATTTCACGACTTTAGCTGATACAGACAACATTGCGCTGTATTCACTATCCAACCAGGGCACCATCACTCTTCGCCAGCTGGTCAGTTCATCATTTTCTCAAGCGCCCTGGTGCGCGCTTTGCGAACCTCTGGTGGGTTTACCGGTGGAGGCTGTAGCAAATACATATTCAAGACCTCCTGTATGACAAGCTGTGGTTGCTTGTCAGTATCGGAAAAAGGCGTAAGTGGAAATTCTGTTACGACACGAAAATTCATCGACTCCTTGCTGTGCAGGCTGAAATACCCCAGGGTTTTTTCGATAAAAGAATCGCCAATGATGTACATCAGGGGGAGCTTTCCATTCGGGTTGCTGATTTTTCGGACAGTAAATGGTTGATCAGCAAATTTTTCGGTGGTCATACCCGGCAGGCTGTAATCTGATATGCCGTTTTTATCAAAGTCATATATCTGTGCATACGGACTATCCTGTTTGGGAAAAAACGTGTAGTACGTATCGTCCTTGTGTCGCTCGGGATCAAGCCCCACCATGTGCATGAATCGACGGTGTACCCAGTCCGGTTTCTTCTCGATCGTGAATTCATTCATGCTGCCTTTTTCGAACATGAAGTGTGGGTAAGCGTCATTTATCCCATCCACTATTGCATCATATGCAATAAAGGCCCCGTAGTAATTCCAGTGAAAGTCGGTGCGATAAAATAATGGTAAATCCCGGTTCTTACCCTTTTCCCTGAGCAGTGCCTTCTTTAAATCTACCACGGGGACTATCGATTTCTCCTTCAGATAGCCGAGCAGCTGGTCATAACGACCAGGTCGATCGAGGCGGTTTTTCATGGCCAATAATCTTTCCGGAAGCTTTTCCGGATAAATCAGAGCTTTTGTCGGCGCAAGAGCGAATATGTAGTCAATGCCCCGTTCCTTCAACCAGTAGTATCGCTCTTCAAGTGCGATACGCCAGGCTTCCAGTTCCTGCCTGGTAAACGGATTTTGCCCCATGTAATCCGTAACATTGTCAAACGAGCGAACAATATCCTTTTCTACGCGACGTCCTCCGTAGCCCTCAAAAAACCAGTCATCCTTGCCAATAATGACTTTGTCTGTGGGCGAAAAACCAAATACAAACACTTTACTCTCCGCGTTGATATTCAGTAGCGGCTGTCGAATATTAAATTTCCGGGAAAACACCTCTTCAAGTGCATCCCTGGCATGTATCAGTCGGTTACCTGGTCCTTCCGGTTCCTGGGTATTTGACGCATCATATTGCGCATGCAATGCTTCCCTGAAGTCTTCGGTATGCGTTGTTTTGAATAACTGCACAAGCAGAAATGCAATGAACGGTATGATGATGAGCGCCGATCCTGCGATGCCTAATAGATTGTCTGACGAAACCATGGACTTCGCGATCAGCAATGATGCACAGACGCCTATAGAAGCCATGGAACTGAATGTCAAAGCTAACAGGTTGCTGTCCTGCATCATCAGCCCACCCGCCAGGTACGCAAGTAAGCAGATAGCAAAGACAACCGGGATGATCTTACTTTGCATTCGTTGAGATAACCTTGACAACCTTACAAACAAGTAGGCCTGCACTGTCAGCACCAATAACAACCCGAACCAGAAGATGAAGCTTGTCTTTGGAAACGGGAGATTTCCCAGCAGCAGTTGAGGGTCGTTTTTCGCCAGGCTCATATCAATGGCATTGTCACCCGGGACCCAGGTCAGGCTGTGCGTAGCAACGATACTTGCTGCCAGTTGCCTGGAGTCCAATGTAATCTTGTTGTTGAATCGCTTGAGAGAAAGACGGCTTAACTGAACCTTGTTTGCGGTGGAGTCAGGATCAATCCTGAGAGATAACTTTTCATCGAATGCCCGGGTTTGTACTCTAATCCGGTTTTCACCTGCATGGTACTGGAGAGATTTTGAATCTGATTTCTTGTAAGCGTTATCAGGCGTTGGCCAGTAGAACGTCAGTAACCCGGCCTGGTTGGCAGAAAAATCTATTTCAATTGTCAGCGTATTCAGATAATCGGATAGATAAACAACATAATACAGAAGCAGGAAAACGACCGTAACCAGGATTATCTGCAGCCTTTCCGCACCCGATATTTTGTCTATAAACGCCTGCATGATAATCAGAAACGGAAGTACAGGAATGGATTATGAGTCCCGCTGATTATTTCAGCCGAACTGTAAATCAATACGGAGAACATCCATATCACCAGTAATAACGATACCCCGCCACGCATAATTTTCTGCCGGTAGCCACCGCTGGCAGAAAGCATGACCATGGTCTTGTCCCTGGCCAAGGGAAACAGCGGCATTGAAAGCACTGTTCCAACGGCCAGGGCAAGATAGAATTGAGCATTCAGCGCGGTAACAAGATGTGCATCAAGGTAGGGGTCAGCTGAAAAATTAACCAGTGCCGCAATATAGTCGAAGGCATAATCTAGCGAAGTTGACCTGAAGAATACCCAGCCGATCATCACTACCAGCAGGACATAGATATGCCTGACCATACCGGGTAGTTTGTCCAGCAAGCGCCCAATCGGGCTGCGCTCGAGAACGAGAAACATACCGTGATACAAGCCCCAAACAATAAAGACCCAGCTTGCCCCGTGCCAGAGCCCGCACAAGAAAAAGACGACAACCAGGTTGAAATAATTTCGCCCTATACTGACCCGGTTTCCTCCGAGCGGAATATACAGGTAGTCTCGAAACCAGGAAGACAGGGAAATGTGCCACCGACGCCAGAATTCACTGATTGATTTGCTGATATACGGGTAATTGAAGTTTTCCAGGAAATGGAACCCGAACATTCGTCCTAAGCCGATTGCCATATCCGAATAACCGGAAATATCGAAATAGATCTGCAGGGTATAGGCTATCAGCCCCAACCAGGCTAGTCCGGCTGACAATTCACCTGCAGGTAGTGAAAAAACATGGTCTGCTACAGTGCCCATGTTATTTGCTATGAGCACTTTTTTGCCAAGTCCTGCAATAAACCGCAACACCCCTTCCCTGAAATCCGACAGGACGAAATGCCGATCCGTAATTTCTTTTGCGATATCGTAATAGCGCACGATGGGGCCGGCAATAAGTTGGGGGAAAAGCGCTATGTACAATGCAAGATTTAATGGATTCGCTTGTACATCGGCTTCTCGACGATACACATCAACTATGTAGGAGATCGCCTGAAACGTGAAAAATGATATGCCTATCGGAAGGTGTATCGTTTCAAGAGTAAACGCACTGAAACCAACCAGCTGCAACACATCACTTATGTTATCCGACAGGAAGTTTCCGTATTTGAAGAATGCCAGCGGAATGAGATTGATCGCGATTCCGATAAATAATACTTTCCTGCCCGTTCTGCCCTGCTCCTTTTCGCGATGAATCAGCAGTCCAACGGCCCAGTTTGCTGCTATTGAGAACAACATGAGCAGGACATAACCCATTTCGCCCCATGCATAGAAAAACAGGCTGGCCGTGAGCAGAACGAAGTTTCTGTACCTGGGTCCTGCCATGAAATACAGCAGCAGGGTCACTGGCAGGAACAGGTATATGAATATTATTGAGCTAAAAAGCATTCTTGTTATTTATCGTTGTTTGCCGCTCGGCGGCCACTGATCTTCCGCCAGGGAAAATCTTGCTGACGGCTAACCCCTCGGATGATGTTCGCTATGTATCCTGTTCAAACGCTCACGCGCTACATGGGTGTAAATCTGCGTCGTTGAAAGATCCGAGTGACCCAGCAGCATCTGCACAACACGCAGGTCGGCACCATGGTTCAACAGGTGGGTAGCAAATGCATGCCGCAGTGTATGCGGTGATATATGACTGTGTATACCCGCTTGCCTGGCATGACGGCGTATCAGATGCCAGAAAGCCTGCCGTGTGAGTGCACGCCCAGCCCGTCCCGGAAAGACGACGCTGGTATCTGTACGTTTGAGGAGTTCCGCCCTGCCCTGGTCGAGATAGTTTTCCAGGTGGTAGAGCGCCTCCTCTCCCATTGGCACCAGCCGTTCCTTGGAGCCCTTGCCGATCACCCT
>JARFQE010000085.1 GCA_029287915.1 Arenicellales bacterium
GAGTTGAGAATGTATGCCAGCGTGTTACTGGTGGCTTCAATTTCGAGCATTGCCTATCTCTATCTTCACCATGACGTGCCAGAGCCCATCGATGCGATTCGTCAGGGCCTGTTTCATGCGGTTTCCATTGGCACCACGGCCGGCTTTTCAACTACGGAGTTCTCTGCCTGGCCAACATTTGTCCCGGTCATGTTGCTATTTGCCAGCTTTATCGGAGGCTGTGCAGGTTCGACGGGTGGTGGCATGAAAGCGATTCGTGTGCTGCTGCTGATCAAGCAGATGCAGCGCGAGATGATGCGATTGATCCATCCCAATGCACAGGTGGTGGTCAAGGTTGGCAGGCAGCCGGTGAATAATGCCATCATCAATGCCGTATGGGGCTTCTTTGCCGCTTACGTAACCTGCTTCGCAATCATGATGCTGTTGCTGATGCTGGATGGTTACGATCAGATCACGGCATTTTCAGCGGTGGCAGCAACCATCAATAACCTTGGTCCGGGGCTGGGTGAAGTCAGTGCCAACTACGCCGGCATAGATAACTTTTCCAAGTGGCTGCTGTGTTTTTCCATGCTGCTCGGCCGCCTCGAGATCTTTACGCTGCTGGTGATGTTCATGCCTGCATTCTGGCGCAAGTAAAACACCAGCCCGCTAATGAGCGTCAAGGAGTCTAACCTGCACCTGTTCCGCTTTCGTGCAGAATTATTGCGCCCGAAGCACTGGCCAACATGGGCGGCCCTGGGTGTTTATTTTCTGTTTACCTTGCTGCCAATGCCTGTGCTTGACCGGGTCGGCAATCGACTGGGCGAATATGCTGCAAAAAAGAACAGGAAGCGGTTCAATATTGCCAGGGTTAATCTGTCGCTGTGTTTTCCCGACAAAACTGAGCAGGACATAGAAGACATGGTGCTCGGGCATTTTCGGGCACAATTGCGCAGCGCGATGCATCTGTTCATTGTCTGGTGGTGGCCGGAATTTATGGTCAGAAGAAAGATCGTAAGCGAAGGATTTGATCAAATTGAGCAAAACAGGCAGCAGGGGAAGCAGGTCATCATTTTGCTCTGTCACAGCGTCGGGCTGGATTTTGCAGTTGCATCGATATCCATGGATTACAGCAGCAATGGGCCGTACAAGCCGATGCGAAACGAGGTCATCGATTTCATGTTCACGCACGGACGGTCACGATTCGGTGCAAAACATGGCGGCAAATTGTTCACGCGAGATGATGGTTTGCGGCCGCTCATCAAAGAGACACGTGCGGGCAAGGTACTGATCTACCTCGCTGATGAAGATTTAGGCATGACGAATTCAGTTTTTGCACCATTTTTTGCCGAGTCGAAAGCGACCATACCCGTGCTGGGGCGCATGGCGAAAGCCTGTAATGCCGTCGTGCTGCCCTGTGTCAGCTGCTACGACCCGGAGATCAGGAAATACCGCGTGAAGATGCTGCCGGCAATAGAAGACTTCCCGAGTGGCGATGATGTGGTTGATTCGGTCGCCATGAACAGGGCGATCGAAAGCGGCGTGCTCGAGTGCCCGGACCAGTACCTGTGGACTTTCAGGTATTTCCAGACCCGGCCCGAGGGCGAAGCGTCTGTGTATGAATGATCTCTCGCCAAGGCGCCAGGCCCGCAAAGGCACTATTTTTTACCGCAGAGACGCAGAGGAAAAGAAACAGTTTTATTGTTTTAAAAAAAAATATGTTCTCTGCGACTCCGCGTCTCTGCGGTCTAACAATCAATTATCTTTGCGTGCCTGGCGCCTTGGCGAGATTAAGGTTTATAATGATATTTTCAGCGGGCAATAAAAAACCCCCGGTTTCCCGGGGGTTTATAATCATCCTTGCTAGGTGATTGAGCCTCGCGCTCAAGCAGTTCCGTCACAGCCTGTATTTCCATCCGGGAGAGTGTCATCCTTGAGCTCCGTTTCCCGTTTCCGTGAGATACTGCCTGTTATATCCTTATGTCCCTTTGCGGCCCGTTCCATTTGTCCTGTTGATTATTATGCGCGCATGTAAAAAATCTATCTATCAGCAGTGCTGGACATTGCGTGTAGGACTAGTCCTACAAAATTTATTTATTACTATAAATAACAGTGGGTTACGTTTATGATAGCCTTGTTGCAACGCGTCACATCTGCCGCGGTGAGCGTTGATGGTGAGCGTGTTGCCGAAATAGCGCATGGTTTGCTGGTATTGATCGGTGTTGAAAAGCAGGATAATGCGGCGAAAGCGGCAAGGATGGTGGAACGCATACTGGGCTATCGAATCTTCGCTGACGCTGAGGGTAAAATGAATCTGAATGTTTGTGATGTGGATGGGGGTGTCTTGCTGGTTCCACAATTCACGCTTGTGGCAGATACAGGCAAGGGTATGAGACCCAGTTTTTCCCGCGCGGCTGATACTGAAACGGGAAGAGCGATGTTTGATACAGTTGTTGATATAATGCAGCGCAACACGGGCCGGGTACAACAGGGCAGGTTCGGTGCAGACATGTCTGTACAACTGGTGAATGATGGCCCGGTGACTTTCTGGCTACAAAGCTAGTTACGAATATAATATTTGATTTTAAACAGTTTCTTCATTTATAACCTGACTATACAAGCTGCACTGCTATCATCATATTCAAAGCATCAGTCATCACACATGTCCATCGGAGATAAAGCATGAGCCAGCGCAAGGCGGAGGTTGAGCGCAATACCAATGAAACCCGGATTCAGGTCAGCGTTAACCTGGATGGTTCCGGTAATTGCAAGCTTGAGACGGG
>JARFQE010000103.1 GCA_029287915.1 Arenicellales bacterium
AGATGCCTTACGTGCTGAGCTTGCAGGTAATGAGCAGCAGATTCAGCGACTGCATCAGGATGAGCAGGAATTGTTGAGGCTAATCGAAAAGCTTGGGGAAATCCTCGATGAACTGCTGGAGGAAGAGAAAACCGTGACAAGTTTTCAGGAGCTCCGAGGGCATCTAAAACTGCCAGTAGATGCCGATGTTAAAGTACGTTTCGGATCCCGGCGCCAAATAGGTAATTTGCGCTGGAATGGCATCATCATGGGTGGGAAGTTAGGCAGTGATATACATGCAGTCTATACAGGTCGTGTGGTTTATGCTGACTGGATGCGTGGTTTTGGGCTATTATTGATCATAGATCATGGTGACTCATATTTGAGTCTATACGGACATAATGAGTCACTTCTGGTTGAGGAAGGTGACTGGGTGGTAACCGGTCAAACGGTTGCGACGATGGGTAAGAGTGGTGGCAGCAGTAAACCGGGGCTGTACTTTGAGATTCGCTACCGGGGCAGACCACAAAACCCCTTGCACTGGGCCAGACGCTGAAGTAATACAGTTGAATTCTGGATATATGCTTACATATAGATAAATATATAATTGATATGGTGTTTTCTGGCATGATCAGAAGCAGTATCACAACAGTTTATTTACGAACAAACTCATTGCGATGATCAAATAACGATCAGGAAATACTGGAGAGTAGAATGACAGATAGAAGACGAGTAGCTGTAGTGTTTGTGCTAGGGCTGGCCCTGGGTGCTGGCATAACAATATACAGCTCGGTATTTGCAGGCAACGATAAAGGCACTGCGAGCTCTCCTTTACCGCTGGAAGACCTGCGAGCATTCACCGAAGTATTTGGCAAAGTAAAGACAGATTATGTTGAAACAGTCGATGACAAGGATCTACTGGAAAATGCCATCAAAGGGATGCTGGCTGGTCTGGATCCACATTCTTCATATCTCAACCGTGAAGAATTCAAGGAAATGCGAATTGGCACGGATGGCAAGTTTGGTGGTCTGGGTATTGAAGTCTCGATGGAAAATGGTTTCGTTAAAGTTATTGCTCCTATCGATGATACTCCGGCACAGCGTGCTGGTATCAAGGCCGGTGATATAATTGTTCGGCTTGATGATACGCCAGTCAAGGGCATGACACTGAATGATGCAGTCAAGATCATGCGCGGTGAACCCGGTACGGATATCCTGTTAACCGTTGTACGTGAAGGTGAGGAAGCTCCACTTAAAATCACCATTACGCGTGATATTATTCGCATCAAAAGTGTTCGCGGTAGAACTCTGGAGCCTGGCTACGGTTATATACGTATCAGCCAGTTCCAGTCTGGTACAGGCACCAGTATGCGTAAGCAGCTTTCCGAGTTGAAGAAAGAAAATGGTGGTGACCTGAAAGGACTGGTACTTGACCTGCGCAACAACCCTGGTGGTGTCTTAAATGCATCAGTTTCAGTTGCTGATGCTTTCGTTAAAAAAGGTAAAATTGTCTACACGGAAGGACGCGTGAAAGACTCCTTACTGACATTCAATGCGTCACCGAACGATCTCCTTAAAGACGCACCGATTGTTGTGCTGGTAAATGGCGGTTCAGCCTCTGCTTCAGAAATTGTCGCTGGTGCACTGCAGGATCATCATCGCGCTATCATAATGGGCACCAAGACATTTGGCAAAGGGTCTGTCCAGACAATTATGCCAATGAATAATGGTGCCGCACTTAAAATTACCACTGCACGCTATTTTACACCGTCGGGCCGATCTATACAGGCTGAAGGAATAGAGCCGGATATAAAGGTAGAACAACTTAAGATCAGTGACAATGGCGATGCACCGGTATCACGTCTGCGTGAGGCCGACTTGCGAGATCATCTTGAAAACGGCAATGGAAAAAAATCAGACAAAGCCTATAAAGATGAAAAGGCCAGTAAAAAAGACGATAAATCTGATGACAAAGATAAACTAAAAACTGATTACCAGCTAAATGAGGCACTAAATCTGCTGAAAGGCGTCAATATCGTCAAACAACTTAAATAGATTCGTCTCAGGGTTGATAAATGAAAAAGGTACTGGTTCCTCTGGCAGCTGGTTTTGAAGAGCTTGAAGCGGTAACCATTATCGACCTGCTACGGCGGGCCAGCATAGAGGTTACTGTAGCCGGACTGGACGATGACGTAATTACGGGTAGCCGAGGGACACGGATATTACCTGATAAAAGACTTGACAGTGCATCGAGCTCAGCCTATGACATGATTGTTCTGCCAGGTGGTCTGCCTGGTGCAGATAATCTCAATAACGACAGTCGAATACATGAGCTACTGCAGCAGATGGCGAAGAAAGGACGTTATATCGCAGCAATCTGTGCGGCCCCTAAAGTACTGGCCAGCGCCGGTTTGCTGCAGAATAAGAGAATGACATCTTATCCGGGGTCCTTGTCCGAAGCAGAAGGAATGCATAATACCGGCAAGGCGGTCGTTGTCGATGGTAATATTATAACCTCAAGAGGCCCGGGAACGGCGATGGATTTTGCCTTGCAACTGATTCAGCTACTTGCAGGTGACGCTGTACGCAGGCAGGTGGAAGAGGGGCTGCAGCGCTAGTGCAGTGAGTGTAATCAGTTTGCAATAACAAAACCCACTAAACACGACTAAAAGGAGATTAATAGATGTATCAGAAGGTAAAAGTTATTTCGCTAATCGTGGCCCTTTTTGCATTTTCACTTCCAGCCACAGCACTGGAAGACATTGTTGACAGCGTAGCAACTGGATGTGAAAAGGAACTTTCTTCATTCTGTAAAGATGTGACGCCTGGTGATGGGCGTATTTTAGCCTGTCTTTACGCACATGCCGACAAGATTTCGGGCCGCTGTGAATATGCGGTTTACGATGCCGCAGCGCAACTGGAACGTGCCGTCAGTGCCTTGACCTATGTAGCCAATTAGTGTGATGAATACATGGACAAATTTTGTTCTTCAGTGGAAGCCTGCAAAGGCCGCATACTGACCTGTCTGAAAAAAAATGAAGGCAAGGTTAGTAAGCGCTGCAACCAGGCAATGAAGGATATCGATCTGCAGCTGCAGTAGTAGATAAAAAAGGTGTGTCTGTTATGGATGCATCTTTTATTTTTTGTTTTAGGTTTTAAGTTTTAGGTTTT
>JARFQE010000115.1 GCA_029287915.1 Arenicellales bacterium
ATATTTTTCCATCACCGATTTTTCCAGTCCCAGCAGAGTTGACTATCGCATCAATCACCGAATCTACCTGGTCTGCAGCAATGGCGATCTCAAGCTTTACCTTGGGCAGGAAATCGACAACATATTCAGCGCCGCGATAGAGTTCGGTGTGTCCCTTCTGTCGGCCAAATCCTTTGACTTCGGTGACAGTGATGCCTTTTATACCGATATTTGCCAGTGCATCCCTGACATCATCCAGCCTGAATGGCTTTATTATGGCTGTTAACATCTTCATAACTATCCTCCTCGTGATCTGCATGGAGGAGTTTGCCTTAGATTGAGGGGCAGTATCAAGTAGCATGAAGTTTCAAGCCCCAAGCAAAAAATTAAACTTGCTGCTGGCATTCGTCCTGGATCCTGGTAGTTGAGATTTTTTTATGAAAAAAAGGGGCGCCGAGGCGCCCCTGAAGTTCAATGTTGAACAGGATGTGTTATTTAGATGTGTTTGTAAACTCAGGATAGGCTTCAAGGCCACATTCGCCAATATCCACACCTTCGTACTCTTCTTCTTCACTGACTCGGATTCCCATGATCATTTTGATCAGACCCCAGGTGATAAGACTAGCAACGAAGGTCCAGGCGAAGATTACAGCCATGCCTGTAGCCTGAGTAATAATGCTTGCATCGGCATTATAGATTGGAACGGCCATCAGGCCCCAGATTCCGACAACACCGTGGACTGATATGGCACCAACTGGATCGTCAATCTTCAGTTTGTCCAGGGTGATAATGGAGAACACAACCAGCGCACCGCCAAGGGCACCAATTAGTGTGGCACCAATAGGAGTAGGAGCAAGTGGCTCAGCGGTTATGGCAACCAGACCAGCTAGTGCTCCATTCAATGCCATCGTAAGATCAGCTTTACCAAACAGCAGACGTGCAGTGGTGATACCGGCAAGGACACCACCGGCAGCTGCCATATTGGTGTTAACGAATACCGCAGCAACTGCATTGGCTTCGCCAACATTTGACAGGATCAGCTCAGAACCGCCATTGAACCCGAACCAGCCGAGCCATAGGATAAAGGTTCCCAATGTCGCTAGTGGCAGATTAGCACCGGGAATGGCGTTGATCTGACCTTTCGGGCCATATTTACCTTTACGGGCACCCAGTAGCAGAACACCGGCAAGCGCAGCTGCAGCACCGCAGAGATGTACGACACCTGATCCGGCGAAATCCTGGAAGCCCATGCCATCAAGGAAACCACCGCCCCATTTCCAGTAACCCTGTAATGGATAGATGAAACCGGTCATGACTACCGCAAAGGCCATAAATGACCATAATTTCATTCGCTCTGCGACTGCACCTGAAACGATAGACATTGCAGTGGCTACGAATACCATCTGGAAGAAGAAGTCAGACATGCCTGAATAATATGAGCCGTCATACCAGCCTTCTATATCGGTTGCCAGCACTTCTGCTGCATCATTGTCACCGCCAAACATGAATGACAGATCAATGGCAGGGAAGTAGCCGTTGCCATCTGCCGGGTACATGATGTTGTAACCCATCAGCATGTACATGATACCGGCAATGGCAAACAGTACGATGTTCTTGGTTAAAATTTCGGCTGTGTTCTTTGAGCGAACCAGCCCCGCTTCCAGCATGGCGAAGCCAGCTGCCATCCACATTACCAGTGCACCGGTAATGAGGAAATAAAATGTATCCAGCGCGTAGCTTAGATTTTTGATACCTTCAAGTGCTTCCACAATAGTGTCCTCTATATAGGTTAGTGATAATTCGACTTATAACGCATCAGCGTCAGTTTCACCGGTACGTATACGTACAACACTGTCAATCGGTGTAATAAAGATTTTTCCGTCGCCAATTTTGTCAGTCCGGGCGACACTGACAATTGCTTCAATGACCTGATCAACCACATCGGCATTGACAGCGATTTCAAGTTTAGCCTTGGGCAGGAAATCAACGACGTATTCTGCGCCACGATAGAGCTCGGTGTGCCCCTTCTGGCGACCGAAGCCCTTGACTTCAGTTACAGTCATACCGGTAATGCCAATTTCAGACAGGGCGTCACGCACGTCGTCAAGCTTGAACGGCTTGATAATGGCTGTGATTAGTTTCATATTTTAATACTCCTTGATAAATAATCAGGCAACCTTCACTATCAGCACAGTCGCCTGTTGGTTCATGACATAAATCATGTCGATAATGTAACCTCGTTTTCCAATAATGCAGATACCGTGCCAAAGTGTAATTATTAAATAATCGTCCAATATAAACATATGCTTACGTTCGTTTTTTACATATTGGGTATTTCTTTCGCACCCATTTATTACAGATAAAAGATCTTCATTCACCATTTTGGTGCACAAATATAATATGGCTGTATTAGTTGATTTCATTGCACAATATGTGGATCATTCGTAATGTTATGGAAAATAAAATCTCCACCTCAGACAGCTTTATCCGTTTCTTTGAAGCAGCACTACCAGAGGGTCTGGCAGTAGCAGTACGTGAGAATCTACGAGCGGCGGCAAGCAGTGCCTTCGATAAGATGGATCTGGTCAGTAACGAGGAGTTTGAGGTGCAGAAAAGGGTCTTACTTCGCACCAGACAGAAGCTGGAGCAGCTTGAGCGGCAGGTCGCGCAACTGGAAAAAAAATTACAGAAGTAATAGATACAGAATAAAACGGTGCAGGATAAATCGGCGCAGAATAAGTCGGCGCAGAATAAGTCGGTAAGTAATCCTGATTACATTATCAATTGTTATTCTAACGACTGACGGAATCTTTTCAGTTTTTGAAGCGTATAATTTCGATTTCAGATCTCCGTCATGTTGCATGTGTAATGGCGAATAGATAACGCGCCTAAAACTGTATACAAAGTTTGATAGCTGGTAGTGATAGTTAAACAGAATTGATATTTAAATAATCGGTAGACAATGGATGTCGACCGGTCCGGTGCAACCAGGAAAAGGATTTCAGTGATGTCGCTCGCAATCATCTACTCACGCTCAGCAAATGGAGTAATGGCTCCACAGGTTTACGTAGAAGCCCATTTGACCAATGGTCTGCCTGCACTATCAATCGTAGGTTTACCTGAGGCCGCAGTCAAAGAAAGTAAAGATCGTGTTCGGGGTGCACTGCTAAACTCCGGCTTTGAGTTCCCACCTCGCCGTATTACTATCAACCTGGCACCGGCAGATATTCCCAAAGAGGGCGGTCGTTTTGATTTGCCGATAGCAATTGGAATACTTGCTGCATCCGGGCAGATAGACAACAGCCATCTGGATAGATATGAATTTTCTGCTGAACTCGCACTGGGTGGAGATCTGCGGCCGGTTAACGGGATACTGCCTGCTGCATTGCAGGTGGCAAGCCTGGGCCGCACTCTTGTGGTGGCTGAGCAAAATGGACAGGAAGCCTGCCTGGTTGAGCAATGTGATGTATTGGCACCAGCCAGTCTGTTGGATCTGACCTCACATATAAATGGCCATAGTCTGCTGTCACTAGTTCGGCTAATGCCAGTAAGTATAGAAAAAGACTCATACCCGGACCTTTCGGAGGTGCGTGGACAACAGCAGGCCAAAAGAGCATTGGAAGTTGCTGCTGCCGGTAATCATAGTCTTCTGATGTCAGGCCCACCAGGAAGTGGCAAGACAATGCTGGCAAGTCGTTTGCCAGGAATACTACCGGAAATGACCCAACAGGAGGCATTGGAAACAGCGGCTATCTATTCTATTGGCAAGACTGCTGTTAATCCCGGGAGCTGGAAACAACGGCCTATTCGTACGCCGCATCACACGGCTTCAGCCGCAGCACTAGTCGGTGGTGGATCCAGACCAATGCCAGGAGAAATATCTCTAGCCCACAACGGTGTTCTATTCCTTGATGAATTACCCGAGTTTGGTAGACATGTACTGGAGGTACTGCGTGAGCCCATGGAATCGGGTGAAATATCAATATCACGAGCAAACAGGCAGGTCGATTACCCTGCACGGTTCCAGCTTCTGGCCGCCATGAATCCCTGTCCCTGTGGCTATCTGGGCGAAGTCCACGGGCGCTGCAGGTGTTCAGCGGATAAGATAGAACGCTACAGGGATAGATTGTCTGGTCCATTGCTGGATCGTATCGACTTACAGGTAGAGGTACTTGCTGTTCCGGTAGATATTTTGCTGGATGATCAGTTTCAGGCTGAAACCAGTGACCAGGTACGCCAGCGTGTGACTGTCGCCAGGCAGAGACAAGTTTACCGTTCTGGTATATTTAATTCTCAGTTAAGTCCCCGTCAGCTGGATCATGACAGTAAGATCAGTCGTTCAGCTCGCAGTAGTCTGGCCGATGCAATGACACGTCTGGGCCTGTCAGCACGCTCATTTCACCGAATGTTGCGGGTAGCAAGAACAATTGCGGATCTGGCAGCCAGTGATGAGGTTCTGGACAGGCATGTTGCTGAAGCCATTCGCTATCGAAGTCTGGATCGCTATTTAAAAAAGATAACGTAACAGAATATAACGGCGTAGATCAGTAAAAAGACAATGAAATTCTGATCGCCATGATTGGCTCGCAGAGTTTCCCAGTTGAAGTACCACAGTGGATTGGTATCGCTGACCCCTCGGGTAGGTAAAAATGAACGAACCTTTTTGCGGTAATCATCATAACCTTCAAGCAGGCCTATCAACCTGGCTTCCTCTCGTCTAACACGATTGATCATGTAGAGTACATAGACAACGGTGTAGAATAAAACAAACCAGAAATTACCAAACAGAACGGCGAATCCAAGCCCAAGAAAATAACGACCCAAATACATCGGGTTTCTCACAATTACATAGGGGCCACGAATGGTAAGTTCAACGTTTTTGACCAATGATGCAAAACTCCAGATTTGAATCAGTTCACCAAATAGTGAAATCAGAAAACCTGCGAGTAGATAGTCCGTGTTGATGTAGCGCAGCAGAAAAATCAGGAAAAGAGGTGCCAGCAGGTAACGGACCTTGAGCCAGTATCTGCGCAGTGCAGGGTTGTTGAAGAAATTTGAAAACATCGTAGCCTGCCTTGTATGGGCGCAAAAAAATGATTTCTGACTTACCTTAGCCGGCTATTCTAACCCATTTACACATGAAAGGTCTGTTAATTGGGAGCAGCCAGAGCAACAGCCCGTTGTGTAGCAAGGCATTGGTTATAGTTCATCCATTCAGGGAGTTCTTTTTTCATGAGCCTGTTCAGGCGCCGATTCAGACCACTAAGTTCGAGCTTATACGGTATCAGCATGTTTTCCGGTAAATAGATGATCAGGGAAGATAACTGCAACAAATTTTGAAGTGCATTTTCCAGTTCAGTCAGGTGAAAGGCGGTCAGCTTGGGAAGACTACCTTCAAGTTTCTGTGCTGGTATCCGGATTGCTGGTAGTACCTTTTCATTTATCGGTGCGGCGATTTCGTTTGCCGTAGTATTAGTAGTGACCATCAACCAATCGGGTTCATTTTTAGTTATCTGCTCCGGCTTAATTCTGCCTGGCATTTCATCCCCCGTTAATACTTTCTCGAGATAAGCCAGTTTCGTCAGTAGCTGGAGAAACCTCTGCTGGTCTGGTTCCTCAGCAAGTCTGAAGTTGAGTTCATCCAGTTTATTACGTAATGGCAATCGTTCATTAACTGTATGGGTGGTTTGATTACCTCCATCAGTTTTAATTTGTCTGATTCGGGCTTCCAGTTCTTTTGCCTGTTCGCTTATCTGAATAAGTGAGCGACTGTAGTTGGAGACTTCCTTACGGGCGTACTCTAAGACGGGTAGGGCAAGCCCTGCCAGTTCACGAAATCTGAAAATGGCATCTTTGACATAGAAATCCATATTCATGCTTTCCCAAACGCTGATGGAATCATTCATTTCTTCATAAGCAAGCATCAGTGGACGGCTGCTAAACTCATAACCAACATTACTGAAGGCAGTTGTGAACTGTGTGCGAGCGTCAGGTTTAATAAGGCAATGGGAAAGAGTAGTTTCTATCACTTCTTTATTAGCCTCATTCGTTACGATGGCCTTTTTCTTTGCCGGAACATCGACAGCAGGCTTACTAGACGTCGCTTTCTGGACTGTATCAATAATCTGGTCATTGATTGCAGGCATAAATTCAGGGAAAAGGATGCCCGCGGCTTTCCATCCAATAAGAAATATCAGCAGTGAAAGCAGAAAGCTGAATAGAATGTTATCTTTTAGAAATTTTACAGGAGAGAATTTACTCTCAGTTGCGCCACCGTATATCTTCTCGATGACATTTTCCATGTTCTGATCTTCATCTTTCTCCCGATAGGAATCGATATTATCGATCAGGTAGCGCCGGGCAGAACTATTTGACCATGCTGTACGAACAACTTTTTCAGGTTTTTTTACTGTCTCCAGAATGGATTTAATAGGACTGTCGCTCGTTGTTCCGTCGTCATCTTCTAAATCATCAACAGTAGCGCCTGTGTTATTACTGCCATGCTGTATATCCTTGTCAAAATCTGCATCGGCTATGCCTGAGCTAAGCATTACCTGCTCATTATCGGCTTTATCCCCCGGTGATGGATCTTCAGCGGATATTTCCTGTTCTGAGCCAGGGCCGGGTTTTCCTGCCAGAGGCTTCTCGATATGGAGGGAGCTTGCATTAGATTCAGCTTCGGCAGAGGCGGCATCTGGAATGGTCGTATTTGACGCTTCCTGATCTGTCGCCACGCTTTTATTCAAGTCGAAATCGTTGGCAGAATTGCTCGTAGTTGACGATTTTCCATCACTTTCCAGAGAAAGATGTGAAGTATTGATTGCCGGGGCTTCCTGCTTTCTATCGTTTTCCAGCGCACTTCCCGCCTGTGCTGCTATCTCGTCGACAGATAGATGCGAGATATCGATATCGGTAGATTCTTCAACTGTATTTTCATCTAATAAAGGTTTGTCCAGTGAACTACTGGTAGACAAAGGACGTTTAGTACCTTGATCTGGTATTTTCTTGTCTTCTTTTACAGTCATTGTGCGATTATATGTAATGTCGCCTTGTCTTCTTTATATGGCTAATATCCTGATTAATCTTTTTTAAGTACACTAGCAATTGCTTTAATGCGCCGCTTCCTCAGTTGGCTCTGTATTTCCTTACCAGTTACTCCTGCATTGACCAGGTCTTTAATATCAACCTGGCTTGCGGCCTTAAAGCAGAGTCGGAACATTTCTGCCTGCGGGTAAGATGAATCTTCATACCCCAACCTGCCCCTGGCATCTGCTTCGCATGCCAACAGAAAACCATGCAGCCGTTGCGGGCGACGAAATACATCTAGATGTTCCAGTACGTTAAGTATAGTCGAAATTTTCAGATCAGCAGCTCTATGGCAATGGGTATGGTATTGACAGACCAGTTCTGCCATTTTTCTGTGTCCAGCAGGTATGCGAAGTCGACCACACAAGTTTTCGATCAGCGACAAACCCTTTTTTTCATGAGCAATGTGTCTGGGTAACTTGTCTGCAGCTGTCGATCCTTTACCCAGATCATGGCAAAGTGCAGCAAAACGCACTGAATTATCAGCTCCAAGGCGCGCAGCCATATCGACGACCATCATGGTATGGACACCGGTATCAATTTCTGGATGATGTGCCACCGTCTGCGGAACACCAAATAATCGGTCTATTTCTGGTAACAAAACAGTCAGTGCATGGCATTGCCTGAGCACGAGAAAGAAAACAGAAGGAGAATCTTCATCGAGTGCTCTGCTTATTTCGTTCCAGACGCGCTCTGGTACCAGCTCATCTACCTCGCCGCTACTAACAATCTGCTTTAACAGTTGCTGGGTCTCTTCAGCAATGACGAAGCCAAGTTTTGCATAACGTGCCGCATAGCGAGCAATTCTCAGCAGCCTGACAGGATCTTCAACAAAAGCATCTGATACATGCCTCAAAATTCCTTTTTCCAGATCACTTTGACCACCGTAAGGGTCTATGATATTGCCTTTGCTATCTTCAGCAATTGCGTTGATCGTGAGATCTCGACGTGCCAGGTCTTCCTCAAGCGTGACCTCAGCCGAGGTGTGGAAGGTAAAACCATGATAACCGCGGCCAGATTTTCTCTCGGTTCGCGCCAGGGCATATTCTTCTTTTGTTTGCGGATGGAGAAAGACCGGAAAGTCCTTGCCAACAGCTTTGTAACCGAGCTCGGTCATCTGCTGCGGCGTAGCGCCTGTTACCACCCAGTCATTATCCCTCGATGGTAGATTGAGTAATTTGTCACGAACTGCACCACCGACCAGGTAGATTTCCATAACTAACAGGTTAGATTAAATATGCAAGGTAGAGAAATTTTAACAGCCATACTCATTTCGATAGGCGTTTATCTGCGTCAATATGTCAGACTTATCCGGGTCCTGCTGCAGCAGTTCAATCAGATCATCCAGTGTGGCGATACTGAACACGGGCAGGTTCTGCTCACGCTGTAGCATCTGCAAAGCTGATGCACTGCTGCCTGGAACCACCTCCTGACGATCAAGCGCAATAACAAAGCCTGCAGCTTCTGCGTTATTTTCTCTGATAAGGTCAATTGAGTAGGCTGCAGAAATACCGGCAGTAATTACATCATCTATAATCAGAACCTTACCCTGCAGTGGTGCACCAACGATATTTCCACCTTCACCATGATCCTTGGCTTCCTTGCGGTCGAAGGCATAGGGGATGTCGAGACCATGATAATCAGCAAGAGCGATTGTTGTTGCAGCAGCCAATGGGATGCCTTTGTATGCAGGCCCAAAAATCATGTCGAATTTAATACCCGATTGTATTATAGCGCGTGCATAATATCGTCCGAGTTGTGCCAGACCCTGTCCGCTATTAAATAGACCGGTATTAAAAAAATAAGGGCTATTTCGACCTGATTTTAGCGTGAACTGACCAAAGCGCAGTACACCTGTTTGAATAGCAAAATCAAGAAACTCTTTTCGGAAATCCTGCATGATTCTCTCATTTTAGTTATTGATTTCTGTTATAGCTATTCTATCGGCAAGCACAAAGAATGAAAATGGTCTCGATGACATATGGTAATACGGGTAAGATTGCTTAAACACGGAGAATTAACTGAATGAGAGTTATTACATTAAACACCAATGGCATACGCGCTGCTGGCAGAAAAGGGTTTTTTAGCTGGATGCTACGTCAGCGTGCTGATGTTGTCTGTATTCAGGAAACCAAGGCTCAGGAATTTCAGCTCACCGATAAAATGTTTCATCCTCCAAGTATGCATGCATTCTTTCATGATGCTGAAAAAAGAGGCTACAGTGGGGTCGCTTTGTACTGCCGTCACCAGCCAGATAAGGTGGCGTATGGACTGGGCTGGCCTGATATTGATGCGGAAGGGCGCTATATACAGGCCGATTTTGGTAATTTGAGTATTATTTCACTATATATGCCTTCCGGTTCAAGCGCGGAGCAAAGGCAGGCCGTCAAGTACGATATGATGGAAAGAATGAAGCCACTGTTGCTCGAGATGCAGGCTTCCGGCAGAGAGTATCTGATTTGCGGAGACTGGAACATTGCACATAAAAAAATCGATATAAAAAACTGGCGTAGTAATCAGAACAACTCCGGTTTTTTGCCCGAAGAACGAGCCTGGATGGACTGGCTGATTGATGAAGCCGCCTATATTGATGTTTTCAGACAACTGGAGCCGGCGGAACATCAATATACCTGGTGGTCAAATCGTGGGCGCGCCTGGGACAATAATACTGGTTGGCGTATTGATTATCAGATTGCAACTGCTGGCATAGCCGCTAAGGCCAAAGCGACTTCCATATATAAAAAGAAAAGATTTTCAGACCATTCGCCATTAATTGTAGATTATGACTACGATCTGTTGAAATGAATTTTTTTATGTTTGAGGTCTTGACGATTACGAACTGGAACCTTGTTTACCAGTTGCAGGGGATAAAATGTTCATTGGTGTTCAACCGTTGAGATAAGCTATTTAGCTGCTGATATATTTCTACTTTCAAGCTTGTCCTGGCATTGAATATTAAAGCTAAGCCCGAAGTGCTTTCACATGAAACTTAAGCAACTGTAATTTATATACTGCAGATCTTTTTTCTCTTTGAGTAAGTGAAGTAGCAGACACATAAGAATAGAATCCCATCAGAACATATCGCACTTGTCAGCGGCATCTACATGCAATACGCCGTCATGGGCAGCAGTGCTAAAGAGAAGATGATCTGCCGCATATGCCTATTCTTTAATATGCCTGTTCTTTTTTGTGTTGTGGAAATTTAATCGAAGAAGTACTTTATATATTTAACCAGTAAACGCATTTTTAAGTCCTTGCACTTCTTACCGGCAGGTAAGCAGGTATAATTACACTTATGAATTCGGACATTCACGATTGGCTGGCGAAAAGGCTGGGAGAAATTTATGCTCGCCAGCGGCTTGGCATTGAAGATGAAGCACCGCGAGTTTTTGGCAAAGGCTTGAATTTCTTCCATCCGGAGAACTGGTATTCCGCACATGCCATGCTGCGCTATCTGTTAAAACTCACTGGTGTCTACTGGTATGGTCGGCGCAGGACGCTTGATATCCGGCTCAAGCAAAACGATATTGAATTGCCACATCTGCCAGCTGCCTTTGATGGACTGACCCTGTTGCACCTCAGCGACTTGCATGTAGATATGTACCCTGAGGCGACGCATACGTTGATCGAACTTGTAGAGACACTTGACTATGATCTGTGTGTTATTACCGGTGATTATCGTGCCTGGACAACAGGTGCTATCGATGCCGCCATGACTGGCATGCGATCCCTGTGTACGGTATTGAAAGAACCAGTGTATGCCGTGCTTGGTAACCACGACAGTATTCGCATGGTACCAGAACTCGAGGATATGGGTATCCACATGCTGCTGAATGAATCAACCATTATCAAACAGCAGGATGAAAAACTGTATCTCGCCGGTATCGATGATGCGCATTACTTTCGTGTGCATAATCTGGAGAAATCAGCATATGGGATACCGGCTGATGCCGTATCTATCCTGCTGTCGCATACGCCGGAGATCTATCGTCAGGCGGCACATACAGGTTTTGACGTCATGTTGTGTGGTCACACTCATGGTGGGCAGATTTGTCTACCGGGCGGCTATCCACTGACTCTGGATGCAAAGTGCCCGCGCTATATGGGCTCGGGCAGCTGGCGCTACCATACTATGAAAGGCTATACATCGGTTGGTGCCGGTACAAGCATTGTCGATGTGCGCCTGAACTGTCCACCAGAAGTCACATTGCATCGGCTACGCAGGTCAAATAAAACCTGAGAGATAAGTGCGCTTACCAGGGCTGTTTTCGAATATGCAGCGAATACAGAACGCGAGAAAGCAGCACTTCGAGTACCCAGAAAATAGCCACCAGCATCACTACTTCATGCCATCGCAGTCCCAACGGGGTGGCACAGACAGCTAGCGGCAGCAGCGCTTCAGGGATCTGGTCCAGGCCCGGCGCCTTGCTGCTAGGTGGCATGCCGAGGCGGCGTTTGGTAAAGCTTGAGAACAGGTCACCTGCCATTGACAGGGCACCTATCGATAATCCCAGTTTCCATCCCAGCCCTATGACTTCAGCGGCGAGCGTCGTAAAGGACACTGCCAGCAGAATACCGCGGATGGTCTTGGATTCGCCCAGTAAAGGATTGCCATCGGCAGCCATCAGATTGGCATCGAGCGGCCAGGCAGCATGATCACCCAGAAACTTCCTGGCCAGTACCGGGGTACCGTTTGCAACTAGCAGAAGGAAAAGAGCTTCGAGCATAAGTATAAATTGCTATAGATATGGTTACCCAAAATGAATTTATGTTCAGATTATGTATGACAATTATATTTTAATGCCAGAAATTGTTCTAAAGTTGCCCAAACATCAGCGCATAGAGTAGTAAAGAGAAAATAGCCGTTGATTACGTCTATCTCAATGATGGATTTATGCAGGAATTGATGAGCTACTGTCTATGATCATTCAACTCTATTCAGTGTTGATGCCTTTTATGGCTACCCATGTGATTGTTTGAACCCATTGTTTAGTTATGATTTAACTGCCAGCGCAGCTTCGTCACTACGATAAATTGTTGCACAGTATTGAAATACAGCAACGCTGCTTAAAATGTTCCATGCTGATACCGAGCCGATGCTGAATTATGCACAGCAGAAGTGCTTGCATAGTATACTGTCAAAGTGTGTCAGATATGTCAGAAAGAACTGTGATCTGGCCATGCTTAATGTCGATGTACTATGCCCTGGAATTTTACTTTCCATATTATCAATCAGCGGCACAGGAGATAGCACGTGATAGAAGTCCTCTATCAGATGGCCGGACTAGTACTTTGTGGTATAGGCTGGCAACTGTTCAAACCTGCGGGACTTTCACCAGCTGAAACAAGAAAAGTACTGACCAGTGTCGTCTATTATGTGCTATTGCCAGCGTTGGTACTAATTGTTCTGTGGAAGGCGGATCTGTCAACGCGTCCCGTGTTAATTGCAGTTTCTGCTGTCAGTGGAATAGTTGCCGGATTTTTGCTGGGCTTACTATCCTGTCGTGTGTGCCGAAACAGCCGAGCTGAGGCAGGGGCTCTGATACTGGCCATGGCTTTCCCAAATGCAACCTATCTTGGCTTACCAGTTCTGGAAGCCACATTCGGTAGCTGGGCACGTGGCATAGCTATCCAGTATGATCTATTTGCCTGTACACCGTTGCTATTTACGGTTGGTGTTCTGTTCGCTGCTCGCATGGGAAATAGTCACGAAAGCAGGGCTTCACTGGTTTCCAGTCTGCTCAGAATACCACCGATGTGGGCTGCTATTATTGCCATAGGGCTGAATCTGGCAAAAGTCCCTGTACCTGCTGTACTTGAGGGCTTGCTGGACTTACTCGGACGCGGGGTAGTTCCATTGATGCTGTTCTCTTTGGGCTTGAGTCTTGAATGGTCTTCATCGCGCTGGCGCATGTTGCCCAGCCTTGTACCCGTATCGATAATCAGTCTGTTTCTGGTGCCGCTGGTGGTGTGGGCAGTGGCCAGTATGCTTGGTATGCAAGGTGAAGTTCTGGCCGCAGTTGTACTTGAGGCAGCAATGCCAAGCATGGTACTGGGTATAGTACTTTGTGACAGATTCAATCTGGATGCCGGTTTGTATGCTGCTGCTGTTACCTTGACAACTGCGATGAGCCTGGTAACTCTACCGCTCTGGTATGGCTGGCTGACCTGACTATCAAAATCATAAATTCAAGTATATTCTAATACAAAGTGGCAAAAAAGAGGATTGGATCCCAGCTCCGACCAATATGCTGATTTTAATCTCTTGATAAATTAGTTCGTTGCTATTCGCCAGCTTCTTAACAGCACAGGGGGAAAAGATATGACACAAGACTTGTCACATAATACACACTTTCAAGCACTGGTTATCGCAGCGCTTGTTTTACGGTAAAGTTGCGCTATGCATGACAATGAACAACAAAATATAAGTCCAGATCGTAGGCCGGATCAACATCGCTCACGCCACAAAAATTTCCTGCCGTTGATAATCTTTGCTTTTTTTGCTCTGTTTATTGCCGTAAATGAGATTCCTGGCTTCCGCCATGCCGTCGAGTACTATGTGGCACATGACCGTTGGCAGGCTGCAGAATCCTGCGAAAGCAAGGCCCTGCAAATGGGTTCAACGCCGGACTATATGCGCCTAATTGAGCACGGTGATGTTCACAAAACGGAGAAGGGCTTTTTAATCAAAAATATCATTGTTGGTGAAATGGCCGAGCAGGGCGGCGAGCAGCGTTTTGTTGTAGATTGCTATACTGATGCTGCTGGAAATCTGGTCCGTGCCGACAGGCGCTAGCCTGTGCCCCCCTGATTCCTGACCACCCGGGTCTCAATTAGAATACAGTTACCAGTAACTCTGTTCAGGTCCCGGCATTGATGACATTTAGGAATGATTCTGACAGCTCACCGCGGCCAGCCTTGTCTAGAAGCATGTCTGCAGTTTGAACGATATCTGACAGTGGGCCTGTAATATATACCATGCCGAGCTCCAGGGTAACCTGTTTGTCAGCCATGGGGTTGAGCTTGTTGGCATGCTCAGGAGCCATAAAAAGCATTTGTATTTCTTCTACCTCATCGGGAATATTATCGCAGCCGCCGCCTGCAGCTATAAACTCAAATAATTCTTCAGGGCTATGTAGTGGCACGCTTTCTTCATAGAAATCCTGGCCATGTTGCGTTGCCTTGAATTCAACGGTAAGTATCGGCTTCATTGGTATTCTCCTGTTTTTGTATTCATATTACCCGGCTTCATAGACAAGCATTCTAGTTAGCGAGATAATTGCCCCATATCTTATCTGTAGTTGATCATAGATATTTCGAGTTAGTATCTCATTATATGAGGTGAGTATTTAATGGTAAATCAGCTTAGGGAATTTCTTCGACTGGAATCAGCGGGTGGTGTTCTGCTTATTATCGCCATGCTAATGGCCATGATTGTCGTGAATACCGATCTTTGGCCCTGGTACAAAGCTCTGCTGGCAATACCTCTCGAGATTCGCATTGGAGACTTCGAAATAGCGAAACCACTACTGCTGTGGATCAATGATGGCCTGATGGCAATCTTTTTCTTCCTTATTGGTCTCGAGGTGAAGCGCGAGGTGCTCGAAGGTGAGTTGTCCGACCCGGCTCAGGTAATGTTGCCTGCAGTTGCTGCGGTTGGTGGTGTAATCGTACCCGCCCTTGTGTTTACCTGGTTTAACTATGGTGATCCCTCTGCAATGAAGGGCTGGGCGATTCCGACAGCGACAGATATCGCTTTCGCACTTGGAATACTGTCATTGTTGGGTAAACGCGTACCGCCATCATTGAAGCTTTTTTTGCTGACACTGGCCATTATCGATGATCTTGTAGCGATCCTGATCATTGCTATCTTTTACTCGGTTAATATATCCAAACTTTCTCTTTTTGTTGCAGGTGTTTCCTATATCATACTGGTGATGCAGAACTGGCGTGGAGTGATGCGTTTGACTTCATATCTGGTGTTCGGCCTGATCATGTGGGCAGCGGTACTGAAATCAGGTGTCCACGCAACTATTGCTGGTGTTCTGCTTGCATTTACCATTCCTTTGAAACATCCAGAAGGTGAGAAATATTCACCCTTGCGTAATCTTGAGCATGATCTTCATCCTACCGTAGCATTTATAATTCTTCCTTTGTTTGCTTTTGCAAATACCGGTATTCCGCTTGATGGAATAAATTTTGAAACCTTACTATCACCGGAACCCTTCGGTATTGCCATGGGGTTGTTTGTAGGTAAGCAACTAGGTGTTTTCGGGTTTACCTGGGCAGCTGTAAAAGCTGGTGTCGCAAAGTTACCTGCCGGGGTGGGCTGGATGGAGATCTATGGACTGTCAGTTTTGACGGGTATCGGTTTTACCATGAGTTTGTTTATTAGCTCATTAGCCTTTGAGGAGGGTTACACTAATCTTAATGCAGATCGTCTGGGTATTCTTAGCGGCTCAATGGCCTCTGCAGTAGTTGGTTATATGATCCTCTCCTATGCTTTGAGGAACAAAAGTCAACCTGATGAAGTCTCTACTGACAGGGCATAAATTGAGTATCAGGGTGCTTTTCTTTGCTAGTTTAAGGGATGCAGCAGGTACTGCAGAAAAGCACATGGATGTCAGCAATGGAGTAACCGTTGCTGAATTATGGCAGCAAATATCTGCGGATTTTGAGCTGTTACCTGAGAACGTGCTATGTGCAGTCAATCAGGAATATGTCGATACTGATTATCGACTAATGGAAGATGATTATGAGGTAGCTTTCTTCCCGCCCGTTACAGGAGGGTAAAGCAGTTCTTAGGTGATGAAAATACCTGATAGTCTTTTTACCGATCTTGATAACCCGTCTCGCTATCTATCCTGGCGTGATCAGAAGCTGGCCCGGATGCCCGGCAGTATTGATGACTATGTGGTCCCAGTCAAAGATCCAGTTCGTCTGACAGATGAAGAACACAATGCAATCGGGGGTCTGATTGCAAGGGCGAATATGGCGCTCTTCGTTGCACAATCTGATGAAAAGCGAAACAAGACAATACCTGTCAATATCGCAGATCAATTTGGCATGCATCAGCTTGATCATAATATGGGTGCAGATCATGATGGCGTCAGTGAATTAACTGTGCGCAGTGGCCAATGGCGGGGTGGTTATATCCCTTACACTAATAAACCTATTCACTGGCATACAGACGGGTATTACAATGAAGAAAAACGTAAGATACATGGTATGGTATTGTACTGTGTACAGGATGCATTGCGAGGGGGTGAGAACGCATTACTTGATCATGAAATCGCCTATATCCATCTTCGTGATAGCAATCCTGATTATATCCGTGCATTCCTTCACCCTGAGGCGATGATCATCCCGGCTAATGTTATCAATGGCAATGAAATACGTCCTGATCGGGCAGGGCCAGTGTTTTCAGTCAATGACAATGGCGCATTACATATGCGATATACTGCGCGTACTCGCAGTGTAGTGTGGCGAGATGATGCCCTGACCAGAGAAGCTACCACATGTTTGACTGATTTCCTGGCGTCCGATTCTCCTTATATTCTACGTGCCCGACTTGAACCGGGTATGGGTCTGATCTGTAATAATATCTTGCATGACCGCAGTGGTTTTGATGAAGATGACAACCATAGGCGCTTGATCTACCGACTGCGTTATTACGACAGGGCCACTGTCTGACGAAGCAAGCTATATAGTTTAATTGTTGTCTCAAATTAATCTATGTACATGGAATACATGATATCATTTTAAACTATGACGGAGATAAAATGATGGCAAAGAACAGAATTAATGACCCACTGGATATTATGGGGGTCGCCTACGAAACCATGCTGGAGCGGAGTGCGAGCGAGTTTCACAAGCTGGAGAAGAAGACGGGGCCGGCACTTCATGCACTAATAGATAAAGCCAAAGATAAGGCTATCGAACTTGAAGAACTTACTGAGGACGAAGCAGCTCATCTGGCTGAATATCTCAAGCGTGATCTGCTAGATGCAAACTTCTATCTGTCAGAGAAGAGCAAGGAGATAAAAGACTGGCTGGGTTTCGAGGACAGTCTGCTAGCGGCAGAGCTGAGGGATATGTTTTTACAGGCAGCTGATCCAACAACAGTTGAAATGAATGAGCTAAAACTGGAGCTGGCAGCACGTTCTATCTATAAAACAGGAGAAGTGACTGGACCCGGTGCATTGATCTGTGATGATTGTGGTGAGGTACTGCATTTCCACCGTGCGGGACGTATTCCGCCCTGTCCGAAATGTCATAAGACTACCTATCACAGACAGACATCGAAGAGTTAGAAATAAGCTAAAGTTTAAAACGCTGATGTAGCTCGGGCATTACAACACTGGTATTTGACAACTGCGGGGCAAGTGCTTCCATTGCCTGCTCCTCACCATGAACAATGTAAGTGGTTGTTGAGCTACCCGTTTTCTGGTGCCAGTCCAGAAGACCCTGTTGGTCGGCATGTGCTGAAAAGCCGCCAATGGTGAAGATTCTTGCCCTGACAGTAATTTCCTCGCCGAAAATTTTCACTGTTTCGGCGCCATCAATTATTTTCCTGCCAAGTGTCCCATGAGCGGCAAAACCTACAAATATCACACTGGATTTGGAGCGCCCAAGATTATATCGAAGGTGATGCACGACACGCCCGCCTGTACACATTCCTGATCCTGCCATAATAACGGCACCAGCCGAAACCTGGTTGATTGCCATCGATTCAGATGTCTCCCGAGTGAAATGCAATCCCGGGAGATAAAAAGGATCGTTGCCTTTCTTCAGTATCTCAGCTGAATCCTCGTCATAACACTCCGGGTGACGCCTGAATATTTCAGTTGCTGATATCGCCATTGGCGAGTCGAGAAAAACCGGCAGGTGCTTGTTTAGTGCGCCATTATTACATCCTTCGCGCAGGTAATAGAGTATTTCCTGAGTACGCTCCAGTGCAAATGTCGGGATGATGACATTACCACCACGGTCATGTGTGGAGTTGATTGCATCGTATAATTCTTCGATGGAAGGGGTCAGAGATTTGTGACTTCGGTCACCATATGTTGATTCCATGACGATTATATCAGCCCGTGGTGGATCAGAAGGATCTCTAAGAATGGCACGATCAGCGTAACCTAGATCACCTGAAAACAGGACACGTCGTTTGTTTTCATGTTCTTCCAGCTCAAGCAGGATGGAAGCTGATCCCAGTATGTGTCCTGCCTCAACGAATGTTACACGAATACCCTGATCCAGCTGAATGGGATTATTATAAGCCGCCTTTCTGCCAAAAAAGTCAGTCGCATTTAATGCATCAAGTGTGGTGTATAAAGGTTGAATATCGGATGTGTCTTTTCCTTTTCGGCGGGCCTTTCGTCTTTTATAACGAGTGTCTTCCTCCTGCAGTCCAGCTGAGTCCAGCATAACAAGACGAGCGAGTTCCCGCGTAGCAGCTGTGGTGATGATTTCACCCTTAAAACCACGTTTGACAAGCAGTGGTATGCGACCGCAGTGGTCCAGATGGGCATGGGTCAGTAACAGGTAATCAATGCTTCCCGGTTCAAAACCAAAATCGCCGGAATTCTCTACGGTAATTTCTTTTTGTCCCTGGTAAAGACCACAATCCACGAGTATGCGTTTGCCAGCACACTCTACAAGATGACAGGAGCCAGTGACATCACGGTCAGCACCGTGAAATGATATATTCATTGCTCCACGGGTGCTTCGCCCGTGTGATCTGTGTTGCTGGCTTTGATTGTAGAATTTGATTTTCTGGGTGGCAGAATCTTTACTACTACAACTGAAATATTGTCCGGGCCACCATTCTCGTTAGCCAGTTCCACAAGTTTATCAGCTGTTTTTTGCGGGCTTCCATCCTGGCTTAGTACATAACCTATGGTATTGTTACTGACGACCTCAGTCAATCCATCGGAGCAGAGGATAAAAACATCGCCAACCTGTGGGCAGCCGGTTGTGAAAGACGGATCGACTTCGCTATTACCCAGTGCCTGCAGCAACAGGCCTCTCTGTGAATGATGTTTAGCATCTTCCTTATTGATTTTGCCTTGCTTAATCATACTCTGTATCCAGCTATGATCCTCTGAAAGCTGGGTGATTTTTCCATCTCGAAATCGGTAACAGCGGGAGTCACCAATATTACCGATGACAAACCAGTTATTGCAGAAAAGTAGACATACAATAGTTGTTCCCATACCACTCTTGTTATTATCATTGCTGGATTCCTGTAAAATTCTGCGGTTCGCCAGCTGTATGGATTTTTCCATCAGGTCCTGCAGGGGTTCTGCAGTTGAAAATGCGTTTTCAGTACTACCTTCGATACGAACACCAGCATTGATGAACTGGCTGGTGACATCGATAGCTATTTGACTGGCAACTTCGCCTGCATTATGTCCTCCCATACCATCAGCAACGATAGCCAGACAGTGCTGGTTATCAACAAAAATACTATCCTCATTGGCATCACGGTGTTGTCCGGTATCAGTGACCCCGGCCATCCTGATTCGAATGTGATGTGGGTGACAGGGATTAGTTCGGCTCATGCTGTATCTGGTGTGTTCATAATTAATTCAAGTATGCGCTGATATGTTTGTGATAATCGCTCCGGATCTGACAGCATAACATGCTCATCAATCTGGTGAATACTGGCATTACAGGGGCCGAGTTCAACCACTTCAGCTCCAGTAGGGGCAATAAACCGGCCATCAGAGGTGCCACCAGAAGTTGAAAGCTCTGGTGAGATTCCTAATATCTCAATACATGCTTGACTAACAGCATCAACCAGAGCGCCTTTTTCGGTCAAAAAAGGCTTACCAGACAGGCGCCACTCAATCGAGTAATTTAGCTCATGTTTTTTAAAAATCGCGAGAACACGGTCTTTTATCTGCTGTTCATTCAATTCAGATGAGAAGCGGAAGTTAAATTTAAGTTCGACATTAGCTGGTATGACGTTTTCCGCACCGGTGCCCGACGTAATATTTGAAATCTGGAAGCTTGTCGGCGGGAAAAATTCATTGCCCTGGTCCCACTCTATATTTACAAGTTCATTTAATGCAGGCAGTGCACGATGGAAAGGGTTGTCAGCCAGGTGCGGATAAGCGACATGCCCCTGTTTGCCATGAATAGTCAGGTAGCCATTGAGTGATCCACGCCTGCCCACTTTAACCGTGTCACCTAGCTGCTCGACAGATGAGGGTTCACCTACAATGCAAAAATCAATCCTGGTCGACTGTTGATTCAGCCACTGCATTACTTTAGCTGTACCATTGATACATGGACCCTCTTCATCCGATGTAATCAGCAGGCCGATAGTCCCCGGGTGATCTGGATACTGTTGAACAAAATGTTCTACTGAAGTGACAAATGCAGCGATCGATGTTTTCATGTCGGCACTGCCACGTCCGAATAACTTGCCGTTTCGTTGTGTCGGTTCAAACGGTGGGCTCGTCCAGTCGCTTTCAGGCCCGCTAGGTACAACATCGGTGTGGCCGGCAAAGACAAAAAGCGGTCCACTGGAACCATGGGTAGCCCACAGATTATCAACATCTTCAAAGCGCAGATGCTGACACTCAAATCCTGTAGTCTGCAACCGTTCACAGATAAGATTCTGACAACCCTGATCATCAGGAGTAACGGATGGTCGTCTTATCAGTTCGAGGGTTAGCTCAAGAGTATCTTTAGTCATTCACCGGTACTTGTGTCAGGGCTTTAGCAATTTGGCATATCGTTCTGCACTAAAGCCGATTTCTATGGCAGTACCCAGATGCAGTACAGGCCTTTTGATGAGTGTGGGGTGCCGCATCATCAGTGTCATCGCCCGGGCTTCATCAAGGTCAACGCGGTCTTCATCATCAAGTCCGCGCCAGGTTGCGCTACGCTTGTTCAGAAGATCTGTCCAGTCAACTATTTCCAGCCACTGCCCCAATGTATGTCGTACAAACTGATCGGACCTGAGGTCGAGAAAGTTATAGTCAATTTTATTATCATCCAGCCAGCGTTTTGCTGATTTTACGCTATCACAGTTTTTGATACCTGCGAGGGTGATAGGAGGTGTCATGCCTTTTACTAGTTATTAATTATTAAGTATTAAATATTATCTGACTGATGCCGATGTTTATCAGGCTTCGCGCAATAACTCATTGATGCCCACTTTACTGCGAGTTTTCTCATCGACTTGCTTGACAATAATAGCGCAGTTGAGGTTATAACTACCATCTTTTGATGGTAATGAACCCGGTACAACTACTGAATATGGTGGCACGCGACCATATGTGGATTTACCCGTTTCACGATTGTAAATCTTGGTGCTCTGGCTAATAAATACCCCCATTGCCAGTACTGCACCTTCCTCCACGACTACGCCTTCCACAACCTCCGAACGTGCACCAATAAAGCAGTTGTCTTCTATGATAGTTGGTGCTGCCTGTAGAGGTTCCAGGACACCGCCAATTCCTACACCACCACTAAGATGGACGTTTTTGCCAATCTGTGCACAGGATCCAACCGTTGACCACGTATCTACCATGGTCCCTTCATCAACATAGGCACCAATATTTACATAACTGGGCATCAGCACAGCATTGGGAGCAATGTAGGATCCACGACGTGCGGTAGCCGGTGGCACAACCCTGAAACCGCCCTGGCGGAAATCACGTGAATTGTAGTCGCTGAATTTAGATGGGATCTTGTCGAAATAATTAGTGAACCCCCCTTTGATAAAGCTATTGTCTTCAATACGGAAATACAGTAGCACAGCTTTTTTCAGCCAGTCATTGACAACCCAGTCGCCATCCTTTTTCTCAGCAACTCGTGCCTCACCTGTATCCAGCAGTTCGATGGCACTGTACACCGCATCCTTTACGTGGCTTGCAGCGGTGCGTGGGGTAATCTCGGCTCGATGTTCAAAGGCCTCATTGATCTGGTTTTTCAGCTCTTGCATTGTTATTCCTCGGGTAAAATCAGTTTCAAGTTTTTAACAGTCATAGGTTCTTGTAACAAAATGACGAATTCGTTCAGCTGCCTCTATACATTCCTGTAGTTCTGCCACCAGCGCTATGCGTACCCGATTTTCTCCGGGGTTGCCATTAATTGTATCGCGTGCAAGATAGGTTCCAGGCAGGGTCACTATGTTTTCATGCAGAAATAGATCGCGGCTGAAATCCTCTGCATTGACCGGAGTTTCCGGCCACAGGTAGAAACCGGCGGCAGGATTATTCAATTTCAGTACATCCTCTAATATATCAACAACAGCGGCGAATTTATCACGATAGACGGCTCGATTTTGAACAACATGTTCATCATCATCCCATGCCACCATCGAAATGGCCTGTGTGAGTCGGTTAGGGACGCAGCCATGATAGGTTCTATATTTAAAATAGGCGTCAATAATCCTGTGGTCTCCTGCGACAAAACCTGAGCGTAGTCCCGGCAGATTAGATCGCTTGGAAAGGCTATGAAAGACAATGCAGCGCTCGAATTGGGTTCTTCCCTGTTGCGTTGCTACCTGTAGCAGGCCAACGGGTGGTTTATCTTCATCGCTATAAATTTCACTATAACATTCGTCTGCGGCAACAATGAAGTCATAGCGATCAGCAAGTTCCAGCGCCTGGGTGTATATATCAGCAGGAATGACGGAACCTGTTGGATTATCTGGAGAGCAGAGAATTAGCAGTTGGGTATCCTGCCATGTAGTTACAGGCACACTGTCTAGTTGTGGCAGCCAGTAATTTCCCTCGGTGCTGTTGAGGAAATAGGGTGTTGCTCCCGCCATGATAGTTGCCCCTTCATAGATCTGATAGAAAGGGTTGGGCATGATGACGCGCGCAGGATTATGATTATTACGATCGATGGATGCCTGGATAAATGAAAAAATAGCTTCACGGCTTCCACTGACTGGCAGCACGTTAGTTGCAGGATCTAGAAGCTCTCCATTAATATTAAAGCGGCGGCTCAGCCATTTACATATCGATTCTCTGAGGTTCTCTTCACCACGAGTGCCGGGATAACCTGCCAGCAAGTGACCGCCATCAGCAAGTATTTCGTGGATAAACGAAGGCGGTTTATGTTTCGGTTCGCCTAGTGAAAGTATGATGCGTTTTTTGTCTGCGGCTGGTTCAAACCCGGCCAGTAGCTGATTCAGTCGTTGAAAGGGATACTCTTTCAGTTTATCCAGTCGGGAATTCATTCTATCAGGGCTATTTTTCTTTTCTTTTTTACTATGCTGGATAGCTATCCAGCTTGAGTCGAGTCTGTTTTCAGAATACTGTTTCAATCCCAGAACTCTCGTTACAGGTAGTCTCCGGGGAATCAATTCTGTTAATGATATTGTGCCTGATTCTTTGCTGTTGTTCACTGCCTGTTATTGGCTTGTTGCCGAGATCGGTGACAATAAAGATATCCTCGATTCGTGCGCCGAAAGTCGCCACCTTGGCATTATGCAGTTTGATATCACATTTATCGAATACTTCTGCTATCTGGTATAAAAGCCCCGGTCTATCCTGGGCAATAACCTCGATGACGGTTAGCTGCCCCTGTCGTGCTGCTGAGAAGTTGACCTCAGTAGGGATTGGGAACTGTTGCAAGGCCCTTGGTATATGTGTTTTCAGAGGATCTCGACCCTTACGTGGCGACAGTAATTGCTCAATCAGGGTTTCTCTTATCGCTTCCTGCTCTGCATTGACACTGATAGCCTTATCGTTCTGATCCAGCACAAGATAGTTATGCAGGGCAAAACCCAATTTTGTTGTATGCAGGCGAGCGTCAACTATGTTCAGGTTCAGGTTATCGAACCCTGCTGTAGTTATTACCAGCAAATTTGGCAGGTCAGGAGTGAAGACCATTATTTCAGTGCTACCAGATTCTCTGGCATAACGTACAGCGACAACTGGAAGATCGAGGGCGCCGACACCGGACAGTGTTTTCATATGCCACAATAATGTGTCGAATTGATAGCGCAGGAAATAATCACAATCAACGAATAGTGACCAGTAGCGTTGAAAGACTTCAGCCGACAGATGTGCAGGAACCAATTGACTGAAAAGCTCCTGCTGCAGATTGGCAAGACGCTCCTCGTCATGCTCATTGTCAGGTATTCCCCGTCTCAGGTACCTGGATGTTGCATCATAAAGCTGTAGTAAAAGTTTGTTTTTCCAGTCATTCCAGACGTCTGGGCTGGTGCCACGCATGTCTGCCATGGTTAACAGGTATAGATTGTCCAGCCGCTCTTGATTACCCACCAAACGGCTAAATTCTTCAATAACATCTGGGTCTGAGATGTCTTTTTTCTGAGTCGTCCAGGACATGATCAGGTGATTCAGGACCAGCCAGGCAACAAGATTCGTGTCATAGTCACTGAGGTCATGATGCCTGCAGAAGCTGATACTGATCTTTTTGCCTTTTTCAGAATGATTTCCTCCGCGCCCTTTGGCGATATCATGTAACAGGGCAGCGAGGTACAATCGTTCGGGTTTGAATAGACTGGTCATCAGTTTACTGGCAAGCGGGTGTTCATCGCGAAATTCAGGTACTGTTAGTCTGCGCAGGTTTCTGATTACAAAAAGAGTATGGACATCAACAGTGTAGATGTGAAACAAATCATGCTGCATCAGACCAACGATATGCCCAAAGGCTGGAAAATAGGCGCCCAGCACACCATATTCATTCATTTTTCGCATGATATGTGTCAACCCTGATCCATTGCGAAATATTTCGATAAACAGGCTGCGGCAGGCTATATCCTGGCGAAAATCACGGTTGATCAACGAAATTGAGTCATGAATCGTGCGGATAGTGTTGGCTCTGATTCCTTTCAGGTCTGGCATGTCCTGTAGTATGTGGAACACTTCAAGCAAGGCAAATGGCTGTCGTTTAAAGACATCGTTATCAATCACATCCAGGTAGCCATTGATAGCATTGAATCGACGATTAATTTGCACTGATGTGTGGTCTTGCTCGGAAAGGAAGGATTCTTCAAAATGCTGCAAAAGAATGTCATTTAGCAGTCCAAGCTCTTTGACGGTTCGGTAATATCGCTTCATCAGCTGTTCCACCGCCAGTGTGCCAGGTTTGTCAGAGAATCCGAATTCAGCTGCCAGTACACGCTGGTGCTCGAACAACAGGCGGTCTTCCCGGCGACCGGTCAAAAAGTGTAAGCCATTGCGCAGCCTCCAGAGAAAATTCCGGCAGCGGATCAGTGTCTGATATTCATCTTTTGTCAGGAAATTATGCAGCACCAGCTCATCTAGTGATGCCGCATTGAAATATCGCATTGTGACCCAGGAAATCATATGCAGATCACGTAGTCCACCTGGGCTTTCCTTGATATTTGGTTCAAGCTTGTATGCTGTCTCACCAAAGCGAAGGTATCTTTCCTGCTGCTCTACCAGTTTGGCGTGAAAGTAATCATCAGCCGGCCAGATACGGTCAGGTGCTATAGCCGTCTGCATTCGCTGAAAAAGTTCACTAGACCCTTTCAGCAGGCGTGTTTCCATCAGATTGGTTACTACGGTCAGGTCTGCTGCTTCTTCACTGCATTCGGCGACTGTACGTACGCTGTGACCAATATCAAGACCGATATCCCACAGGATATGCAGAAACTGTTTTCCTGTTTCGATGAATGAATCTTTAGATTCTTCATCGACAAGTATCATCAGGTCGATGTCAGAATAGGGATGAAGTTCTTTTCTTCCATATCCCCCGACAGCTACCAGACTGCAACAACCAGATTTTGGATCCTGTTGCTGGACAAAGTTCCAGATGCATATCAGTAACTGATCAATGAACCATGTCCAAAGGTTGATTATATTTGTACTAGAGGCTCCTGCAGACTGGGCTTGATGAAGAATCTCCCTGGTATCCTGCAGTATTTTTTTAATTTCCGTGTGTGGCTGTAACTGCTCATTAAGGATGTTTGCTATCTCTGAGGTAGCAGTGAGGTCTTTACGAGTAAGACTGACAGTTCTTTTTTTCATGAGCAATTGGCCTAAACATTTTCACCTTCCCGTAAAGTAAGGATTTCATGGCCATCTGCAGTCACCAGGATGGTATGTTCCCACTGTGCAGAAAGCTTATGGTCACGAGTTACTACAGTCCATCCATCAGGCAGCAGTTTTACTTCCTTCTTGCCGGCATTGATCATCGGTTCAATAGTAAATGTCATGCCTTCCTGTAAGGTGACACCGGTAGCCGGTTTACCATAATGTAGAACCTGAGGCTCTTCATGGAAATCACGCCCTATGCCATGGCCACAGTACTCTCTAACAACAGAAAAGTAATTTTTTTCGGCATGAGCCTGGATGGCATGACCGATATCACCCAGCTGGACTCCCGGCTTAACAATTTCAATACCCTTCAGCATACACTGGCGGCTGATTTGAATGAGTCGGCTGGCAAGCGTAGAGGGCTTGCCTACGGTAAACATCTTGCTAGTGTCGCCGTGATAACCATCCTTGATGACAGTAATGTCAATATTGATGATATCGCCTTTTTTCAGCTTTCGATCACCAGGAATGCCGTGGCATACCTGATAGTTTAGCGAGGTGCAGATTGACTTGGGAAAGCCGCGGTAGTTTAACGGGGCAGGGATGGCATCAAGCTCATCTACAATATATTTGTGGCAGATTGCATCGAGCTCACCTGTACTTATTCCCTCTTTGACATGAGGCTCTATCATCTCAAGAACCTGGGCCGCAAGACGACCCGCTAAGCGCATTTTATTTATTTCATCTACTGTCTTGATTGAAATGCTCATCTATTAACTCGTGAAGTTCTCTTTAACATAACATTATAACCGGACTGATGCATGAAGTGGTTAGATACCTGATGAAATTTGGGGAAAAGAAAGGTACAAGTTTCCAGATAAAAGTGATTCATGTATGGTGCTGAAGATTTTGCTTGATGCTTGAAACTCGTCAATATTTTCTATCCGTTAATTGTGTGTTTCGCCTGTATATGATATAAACCGGCCTCTTTTTCAGGGAATCAGTTGAAAGACCTGGAAAAAACAGTGCCAGCAATGGCGTTTTTAAAATCGATCATGGGATTTAAGCTGTGCCCGGGTGTTTGGCAAACTAATATAGATTGCCGGACTGGTGCTGCAACCCATGTGAATGTAACCCGAACGGAGAAAACAAGATGTCCAAGATTTCGCTTCGCGATATGCTGGAAGCTGGTGTCCATTTTGGCCACCGTACACGTTTCTGGTACCCAAAAATGCGCCCCTATATCTTCGGTGAGCGTAACCAGATACATATCATAAATCTGGAAAAAACACTTCCACTATTTGAAGACGCCTGCAATTTTCTCGGCAAGGTTGCAGCGAATGGTGGCAATGTATTATTTGTTGGTACTAAACGGCAGGCCAGTAAAGTAGTTCGTGAGGCAGCAACACGCTCTGCTTCACCCTTTGTCGACCATCGCTGGCTGGGCGGTATGTTGACTAATTTTAAGACTGTACGTAATTCGATCAAGCGTCTGAAAGAACTGGATGAACAGTTCGAAAGTGGTCAGGCGGATAAACTGATCAAAAAGGAACGTTTGCGTCTGGAGCGTGAGCGTACCAAGTTAGAGCGTTCACTTGCCGGTATCAAAAATATGAATGGTCTGCCAGATGCGCTATTCGTTATCGACGTTAAATATGAATACATTGCTATCGCAGAAGCCAGGAAGCTGGGCATTCCTGTAGTGGCGGTCGTTGATACCAACTGTAAACCAGAAGGTGTCGACTATATTATTCCTGGCAATGATGATGCGATCCGTTCAATTCGACTGTATGCGGAAACGATAGCTGATGCCATTATTGAAGGGCGGCATTCAGTAGCAACAGCTCCAGCAGCTGCTGCGACTGATGACTTCGTTGAAATGGATGAAGAAAAGGCAGAAGTGCTGATTGAGAAAATTAAAGCTGATGCCGACGAAAGTGCTGAACCAGAGAAAGCCAAGGTGGCAGAGTCAGCGCCAGTTGAAACAACCGCTGAAGCTGCAACAGCAACTGATGAGAAGCCTGCGCTGAAAAAGAAGGCAGTAAAGAAAAAAGCGGTGAAAAAGAAGGCAGTAAAGAAAACCGCAGCTAAAAAGGAAACTGAGTAAATTACTTCAGGACTGGCAGTCAAGGCAGGTGAGATAGGCCTGGTTAAATAGAACCTGGCAAATCTCACGTATGATTTTTGGTATGAATGAATAGAGGATTATTGAGATGGCTATCACCGCATCTATGGTTAAGGAACTGCGCGAACGAACCAGTGCAGGCATGATGGAATGTAAAAAAGCACTGTCTGAAACAGATGGTGATATGGAAGCAGCGGTACAGCTGCTACGCACCAGTGGTGCTGCAAAGGCTGACAAAAAGGCCGGACGTGTTGCAGCAGAGGGTGTGGTCAGTATTTATATTAGTGATGACAGGAAGTTAGGCGTTATTGTTGAAGTAAATTCTGAAACTGATTTTGTTGCTAAAGGTGACGATTTTCAGAAATTTGCTGCGGATATTGCTGCTGTTGTGGCAGCGACCAACCCGGCAGATATTGATGCTTTAAATGCAACAAAGCTTTCATCTGGTGAAACGGTTGATGAGGCCCGCCGTGCACTGATTGCAAAGCTTGGAGAAAACATCACCGTTCGCCGCTTTGAAAGGATTGAAGCTGAGGGTGATGCAGTTGTTAGCAGCTATCAGCATGGTCTGAAAATTGGAGTGCTGGTGGAAAGTGTTGGTGGTAATAAAGATCTGGGCAAGGATCTGGCTATGCATATTGCCGCCATGAAACCAATTTGTGTTAGCACTGACCAGGTTCCAGCTGAAGCAGTAGAGAAAGAAAAAGAAGTCTTTTCCGCACAGGCTGCTGAAAGCGGTAAACCAGCAGAGATCATTGAGAAAATGATTAGCGGTCGTATCAATAAGTTCCTTAATGAAGTTGCACTGCATGGTCAGGACTTCGTTAAAGATTCCAGCACCTCTGTCGGTAAGCTTCTGAAGGCTGAAAATGCTAATGTTGTTAAGTTCACTCGCGTAGAAGTAGGTGAAGGTATTGAGAAGAAGGTTGAAGATTTTGCAGCTGAGGTGGCCGCACAGGCTAAAGGGGTTTGACAGTGAGCGGATCCCGTTCTGATTCCGGTATCCGCCGCATCCTTCTGAAACTCAGTGGTGAAGCCCTGATGGGAGATCAGGAATTCGGTGTCAGCCAGGATATGCTGGAATACATCAGTGCTGAGATTAATACTGCCGTCCAGCGAGGTATACAGGTTGGTGTAGTCATTGGTGGTGGTAACATTTTCCGCGGCATGTCTGGTGCAGCCCTGAACATGGGAAGGGTATCCGCGGATCAGATGGGTATGCTGGCGACGGTAATGAATGCTATTGCTATTGCGGAAAATCTCAACCGTAACGATATCCCGGCAAAGGTGTTATCAGCTATTACTGTCGGCACATTCACTGAAACATTTAGTCGTCGCCTCGCACTGAAATATCTTGAAGCTGGTACCGTTGTAGTTTTTGCCGCAGGAACGGGCAACCCATATTTTACCACAGACACGGCTGCAAGCCTGCGAGCAGTTGAAATTGGCGCTGACCTGCTATTGAAAGCAACCCAGGTAGATGGTGTCTATGATGCCGATCCAAAAGCTGTCAACTCAGCCACAAAATTCAAGCAACTCAGGTTTGATGAGGTCCTCACGCGCCAGTTGGGTGTCATGGACCTGACGGCAATTACACTTTGCCTTGAAAACGATTTGCCACTTCGTGTATACGCAATGCGCTCAGCGGGAGCTCTTGCTAGAATACTTGATGGAAAAGATGAAGGGACACTGGTTACCAACCAGTCATAACACAGATTTATAACGATACTGGCAGCACGGGAAGAAGAAAATGATTAATGAAATCCTTGATGATGCAAAGACACGCATGAACAAAAGTGTCGAGTCATTGAAAAATGAGTTGTCACGATTGCGTACAGGCAGAGCGAACACGGCGCTACTGGAAAATATTAAAGTTGACTATTATGGAAATCCAAGCCCGCTAAATCAGGTAGCAAACGTCACTGTCGCCGATTCACGGACTCTCGGCGTGCAACCGTGGGAAAAAGGAATGGTACAGGTAATTGAGAAGGCTATTCTTGAGTCTGATCTTGGTCTCAACCCGATGTCAGCTGGCGACATGATTCGCATTCCCATTCCTCCTCTGACACAGGAACGTAGAATGGATCTCGTTAAGCTGGTCAAAAGTGAGGGCGAGGGCGGCAAGGTAGCAGTCAGAAATATCCGTCGTGATGCGATATCTCACATCAAGGAATTGTTAAAAGAAAAGGAAATTTCTCAGGATGATGAACACCGTGCTGAAGAGCAGGTGCAGAAGCTGACTGATTCATATATTAGCAAAATTGACAGTCTGCTTAAGGAAAAAGAAGAAGAGTTGATGGAGATTTAGGACGCTTTGGTTTTTTTGCATTCTCGATTCTTTAGTTGCCCTTTAAGAATCTAATAGGGTGGGCTAAACTGTTGCCTTTCCCTTCCCGATACGGATTTATGTCTCCGGTTGAAAATAAAATATCACCCTGTGTAAAGAACCCTGATCCTGCTATCCCTCGTCACATTGCAGTGATCATGGATGGGAATGGTCGCTGGGCGAAAAGCCGCGGGCAATCAAGAATCATGGGGCACAGAAAAGGTGCTGAATCCGTCCGTCGAATCATTCGTTTGAGTGGTGACCGGGGCGTTGAGTATCTGACATTATTTGCCTTTAGCAGTGAAAACTGGCAACGCCCACCGCGAGAAGTCAAACTGCTGATGGAGCTTTTTATTTCCGTTCTGGAAAAGGACATCGATATACTGGTTGAGAATGGTGTACGTTTGCGCATCGTTGGTGACCTGAAACGTTTTGGAAATCGCATCTGCAAGCTGATCAAAAAAGCAGAATTGCGTACAGCGAGTAATAGTTGTATGCAATTGACGATTGCAGCAAATTACGGCGGCCGATGGGATATCACACAGGCATGTCAGCAATTGGCAGCAAAATCCAGTTCTGGTGAGATTAATCCAGATGAAATAAATGAGGAGTTGCTCAGTCGCCATCTGGTTACTGATGGGATGCCTGATCCTGATTTGTTTATCCGCACAGGAGGAGAGAAACGAATCAGTAATTTTCTCATCTGGCAACTGGCATATACTGAATTGTATTTCACCGACGTGCTTTGGCCTGATTTTTCAAAGCAGAACTTTGCAGATGCTTTGCAATGGTTTGCAAAGCGTGAGCGACGTTTTGGTAAAACCAGTGAGCAAATACTTTCCCAGGCCCTGGATAACAGGCATTCAGAGGTGTCAAAATGACCCACATCCAGTCGTGGCTGCTCACCGGCAATAGCAATTACTTGTCATCTTACGTAACTGAGAGCCGAATGATTATGGGACATTACGCTGGGCTTGCCTGTGCTTGCGCACGGATTTCATTATTGAAATTTGTGTTAGCAGCACGACGTCAGCGATTTGTTTTCTCGACGCGAATGTCAACACCCAGGCTGAGTGACAATCATGCAAGGTTCGGATGAGCCGACAAAGCAGGTCATGCTTAAACAGCGCCTATTGACCGCTGCAGTCCTGATGCCGATATTTCTTGCGGCATTATTTTTGATGGATGAGTTGGGATTTTCGATCTTATTAGCTGTAGTTCTTGCTCTTAGTCTGTTTGAGTGGGCTAACTTAAGTGGTATCCAGTCTCACACTATCAAAGGTATTTATATCGCGGCAGGTATTATCATTGCAGCAATGTTTCTGTATTCCGGTGTGGTGGGACAGGAGCTATTTATCATTGTGTTCGCTCTCTGGCTAGTCGTGGTATATCGTTTGTTTCAGTTTGCTAAGCGTGAGCATGCATACAAAAGCGCACTAGGAAATGGTCCATTGGCGTGGCTGGATGGTTATTTCGTACTCATCCCTACGGTATTGGGTCTGCAGGCGTTGAAGGCGTATGACTCTGCCGCACCTCAACTGCTACTGATTTTTTTCTTCATTATCTGGTCAGCAGATACGGGTGCTTATCTGGCGGGACGCACCTGGGGCAAGCATAAACTGGCTCCCAGAATCAGTCCTGGGAAAACAATTGAGGGTCTCATAGGTGGCCTGCTGGCGGCATTAGTTGTTGCAGCCCTGGCTGCTGCGCTGGTGTGGGAGCTATCACTGCAGGAGTTACTACTGTGGCTGCTGGCGGTGGCAATTGTCACACTTTTCTCGGTCGTAGGTGATCTATTCGAGAGCATTTACAAGCGTCGGGCAGGTGTTAAGGATTCAGGTAAACTATTACCCGGGCATGGTGGGATACTTGATCGTATTGATAGTACCTGTGCAGCTTTACCGTCCTATATGCTGGTACTTTATCAGTTTGATCTGCTTGCTGCTACAGGCACTTCTTTATCGTGAAACAGCAGGGCATTTGTATTCTGGGGTCTACCGGAACTATAGGCATCAATACCCTGGATGTAGTTCGGCGCCATCCACAGAAATTCAAGGTCATCGCGCTGACAGCCAATCGACAACTTAAACTGATGCTCCAGCAATGTCAGGAATGGCAGCCAGACTTTGTCGTGATGTCAAATCCTGAAGCAGCTACAGAACTCACGGATGCGTTAGAGCAGAAAGGACTTTCTACCCGTGTGTTAGCTGGGATGTCAGAGCTTAGTGAAGTTGTTCTGCATGACTCAGTGGACACCGTTATGGCCGGCATTGTAGGTGCTGCAGGTCTGCTGCCGACATTGGCTGCCGTCAAAGCCGGTAAGCGGGTTCTGATTGCAAACAAGGAACCACTGGTCATGATGGGGCAGGTTTTCGTTGAAGAGGCGAAACGCTCCGGAGCAGTTCTGTTACCGATTGACAGTGAACATAACGCTATTTTTCAGTGTCTACCTGCCACTGTACAGCAAGCAACAGCAGCGCCGGTTCAGCATACGCTGTCAGAATACGGGATTTGTCGAATATTGCTTACAGGTTCAGGAGGGCCTTTCCTGCACCGAAACAGCGATGATCTTGCCACAATCACACCGGATCAGGCCTGTGCTCACCCGAATTGGGTAATGGGGAGAAAGATTTCAGTAGATTCAGCAACCATGATGAATAAAGGGCTTGAACTTATCGAGGCCTGCGCGCTGTTCTCTACCGATCCTGATCAGATTGATATTGTCGTACATCCTCAAAGTGTTATCCATTCTATGGTTGAATATACTGATGGTTCTATCCTGGCTCAGCTGGGTAATCCGGATATGAGAACACCAATTGCTCATGCCCTGGCATGGCCTGAACGCATAGATGCGGGAGTAGAACGACTGGATCTGATGAAAATGTCAGCTTTAGAGTTCCAGGCACCGGATGTGTTAAAATTTCCGTCTCTTACATTAGCTCGTCAGGCAGCTGAAACAGGTGGAACCCTGCCCGCAATATTGAATGCGGGAAACGAAGTTGGCGTGCAGTCTTTTCTTGATGGGGCAATTCGTTTTGATCAGATAATCCATCTGGTGGAAGAGACGATGGAGGCAGTGGAATCTGTATCATATCAGGGTCTGGAAAGTGTTCTGGCAGCTGATCAACGTGCACGACAGTTTGCTGAAGATCGGGTTCAGGCTCTAAATCAGAATAAATAATAATTCAATTAATTAATTAATTAAATCAATATGTTAGAGTTTTTATATAGTATCGCCGGGTTTATTATTGCTTTGGGCATTCTCGTTGCTGTGCACGAGTTTGGTCATTTCTGGGTAGCTAGAAAACTCGGCATTAAAGTATTGAAGTTCTCTGTCGGATTTGGCAGGGCTATCTGGTCACGCACGGCGAATGATGGCACTGTTTATGCGGTCGGCGTAATCCCGCTTGGCGGCTATGTCAAGATGCTGGATGAGAATGAAGGTGATGTTGCTGTAGAAGAGCAACACCGTGCATTCAACCGCCAGCCTATCTGGAAGCGGAGTCTTGTGGTGCTGGCAGGCCCTATGTTTAATTTCTTTTTTGCCATCGCTGCCTACAGTCTTGTTTTCGTCAACGGGGTGGAAGGCATTACTCCTGTTGTTGGCAAGGTTGTAGAGGGTTCTGTTGCAGAAGCAGATGGTTTCCGTAACGGGGATGTTCTGCTTTCACTTGATGGAAAAAAGCTGAATTCATGGCAGGAGCAACGACTGTATTTGTTCAGTAAGGCTCTGGCACGTAAAACTGTTAGTTATGAAGTCAGGACAAGTGATGGTCAGGAAATACGCCGTACTCTGAACCTGGCTAATGTACCTATGTCAGAAATCGATGCCGGGCTGGTCGCCGAAGGGATTGGCCTGATTGGCTGGTATCCAACAGTGCCACCAGTCATTGACCAGGTGATCAGTGGTAAACCGGCAGTCAGGGCAGGTTTCCTGCCAGGTGATTTAATTACAGCTGTAGATGGCGAGAAAGTAGCAAGCTGGAATGAAGTTGTGCAATTGATTTCAGATAATCCTGGTAAGCCGCTGCGGATTGTTGTAAGCCGGAACGGTTTTTTTGAATCGATATCAGTTATCCCTGAGGTGGTTATTGATGGGGAGAAGCAGATCGGGCGCATAGGAATTAGCGTAAAGCCGATAGAAATTCCTGAAGACAGGATCGTCAACACCAATTATGGTCTCATGGAGTCTCTATATCGCGGAACAGAGACAACCTGGATGATGTCCGTTCTTACACTGCGCATGTTGGTAAAAATGGTTACCCTGGAGGTTTCAAGCAAGAATATCAGCGGTCCTATTACCATAGCTCAGTATGCGGGCAAATCGGCTCAGGTAGGATTAACCAGTTTCATTTTGTTCCTTGCAATCGTAAGTGTCAGTCTCGGCGTACTAAATCTACTACCGATACCGATTCTCGACGGCGGTCATTTGCTATACCATTTGATTGAAGTTATTACCAGAAAGCCTGTCTCTGAAAAGTTAATGATAATAGGTCAACAAGTTGGTATCCTGCTGCTCTTTTTATTAATGTCTCTCGCTGTATACAACGACCTGGGACGTCTGTTGAACTAAGCTAATATAAGAACCGGATAATGAATAAAACTACGATATTTTACGCGAGTTTAATTGCTCTGCTAATGTGGTCTGTACAAGCCCTGGCGGTGGAGGAATTTGAAGTTACAGATATCCAGGTAACCGGTACTCAACGGATCTCAGCCGGTACTATTTTTAACTATCTACCTATAAAAGTGGGTGATTATGTTGATGATGATGAAATAAATGAAGCCATAAAGGCCCTGTTTGATACAGGTTTTTTTCAGGATATAGAGCTCAATCGGGATGGCAGCATACTGGTTGTCAACGTTGTCGAACGCCCGACTGTTGCCAGTGTAGAATTTTCCGGTAACAAGGAGTTCGAGACTGAGGCGCTGAAGAAAGGTATGTTACAGGTTGGTTTTGGTGAAGGGCTGGTATTCAAAAAGGCAATCCTCGAAAAGGTAGAGCAGGAGCTTCGTACACAGTATTACAGTAGTGGTAAATATTCTGTTGATATAAAAACTACAGTTACCCCTCTGGAAAGAAACCGCGTCAAGATAAATGTGGATATCAAGGAAGGGAAGACGGCCAGGGTTGGCGAAGTTGCAATCGTTGGAAATACCGTTTTCACTGATAAGAAACTGCTGAAGAATTTCAAGGTAAAGCCCAAAACTGGCTGGCAAAAACTTAATTTCCTCGGTAAATCCGATCAGTATTCCAAGCAGAAACTTGCTGGAGATCTTGAGGCCTTGCGCAGCTATTATCAGGACCGGGGTTATCTTGATTTCAAAATTGATACTACTCAGGTTTCAATAAGTGAAAACAAGAAAAAAATATTCATTACCAACAATCTGACGGAAGGAGAAGTTTATACCGTCGACAAGGTTAGCCTGCGTGGAAAATTCGTGGTGCCTGAAGAAGAACTTTCAGAAAAAGTGACGATCTTCAATGGAGACATTTTCTCACGCAAAGAAGTGGAGCAAACCAGCAAGGCTATCAGTGACCGCCTGGCTGAGTCAGGTTATACCTTCGCCAACGTCAATGCGATACCTGATATAGACAAGGAAAACCGTACTGTATCTTTTGTCTTCGCCATTGATCCGGCCAAAAGGGTATATGTTAGACGTATCAATATTTCTGGCAATACAACAACCAGGGACGAAGTCATTCGCCGTGAGCTGAGGCAGGTTGAAGGCGGGTGGTTGTCAACAAAGAATGTAAGACGGTCAAAAGTCCGTCTTGATCGCCTCAGTTTTTTTGATGACGTAAATATAGAAACCCCGGCGGTACCTGGCACCGAAGACCAGGTAGATGTCAATATACGGGTCAAGGAAAAGCAAACAGGCAGTATGATGTTTGGCCTGGGTTACTCCGATTCGGATGGTATATTGCTGCAGGCCAGCATTAACCAGAAAAACTTGTTTGGATCCGGCAGGGAGCTGGATTTGAGCATCGATACTTCCAAGATCAGCAAATCAGCCAGAATACGTTATTTTAACCCCTATTATACAGTCAATGGTGTCAGCAGGGGCTTTTATCTCACCTATACAGATATTGACGCGGCTGAGGCTGATTTATCCCGATATATCAATGAAACGCTCAGCCTCGGCGTTAATTATCGTGTACCATTATCAGAACATAACAGTTTTAGTTTCAGTTTTGGTCCAGATCGCAGCAAGCTTTCTGCAACAGACGGCACGCCGGATGAAATTCTTGCCTATATCGAGGTGCATCCCGATGACTGGTATTTGAAGACGACAGCAAGCTGGAGTCATGATACAAGGGATAGTATTCTTTACCCCACCAGCGGGTTCAATTTCCGACTGCTGGGTGAAGCATCAATACCTGGTAGTGAGGTTGATTACTATAAGACTGGCCTGAACTTCTCCTGGCATTTGCCTACTATTAGTAATGTGGTGTTGAAATTTAGTGGGGATATGGGATATGGAGATGCCTACGGCGATACGGAGACTTTTCCTTTTTACAAAAATTATTATGCGGGCGGTAGCAACTCGGTGAGAGGTTACAAGGCACGTTCTCTTGGCCCGCGCGACAGTAACGGCGATCCATTTGGTGGTACCAGGCGGGTTGTAGGCGGAGTGGATCTTCTGTTCCCGTTCCCAGGTAGTGAGAAAAAGGATAAACGTCTGTCATTATTTGTTGATGGTGGAATGGTGTTTGGCCAAAATGAAGACGTTGACTTAGATGCCTTGCGATATTCCTATGGTGTAGGTCTGTTCTGGTATTCACCGGTTGGTCCGCTTTCCGTTAGTTATGCACTTCCAATCAATGATGAGGAAGACGATGAACTGGAAAAATTTCAGTTCACAATTGGCAGGGGATTCAATTAAACTATCAACCTGAATCTGTACTTTTATAGAGAAATGAAAACAATGCTTACAAATATCAAAGTAGTGGCAGTTCTGGCTCTTGCACTAACCCTTTTCCCGACAGTGGCTTCCGCACAAACGAAGGTTGGCTTCGTCAATCTTGCTAAAGTGATTGAAAAAGCTCCACAGGGAGAGTCAGCAGCAAAGAAAATAGAGGCAGAATTCAGCCCCCGTAGTAATGCTCTTCGCAAAAAACAAAAGAAGATTCAAACCCTCGAGGCTGATTTGGAAAAGAATGCTCTGGTCATGAAGGCATCTGAACTGTCAAAGAAAGAAGCTGAGATCACCAAGCTCAAGCGAAGCCTGAAACGCGAGGCTGATGAATTTAATGAAGACATTAATCTGCGTCGAAACGAGAAGTTGAAAGTTCTGCAGGAGGTAGTGCGGGAAGCCGTGAACGAAGTAGGCAAGGAAAACAATTTTGACATTATTCTGGCGGAAGGCGTTCTGCATGTAAGCGATAAAGCAGATATTACTGACCTGGTTTTAAAAAAACTAAATAGCAAGTAAGAACTTACAGCACGGTGAGCTATCAGTTATCTGAGTTAGCGACTAGATTTGACCTTGAGCTAAAGGGGCAAGCACAAGCAGAAATTCATGATGTAGCAAGCTTACTGGACGCCAGTGACGGTGATATCAGTTTCTGCACTGGTCGTCGCCACATGACTGAACTTGAAAAAACCAGGGCAACTGCTGTTATACTTCACCCCGAAGTCTCCGGGCATTACCACGGTAATGCTTTATTGAGTGAAAACCCACATCTGGTTTTTGCTAAAATTGCAGATTTATTCTATCCCAGGAAACGCATTCCAGCAGGAATTCACTCATCTGCTTGTGTTCATGTTCAGGCTATTGTGCATCAGACAGCAAGTATTGCTGAAAATGTCACGATAGGAGAATCTGCGAGTATCGCAGCGGGATGCGAAATAGGTGCAGGCTGTCTTGTCGGAAACGGTGTCGCTATTGGTGAAGGCACCGTGCTTAAAAATAATGTCACAATTCATCACGATTCTGTCATTGGACGGGATTGTGTACTATATAGCGGTTGTGTCATAGGCTCAGATGGCTTTGGCCATGCACGTGATGGCGAGCGCTGGATACCTGTACCTCAGCTAGGCAAGGTGGTGATTGGCGATGACGTGCGTATTGGCGCGAATACGACCATTGACCGTGGGACTTTGGGAGATACCACAATAGGTAATGGTGTCAAAATAGATAACCTTGTGCATATTGGCCACAATGTCAGCGTCGGCGATGATACTGCTATGGCGGCATTGGTGGGTGTTGCAGGCAGTACAGTTATTGGGAAACGCTGCACATTTGCTGGCCAGGTTGGAGTTGTTGATAATATCGAGATCTGTGATGATGCACATTTTACTGGTCAGTCTGCAGTGCGTTCGAATATCAGGCAGCCGGGGGTCTACTCATCGGGCATTTTACTTGAAGAAAATAGTAGCTGGACAAGGAATGCCATGCGTTTCAAACAACTTAATAAACTGTTCAGACAGGTCAGAGATCTGACAAAGAAACAGAAATAACTATACCAAATCAAGGTCAGATAATGAACACAATAGATATCCATGAGATCCTGGAATACCTGCCACACAGATACCCATTTCTACTAATCGACCGTATCACCGGTTTTGAAAAGGACACTTCATTGACTGCGATCAAGAATGTGACCTACAACGAGCCTTTTTTCCCGGGGCACTATCCCAGCAGACCCGTTATGCCAGGGGTCCTGTTGATCGAGGTGATGGCACAGGCGGCAGCCCTGCTGGCTGCAATTAGTTCCGATGTCAAAGGCGGTGACAGCAACCTGGTCTATTATTTTGTTGGTGTAGACAAGGTTCGCTTCAAACGTCCGGTTGAACCTGGTGACCAGTTGAAGGTTGATGTAACACTGAGCAGAAAGGCACGTGGAATGTGGTTTTGCTCCGCTGCCATAACCGTCGATGGAGAACGCTGCACCTCATCTGAATTGATGTTTACCGCAAAGGAGGTCTAAGTGATCTCGCCTCATGCCATTATTGAAGATGGTGCTGTAATAGGAAAAGATGTCTCAATCGGACATTTTTCAATTATAGGTAAAGATGTAAAGATTGGAGATGGTACCAGAGTAGGATCCCATGTGACCCTTACTGGGCACACCAGTATCGGTAAAAATAACCAGATTTTTCAATATGCATCTGTCGGTGAAGTACCACAAAGTACGGGCTATAAGAATGAGCCGACAGAGCTACGGATCGGTCATAATAATATTATTCGTGAGTTTTGTACTCTGCATACCGGTACTGTCGAAGGGGGAGGTATAACTCGAATAGGTAATGATAATTTTTTGATGGCCTATGTGCATATAGCTCATGATTGCATACTGGGAAACAAAATCATTTTTGCTAATGGTTCCAGTCTTGCTGGTCATGTCGTTGTTGGCGATCACGTCATTTTTGGTGGCTTCACACTGATTCATCAGTTTTGCAAGATCGGTGCACATGTTATGACAGGTATTGGAGCCGTTTCCTTCAAAGACATACCCCCTTACCTCAAGGTGGCTGGAAATACAGCACGACCCTATGGGATAAACGTAAAGGGCCTGCAGCGTAGAGGTTTTAATGAAGAAGAAATTTCAGCATTAAAGGATGCATACCGGGCACTCTATCGATCACAGTTAAGTTTCCAGGATGCCATTGTCGAGATTAATAAACTGGCTGCCGATGACACAAACGTAAAGGTGTTTGCTGACTTTCTAGCCAATAGCGAGAGAGGTGTCGTGCGCTGAAACGATGCAATGCAAGGAAGGAAAATATTTAAAATAGGCATCGTTGCTGGTGAAGTTTCAGGTGATCTGCTTGCCGCTGGCCTGATGCACGAACTGAGGAAATATCCCTATACCTTTGAGTTTTCAGGCATAGCTGGCCCGCTGATGCAGGAACAGGGATGCGAAAGCTTTTTTCTGATGGAGAAGCTAACCCTGATGGGGCTTGATGGGCTGTTGGGCAGGTTGCGGGAAATTCTGCACATTCGCCGCAAGCTGGTGCAATATTATCTCTCAGATCCTCCAGATATATTCATTGGCGTTGATGCACCAGATTTCAATCTGGGGCTTGAAAAGAAATTACGCAAGGCCGGTATTCCTGTGCTGCACTATGTCAGTCCAACTGTCTGGGCCTGGCGCAAGTATCGCCTCAGGAGCATGCGCCACTCAATAGACAGAATCCTTGTGCTGTTCCCTTTTGAGCTACGCTTCTATCAACAGCATAAGCTGAATGCGAAACTGGTGGGACATCCAATGGTCAGGCATATCGAAAGGTATCCGGACATCAAAGAACTGAAAAAAAAACATGGTATTTCAGCAGACAAAAAAGTCATTGCGCTGTTACCTGGTAGTCGCCATGGCGAGATCCAGCGCATGGCAGGTGAATTCCTTCGTGCAGCGGCAATGCTCACAGAAAAATATCAAGACTTACAATTTGTCACTGCTATGCCTAATTCTTCACTGATGGAACTGTTTCAGAATGAGGTTCAAAAAGCTGGCCTGCAAAACCTCGATTTAGTGCTCATAACTGGGCACTCGAGAGAGATTATGGCATGCTCGGATATTCTCATGCTAGCATCCGGGACAGCTGCCCTGGAAGCAGCAATCGTTGGTCGTCCAGTCGTTGTCGCTTATAAAGTCTCCTGGTTGACCAAAACAATGGTGCAGTTACTTGCTCGAGTAAAATATTTTTCTATGCCAAACAACCTTGCTGGTCACAGGCTGGTTCCTGAGCTGATGCAAAATGACTGTACAGCTGACAATCTGGCGCTTGAGGTAGGTAATTATCTTGACGATGAAGCTGAGGTCGATAAAGTGAAACAGGCTTTTCTTCAGATCAGGGAAAGTCTTGATCTCGACTCAGATCGTCTGGCTGCTGAGTCAGTAGTAGAAATGCTGGGGCTCAAGAATAAGCCAGTGCAGAACTAATGAAACAGTTGCTTGTTGCAGGGGTTGATGAAGCTGGCTGCGGACCTCTTGCTGGGCCTGTCGTTACAGCAGCGGTTATTCTGGATTGTAATCACGTCATCGATGGACTAGCTGACTCGAAGAGACTAACTGAAAAAAAACGCCAGCAGCTGGATCAGGAAATCCGCACTCATGCACTTTGTTTTTCGATTGGGCGGGCTGAGGTTCTTGAGATTGATCAGTTAAATATTCTGCAGGCGACTCTGTTGGCGATGCAAAGAGCAGTAGCGGGACTTGCACAGAGGCCAGAAAAGATTCTGGTCGATGGTAACCGTCTGCCACAGTTTCCGTGCAAGGCCGAGGCTATCGTTGGCGGAGACGCCCTGGTGCCAGAAATCTCAGCGGCCTCCATTATCGCCAAGGTTTATCGCGATAGTTTAATGAAAGATCTGCATCGACAATATCCACAATATGGTTTTGACAGTAATAAGGGTTACCCTACCCGCAAGCATCGTGAAGCATTGATCAAACATGGTGCAACACCCTGTCATAGACAGAGCTTTGCACCGGTTAGAAATGTGTTATTTACTAATTAAACGCTGATGGCTTATCTTTGATGACGAAACCATTTATCCATCTGCATCTGCACTCTGAATATTCGCTAGTAGACAGCATTTTGCGGATAAGCGATATCATCAGTGCGACAAAAGAACAGAATATGCCTGCTGTTGCAGTGACAGATTTATCCAATGTATTTGCGGTGGTTAAATTCTACAAGGCTGCTGTAGCAGCTGGCATCAAACCTGTGCTGGGATCAGATGTCTGGCTCGAACGACCCGAACAACCCGGCAAGCCTTTTCGTCTGGTGATGTTGTGTCAGAATGAGCGGGGTTATCGCAATCTGACGTATTTATTATCCGAGGCATTTCGTCATGGCCAGCATCTAGGAGGCCATGCCTGCATTTCCAAACAGAAGCTTGCAAATCATTGTGATGGACTGATTGCCTTGTCTGCTGCAGGACAGGGTGAGATTGGCAATGCCTTACTGCATGGTTCCGATGTCCAGGTCGATCATTTGGTAGATGAGTACCTGGAAATATTTGGAGACCGGTTTTATCTGGAGCTAATGCGTACCGGTCGTACCGGTGATGAAGAGCACGTCAGCAAGGCACTGAATCTGGCTTTGCGCAGGTCTATTCCAGTGGTAGCAACTAATGATGTTCGTTTCGCGAACAAAGAAGACTTCGAGATTCATGATATTCGGGTCTGTATTCAGGATAGTCGTGTGTTGAATGACCCACGTCGGCCAAAACTCTACAGCCCTCATCAGTACTTCCGCTCTACGGTAGAAATGGCAGAGCTGTTTGCCGACATACCCGAAGCAGTAGAAAACGCCTACCATATTGCAACGCGCTGTAATTGTCATCTTACTCTGGGCAAGAATTTCATGCCTGAGTTTCCTGTTGAAAAAGGGCAGGACGTTAATAAGGTGCTAATTGATGTTTCTAATGCAGGGCTGACTAAGATTCTACATAAAATACAGGGAGATGTTGAGCGTGAAATTTATCAGCAACGACTTGATATGGAACTGGATGTCATTACAGGCATGGGCTTCCCGGGCTATTTCCTGATAGTTGCTGATTTTATTCGTTGGGCCAAGGATCATGACATACCAGTGGGTCCGGGTCGAGGTTCAGGTGCAGGTTCTCTGGTCGCATATTGTCTGGGCATTACTGAACTCGACCCCATTGAACATGGATTGCTATTTGAACGTTTCCTGAATCCTGAGCGTGTATCTATGCCGGATTTCGATATTGATTTTTGTATGGATCAGCGTGATAGAGTAATCGAGTATGTTACTCAGCACTATGGCTCGGACAAGGTATCCCAGATCATAACCTACGGTACGATGGCAGCACGTGCAGTAGTGCGTGATGTTGGGCGCGTTATGGATCTTGGTTTTGGCTTTGTTGATCAGCTAGCCAAGCTGATCCCCGCAGAACCGGGGATGACCCTTGCTAAAGCAATCGATTCTGAAAAGGACCTGCGCGAAAAGATTGAGCAGGACGATGATGTCCGTGAATTAATTAACCATGCAAGGTCGCTGGAAGGTATGGCTCGCAATGCAGGTAAGCATGCAGGCGGGGTCGTAATCGCACCCACGGCACTAACTGATTTCACCGCGCTATATTGTGAACAGGGTGCCACCCAGATGGTAACCCATCTGGACATGAAGGATGTCGAAGCTGTTGGGCTGGTGAAATTCGATTTCCTGGGCTTACGCACACTTACCATCATTGATAATTCATTAAAGACAGTCAATCGTTTTCGTGAGAAAGAGGCTCAGCCATTGATGAGGCTTGAAGATATTGACCTCAGTGATGAAAAGACTTTCAAGTTGATCCAGGACTGTAAAACTACTGCTGTTTTCCAGCTTGAATCCAGCGGCATGAAGGATGTTATTAAAAAACTGCAACCCGACAGTTTCAATGACATGGTGGCAGTGGTTGCTCTGTATCGTCCTGGCCCACTAGGCTCCGGTATGGTAGATACCTTTATTGAACGCAAGCATGGTCGCGAAAAAATCATCTATCCACATCCTGCTCTGGAAGATATTCTGAGACCAACTTATGGTGTCATTGTTTACCAGGAGCAGGTGATGCAAATAGCGCAGGTGCTTGCTTCATTCACATTAGGTGCCGCTGATATGTTACGGCGTGCTATGGGTAAAAAAATCCCTGAGGAGATGGCCATGCAGCGCGAAAGCTTTCGTGCGGGTGCTGAAAATAATGGGATTGATGCCAAACAGGCTGACAGCATTTTTGATTTGATGGAAGAATTTGCAAAGTATGGTTTCAATAAATCACACTCTGCTGCTTATGCACTGGTGTCATTTCAAACTGCATGGTTCAAGGCTCATTACCCGGCAATGTTTCTTGCCGCAACCTTATCGGCGGATATGGAGAAGACAGATAAGGTTGTAATGCTGATAGCTGAATGCAGGGATATGGGGTTGACTTTATTGCCACCAGACGTGAACAGTTCCGGTTATTCTTTCCAGGCAACCACAGAAGACACTATTGTCTATGGTCTGGGCGCAATCAAAGGCGTTGGTCAGGCTGCAATTGATGAAATTACCAGTGCCAGGTCTGCAAAAGGCAAGTTCAGCGACCTCTACGATTTTTGTCGATCACTGGATTTAAAGAAAGTGAACCAGCGTACAATGGAGATACTGATTGAGGCAGGGGCGCTGGACCAGATGGGAGCGCATCGCGCTGAGTTGATGGCAAATTTGGCCAATGCCATGTCATTATCAGGACAGGAATCTAGAAATCGTACGGCAGGGCAGGATGACTTATTCGGTACTTCTGATGAACTGAAGCTGGATGTTGACTGGATAGATGTTATTGAAGATTCAGAGGATGAACGCCTTAAAAAGGAAAAAAAGCATCTTGGGCTCTATCTGACAGGGCACCCGATGAATCAATATCACAAGGAACTGGGCAATTTTATCAGCTGCACATTGAGTGAGGTTGAGTCGGCCGAAGGAAAGCAGGTCACCATAGCAGGTCTAATTATCGGCATGCGAACTCGCAACACGCGGCGAGGGCGAATGGCAATATTAACGCTCGATGACCAGTCAGCCTGGCTGGAAATACCCATATACTCTGAACTTTATGAGGCTAACAAACAGTTATTACAGGAAGACCGGCTGGTTATTATCAGCGGCAAGGCCGGCTTCGATGATTATACCGGTGGTACTCGGGTCACCGCAGAACGTATTCATGATATGGATTCTGCTCGTGAAACCTTTGCCACCGATTTACGCATCACACTCAAAAAGAATACTGGGGATGCCGTCGATGGATTAAAATCAATACTTGATCCGGTCACAGGCGGAACCACACCGGTGATTATTGATTACAGTAATGACACTGCGAGAGCGAGCATACACCTCCCTCGTCAATGGTGTGTACATCCTTCTGCACAACTGCTTGAAGATTTGAACAAGCTTGAGGCTGTCAGTAGAGCCGTCTGTGAATATAATGCAGCTGCTGCCAGAATTTATTATCTAGATCAGCAAAGGCGCAATGACGCATGAGTCATGTATTTTTTATTCTAGTGCTGTCATTTCCAAGGATTGGCCAGAAAATCAAAACTTTATCCTTTTATCGCTAAAGCGTTATACTTCTATCGACTCAATGAATCATAGCACTGGATAAACAGATGAATCTCAACTTTCTGGATTTTGAGCAACCTATCGCCGAACTTGAAGCCAAGATTGACGAATTGCGCCATGTTAGTATCACCAGTGATGTGAGTTTGACCGATGAAGTGTCCAGACTGCATAACAAGAGTATCAAGCTGACTGAGTCGATATTTTCCTCACTCACACCATGGCAGGTTTCACAACTGGCACGCCATCCCCAGCGACCTTATACGTTGGAATATATTGAAAAGGTGTTCACTGATTTTCAGGAGCTGCATGGTGATCGTATGTTTGCTGATGATCCAGCAATTGTCGGTGGTCTTGCGCGTCTCGATGGACGTCCAGTGATGGTTATCGGCCAGCAAAAAGGGCGTGATACTAAAGAAAAGGTTCACCGCAATTTTGGAATGCCTCGCCCAGAGGGTTATCGTAAGGCCATGCGCCTGATGCAGATGGCAGAACGCTTCAAGCTACCTTTGTTGACTTTCATTGACACCCCCGGTGCCTATCCTGGTGTCGACGCAGAAAAACGCGGCCAGAGTGAAGCTATTGCACGTAACCTTTTCATCATGTCTGATCTCAAGACACCAATTATTTCAACAGTAATTGGGGAAGGGGGATCTGGCGGCGCACTGGCTATTGGCGTTTGCGATAAGCTTTTGATGTTCCAGTATTCCACCTATTCGGTGATTTCACCGGAAGGCTGCTCCAGCATCCTATGGAAGAGTGCTGATAACGCCGCTGATGCCGCTGAAGTTATGGGACTTACGGCGCAGCGGTTGAGTGATCTAGGTCTGATTGATGAAATCATCGAAGAACCATTGGGTGGAGCCCATCGTGACATCGATCTCGCCGCTGAAAACCTGCGTAAGGCATTACTGAAGAATTTGGAAGGACTGGACGCAATGACGACATCTGAAATACTCGACAACCGTTATCATCGATTGCGTCAGTACGGTGTCGATAATTTTCAGGAATAAATACCTTGGCAACCAGTATTACGTCTGCCATCTTATCAATCTCCAGTCTTAAACAGATTCTTCATGATCAACTGTCCTTAGAACAGAACTGTTCTGTCTACCTGGCATTTAGTGGAGGTCTGGATTCGCACGTACTGCTACATGGACTTTCCCGACTTGCGGCAGATTATCCTTTTTCGCTGAATGCCATCCATGTTGACCATTCACTACACAAACAATCTGCTGAATGGGCAAGACATTGCATAAGTATCTGTGATGATCTTGGCGTGCCGCTGACCATCAAAACTGTGACCCTTGCATATGACCAGGGTCAGAGTCTCGAGGCAGTGGCCAGAGATGCACGTTATACAGCCCTGGCAGAGGTTCTGCCTGATAAAGCTATATGTATGACAGCTCAGCATATGAATGATCAGACAGAGACCGTTGTGCTTCAGCTACTACGTGGAGCAGGCGTGCATGGCCTCGCGGCCATGCCAGCCAGTAAAGTATTTGCTACTGGCAGGCTACTTAGACCGCTACTTGGGTTCACGCGTGATGATTTGCATAGCTATGCCAAAAAACACCAGTTACGCTGGGTAGAAGACCCGAGTAACCAGAATAATCGTTTCGACCGTAATTTTCTTCGCAATCAGGTCTTACCTGTTCTGCGACAGCGTTGGCCCGGTATGGATAAAAGCATATCTCGCAGTGCTCGTCATGCTGCTTCTGCTGCAACTATGCTGGATGAAATGGGTTTGTCGGATCTTCTATATTGTAAGGCTAGCTACAACCAGTTTTTTCCACCGGGCATTGCCGTTTTACGTGCTGATCAATTGGCTGGTCTTTCTCCTGCTCATCAATTAAATGCAATGCGATGCTGGATTCGTATCAATGGAATAGATGTGCCGGGTGATGAGCGATTACAAAGTGCAAGAAAACTGCTCGATGAGTCACCAGAAAAGGGGTCGGTTCTCTGGCAGCAGGGTGCCTTCAGACTGTATAACAATTTTCTATGGTTATGTAATAGCCCAGATGTAGTTTTGCCTGCTAATGAAATGATGCACTGGAATCCAGAAAGTCCATTGCATATTAACAAGCAGCAACTGGAATTACGTGCAAGCAGACTGCCGGGTCAGGGAATTGCATTATCAGTGGTTGAAGGATTTGAATTACAGGTCCGTTTTAGACAGGGCGGGGAGATCTGTCGTATGCCAGGCGAGCACGGTAGCAAACCTCTGAAAAAACTGTTGCAGGATCTTGCTGTACCGCCCTGGCTGCGTGCGAGTATTCCATTAATCTACCTGCATGAAGATCTTATTGCTGTTTCATCACTGTGGAGTAATCCTCACTATATACCGGCTGCTAATGAAGAGGGATATATTTTCTCGGTTCACTACCATTAGTCCGTAACATGCTTTTTTGTTCAGTGAAGGTGCAGATTAGTATTTTTACCCTGCAGTCGCTAAACTTTTACCTGATGTTGCGATTGTGAAGACAGGACTGCTTTGGTATGCTTATCTCCCGTTCGGGGAACAAACCCCGCACAGCGGATCCTGAACGGTGACATGACAAAATATATCTTTATTACTGGCGGTGTTGTTTCTTCTCTGGGCAAAGGCATCGCTGCTGCTTCACTGGCAGCAATTCTTGAAGCTCGTAATCTCAAAGTAACTCTGCTAAAGCTGGATCCCTATATAAATGTGGATCCCGGCACCATGAGTCCATTTCAGCACGGTGAAGTATTTGTCACCGTTGATGGTGCTGAAACGGATCTCGACCTTGGTCACTACGAGCGTTTTATCCGAACCACCATGACGCGCAAGAACAACTTTACCTCCGGGCGAGTGTACGAACGGGTCATCAGTAAGGAACGAAGAGGTGACTATCTTGGTGGTACCGTTCAGGTAATCCCACATATAACTGATGAGATAAAGAGTCTGGTTGAGCAGGGAGCAGAGGGGGCAGATGTTGCCCTCGTAGAAATAGGTGGAACAGTAGGCGATATCGAGTCACTACCATTTCTGGAAGCAATTCGTCAGATGGGAATTGAAAAAGGGCGTGATAATGTTGCCTACATTCATCTCACCCTCGTGCCCTGGATTGCCGTTGCAGGAGAGCTCAAAAGCAAGCCTACGCAACACTCGGTAAAAGAGTTGCGCAGCATTGGTATCCAGCCGGATGTCCTGATCTGTCGAAGTGAACGTGCATTACCTGAAGACATGCGAAAGAAAATAGCACTGTTTACTAATGTGGCCGTTGATGCGGTTATTTCTGCTTATGATGTCGATAGTATTTACAAGATTCCTTCGTCGCTTCATGAACAGAGTCTGGATACGATAATTACGCGCCAGTTTAATCTTGATGTCCCTGAAGCGGATCTATCTGAATGGGAACAGGTGGTCTACAACCTTGAACACCCTGAATCGAACGTCACCATTGGTATGGTGGGTAAATATGTCGATCTGACCGAGTCCTATAAATCGTTATCTGAAGCCCTGATACACGCAGGAATCCATACCCGCACCAGGGTTAACATTCGCTATTTTGATGCCGAGGATCTTGAGAAAAACGGCACCAGCAGTCTTTCCACTGTAGACGCCATACTGGTGCCGGGAGGATTTGGTTTGCGTGGTATAGAGGGAAAAATTTCGGCTGTACAATACGCTCGTGAGAACAAGGTGCCTTACCTGGGTATATGTCTCGGCATGCAGGCAGCAGTGATTGAATATGCCCGCAACGTAGCAGGTCTTGCAGATGCGCATAGTACTGAATTCAATCATGATACCCCTTATCCTGTCATTGCTATGATAACTGAATGGCAGGATGCCGATGGCTCCGTACAGGTACGTGATCACAGTAGTGATATGGGCGGTACAATGCGTCTAGGTGGTCAGGATTGTCTGCTAAAAGATGACAGCCTGATACATGATCTTTATGGCAAGGATGTGATACATGAAAGGCACCGTCATCGTTATGAATTTAACAATGCCTATCGCGACAAGCTGGAGCAGGCGGGCCTGATTTTATCCGGCACATCTGCAGACGGTGAACTGGTAGAAGTGGTCGAACTTTCTGGTCATCCATGGTTTATTGGCTGCCAGTTCCACCCTGAATTTACTTCCTCGCCACGCGATGGCCACCCGCTGTTTAAAGGCTTTATTCTCGCTGCAGGTGCACTGCATAAGCAGCACGTGAAAGAAAGCGCTGGTCATCAGTCATGAACCTGGCTGGTTTTGAAGTTGGCCTCGATCATCCTTTTTTTCTTATTGCCGGCCCCTGTGTCGTGGAATCTGAACAATTAGCTGTTGATACGGCTGGAAAACTGGTTGAAATAACAGCGGAATTAGCTATTCCTTTTATTTTCAAGTCTTCCTATGACAAGGCTAATCGCACCTCGGGTCAATCCTACCGTGGACCGGGAATGGATGAAGGTCTGTCTATACTCGAAGAAGTACGTCGGCAGACTGGCGCGGCTGTGCTTACTGATGTGCACAGTGCGGAAGAGGTAAAGACTGTGGCCGAGGTCGTTGATGTTTTACAGACGCCAGCATTTCTCTGTCGCCAGACGGATTTGATCGAAGCCGTGGGAGCTAGTGGCAAACCGGTCAATATAAAAAAAGGCCAGTTTTTGTCCCCGGAAGAAATGACCCAGGTGACCAGCAAGGCTATCGCTGCTGGTGGTGAAGGGCGGGTAATGGTCTGTGAACGCGGGGTATCATTCGGCTATAACAACCTTGTCGTGGATATGCGATCGCTGGCTATTATGCGCAACACCGGGTGTCCTGTAGTTTTTGATGTGACTCACTCAGTTCAGCAGCCCGGCGCACAGGGGGTGCGTTCCGGTGGCAAGAGGGAGTTTGTCCCTGTCCTTGCCAGGGCGGCTATCGCTACCGGCATATCTGGTTTGTTTATGGAAACCCACCCTGACCCCGATAATGCTCTGAGTGACGGGCCCAATTCCTGGCCGCTGGACAGAATGAAAGTTTTGCTGGAACATTTACAGGATATTGACCAGGCCAGCAAGGCCAGGGCCTTTGAGGAGAATCTGGAAGAGTAATAATCAGGTATAGTTTGATCCTGCTCCGGGCCAATGTGTGATTTTCCCACGTATAATTTATCAGGATTTTACGGTAAAATCCGGCTCCACTCGAAATCGATCTGAAAATAATATGTAGCTGTTTTTATTACAGCAAGTGACACCCTCTCAGGAAAAAAACATGAGTAAAATTACAGATATTGTCGCCCGTGAAATCCTCGATTCGCGCGGCAACCCGACTATAGAAGCCGATGTCATTCTTGATACAGGAATTACAGGCAGGGCAGCTGTCCCATCGGGTGCTTCAACCGGTGAACATGAAGCCGTCGAATTACGAGACGGTGACAGGGAGAGGTATCAGGGTAAAGGGGTGCTAAAGGCTGTTGCCAATGTCAATGGAGAGATCAAATCTGCTCTAGCAGGCATGGAGGCGACGGAACAGCGCCACATTGATGAAAAGCTCATTGCTCTTGATGGTACTGAAAACAAGGCAAGATTAGGTGCCAATGCAACGCTTGCAGTATCGATGGCAGTTGCCCATGCGTCAGCGATCCAGGCTGGTTTACCTCTGTATAGATACCTTGGAGGTGACAATGCAAATAGTCTTCCTGTTCCCATGATGAATATCATCAATGGCGGTTCACATGCTGATAACAGTGTCGATTTACAGGAATTCATGATAATTCCTGCCGGGGCGCCAAGTTTTTCAGAAGCGCTACGGTTTGGCACTGAGGTGTTTCATAGCCTCAAATCAGTTCTTAGCAATCGCGGCTTGAACACAGCAGTTGGTGATGAAGGAGGTTTCGCACCCGATCTATCATCAAATGAAGAAGCCATCGAGGTCATTCTGGAGTCCATAGAGATAGCTGGCTATAGACCTGGTGAAGATATTTATCTGGGTATTGATGCAGCAAGTTCTGAATTCTTTGACAATGGGCAATATCGACTGAAGGGTGAAGGTCGCGTCCTCGATGCTGACGGCATGAAAGGCCTGCTGGCTGACTGGGTAAATCGTTATCCGATCGTCAGCATTGAAGATGGGATGGACGAAAATGACTGGACAGGCTGGCAGCAGTTGACCCGCGAAATTGGTGGTAAATGCCAGCTCGTCGGCGATGATCTATTCGTTACAAATACCAGAATGCTGGAGCGCGGAATCGAGCAAAAATCAGCCAATGCCATATTGATCAAGGTTAACCAGATCGGTACTCTAAGTGAGACACTGGATGCCATTAGCATGGCGCAACAAGCAGATTTTGGTGTCATCGTTTCTCATCGATCCGGTGAAACCGAAGATACAACCATCGCAGATCTGGCCGTAGCAACATCTGCAGGCCAGATAAAAACCGGTTCTTTGTCGCGTTCTGACCGCATAGCAAAATACAATCAGCTACTGCGGATTGAGCAGCAGCTAGGTGCCAGTGCAGTATACCCGGGCAAATATGCAATAGTAAGTTTATAGTATTATCAGATAGTTATTGTATATTTTATAAAGAAATTTCTTAACTCTATCCAGTGCTTGGCACGAAACAGGAGACAGAAGTGGGCATGAAACTTCTGCTGACAAGTGGAATTGTTCTCGTTGTTTTGCTCAGCTATACCCTTACCCTCGGTAAAGGTGGATTGCTGGATATCTGGAACATGAAGCGTGATATCTCCACACAACAGGAACAAAATGATCGGCTGAAAATGCGCAACCGTGAACTGGCTGGAGAAATCGTCAATCTGCAGAAAGGAACCGAAGCGATTGAAGAAAGAGCACGTAGTGATCTGGGTCTGATCCGGCCTGATGAAGTATTTGTGCAGATAATTGAATAGTTACTAATTTGCAATCTGATCACTCCCTGGACTTCTCAGCAAGTGCTGAGAGTACAAATAGCACTAAATATCACAACCAAAAAAGCGACATATTTAAAAACGATGGTCAATTCACAAACAGAGAAACAAAATTTGCATAATTCCTCATCGACGGGCCGGAAATCATTGATCGCTATTGCTTTCATTAGCGGGATCCTTGTCGCTGTTTTTATGACGTATTTTATGTACAGGATGGTTTCCCTGATGGAACATATGACGGGTCATGTAGCTGACATGTCCGCCAGTATGTCCTCGATGAATAAGGTGATGATACATATGGGGGACGATGTACATAATATGCAGGATGTAGTGTCAGACATCTCCATGCGGATTATGCTGATGGATAGTCATATGTTCACAATGAATAAGACTATTTCTACAATTCAGACACGATTGGCAGACAGTCTGGGCCACATGACTGATGATATGGACGTGATGACGGCTGATGTCCATGCTCTGTCTCAGTCAGTTAATCTGATGTCATCGAGTGTCCATAATATGAGTCAGGATATGCATCGAATGGGTTATGATATCTACAGGGGTAGTAGTTCGTACACATCGCCCCCTTCTTTTATACGCAACATGATGAACCCTCGTTAGCAATGACGCTGCTGAACGGAAAAGATAAATGACCTCTTTCAGAAGAATATATTTAATCACCACACTGTCAATTCTCTCGTTGCTCACCAGCGTAGATCCGGCACTTGCCGAACAGCATGAGCTCGACGAATTTACCATACAGAGCCGCAAGTATGCCGCAGATTTCATGGCGTCGTTGAAACGCATGCGCCGTATTGATGTTGAAACTGTAGGTGTTTCTTCAACTTTAGAAACATGCGGACATCACAGCCCACAGCTCTATTATGAATTTTCAGTAAAAAACAACATCGTACTACGCCGGGTCAGTCTTGCACCACGTAATCCTGTTCTTGGCAGTGCCGATGCCTGGGAACAGGCCGGACTTCTTAAAATGCAGAAAATGCTGAAGGACGGTGTCAAGCCGGATGAGATGGAGATCGTTGAGCTGGTACAGGAGCCCGCTAATCAGTACTTCCGCTATCTACAACCCATTATTGCTGAACCGGGTTGCCTGAAATGTCATGGCTCTGAAAAAGATATGGCCATGGAAGCCAGCGACGCGTTAAAACTCTTTTATCCTAAAGATAGAGCAAACGGCTATAAAGACAATGATCTGGTCGGAGCTATTTCTATAAAAAGAGCTAAAGGAGTTGCAGCACCACGTCATCATGCAGCACCACCACAGCATTAGGCAGTCTCGTTATTTGCTTTTTTTCAGCTTTCCAACTCTATTGTTCGAACACCGGACAAAAAACAGACATTCGCCAGATTAACTATTGTGTGTCATTCAGAAGACTGAACCTCAGCTAATGACCCTGATGCGTCGCGCTGCCAACAATAAACTGCCAACAATAAATCCATGGTCGTTGGACAGGTTTAACAATCCGATTCAGTCTTGTCACTGTTGATTTTCCGTGTCAATGATAGTGTATGGCTGCGTGCCGACAATTACCTTATCACCATCAATATCGCCTAGCCTGAAATCAGCGTTTCCAGATACAGCTTCTGTTTGCAATACCAGTTGCAGAATTTGACCTGAGTTCATGTTTGAGGCCTGGACGACGGTCCCGGCTTGCTTGTCTTTCTGTTCCGCAATATAGATCTTGTCACCGGGTTTGGCGGGCTTTGTGGCAGGCGTTGTTGCCACGAACATACGTTGCTTGATTTTGCCAAGGTAATGTACACGGGCGACCACTTCCTGGCCCGGATAACAGCCCTTCTTAAAATTAACTGCTCCGATTAGGTCCAGGTTCACCATCTGTGGCACGAAGGCCTCAAGGGTTGCTGTGACAATGGCAGGAATACCCGCCTGGATATCAAGCTGTGTCCAGTTATTTCTGTCTGCGGGATCCAGTGGCAGTCTATCTATCCTTTCAGGATCGGTGATATACAGATAGCGCCCCATCTCCTCGTTGATCGTCAGCATGTACGTATTGTCTAGCGCGACAAGTTTGCCGCTTGCTTTTTCTGTCACCAGGCCGTTATCAGAAAGCACATCTGCAGCGCTGACGACGCCGGCGATATATAGCTGCTCATGCTGAGGAGAAATAGTGACATCATCTCTCATCACAAACATACGCAGGCGAGGAAGGATGCTCTCACAGATTTCAGCCGGGAGAATCAACAGGTATTCATTGTCGTTGATCCGAGCTATGGTCATGAATGCAAGCAGGCGGCCTTTTGGTGTGCAGTAGCCGCTGTACTGCCAGGAATTTACTGGAAGGCCAGCCAGATCATTGGTGAACTGTGCATGGAGGAATTTGGTCGCATCCTTACCAGTGACGAACAGTACTGTCAGGTCATCGAGATTAATGATTTGATGCGGTTTGTTTATGTTCATATTTTGTTGTTTTGTCATGTAGTGTGCGAATTATAATACATAATTAATTTGCAACATCGAGAAGCAGACGAAAGTGTTAATTTTTTGTGTTTTTCATGTATGCTAGGCTCAGAGTCATCCACAAGTCATAAAATGATTTTCTTCCTAGTTAACTGCATAGAAAAAATACATTGAAAAATTGATTGTAATGGAAACAAATGTCATCGAACACTGTCAAATAATGTGATTACATGAGACAGCTAATGAACTTTGAACAGAGATGGTATTGATGAAGCAGGCTGCTCAACGTCCAGTTTTTTTGAATTTGCTACAGATTCGATTACCAATCGGCGGTGTATTATCTATCCTGCACCGCATTAGCGGTGTGTTACTGATACTGGCGATTCCCGCTTTTATATATTTATTACAGATGTTAGGCGGTGGTCCACAGGGCTTTGTACAGGCACAGTCGCATTTGCATTCGATTTCCGGAAAGATTCTAGTCAGTCTTATTGTTTGGGTGCTGATTCAGCATTCCCTCAGTGGAATTCGTCATCTGCTGATGGATATGGATTTTGGTTATGACAAATTTCTTGCACGCAAAACAGCAAGACTGGCCTTCGTTCTCAGTTTTCTTCTTATCACCCTGACGGGGGTCCTGATATGGCTGTAGGTATGAGTGAGCGAGGCAGTATTCGTTCCGGGCTTGGTGAATGGGTCGTGCAGCGCCTGACCGCGGTGTATATCTTATTTTTCATTTTAATTGCACTGATTCGCTTTTCTGTCTGGCCAGTAACTCAATATGAAGACTGGTTGGCGCTTTCATCGAGTGTGTTATATCAAATTACTACGCTGCTGTTCATCTTTAGCCTGTTGGCTCATGCCTGGTTAGGCCTGAAGAGTGTTTTCCTCGATTACGTCCATTCATGGCGGTTACGCTTTTATCTGCTGATGGCTGTGGCTGGTTTGTTGCTGGCTTGTGCTATTTGGGCTTTACTGGTTGTTGGCACGCAATGATTCAGAATATTGAGAAAAGAAGATTTGATTGTCTGGTTATAGGCGCTGGAGGTGCGGGACTACGTGCCGCCCTGCAGCTGGCCCAGGCGGATTTGCATGTTGCGGTGGTGTCCAAGGTCTTTCCGACCCGTTCACATACCGTAGCAGCTCAGGGCGGCATGAATGCTGCATTGGGTAATGTTACGCCAGACAATTGGCACTGGCATATGTATGACACGGTAAAAGGCAGTGATTACCTCGGTGACCAGGATGCCATCGAGTATATGTGTCGTGCGGCATCAAGGCTGGTGATTGAACTTGAGCATTATGGTGTGCCTTTTACCAGGCTTGAGAATGGGAGGATTTACCAGCGTCCATTTGGCGGGCAGAGCCAGAACTATGGTGGAGATCAGGCAGCACGGACCTGTGCCGCGGCTGATCGCACCGGACATGCAATACTACAGTCACTCTATCAACAAAATCTGCATGCGCGGACACATTTCTTTGACGAGTATTTTGCAACTGATTTACTGATCTCCGAGCAGGGGGTCACCCAGGGCGCAATGGTAATTGACATCGCGTCCGGAGAGCCATTGATTATTGAAGCCAAAACGACCTTGCTTGCTACCGGTGGTTCAGCTCGAATTTTCCGCAATAGTACCAATGCAATGATCAATACCGGTGATGGTATGGCAATGGTCTTGCGCGCCGGTTTACCCATCCAGGACATGGAGTTTGTGCAGTTTCACCCAACAGGTGTAGCTGGTCTGGGAATGTTGATTTCAGAGGCGTCGCGTGGTGAAGGCGGCTATCTGATCAACAGGGATGGTGAGCGCTTTATGGAACGCTATGCCCCTCATGCACTGGACCTGGCTTCCCGTGATGTGGTTTCTCGTGCAATTGCAACCGAGATACGAGAGGGCAGGGGCTGTGGTGAGAATGCCGATCATGTATTGCTGCAGTTAAATCATCTTGATAGAGATATTGTAATTAACAGGCTACCGGGTATCAGGGATTTATCATTGCGTTTTGCCGGTGTAGATCCGGTCGATACACCGATACCGGTGTTCCCCACTGCACATTACACCATGGGTGGAATACCTACAAACAGAATGGGGCAGGTCGTTGCCCCGGTGCATCATGCGCCAGAAGAGGCACAGCAGGGTCTTTATGCGATAGGCGAATGTGCCTGTGTATCAGTGCATGGAGCAAATCGTCTGGGCGGTAATTCACTGCTGGATATAGTCGTTTTTGGCAGGGCGGCAGGAAACCATATAATCGAGTTTCTCGCTGATAATCGTTTCCATACCCCTTTGAATGAAGATTCTATTGATCAGGCAATGAATCATATCCAGCGTTGGGACAGAAAAGGTAAAGGGGAGTCTGTAGCCGCGATGACAACGGAAATGCGTTTATTGATGGAGCAGTACTGTGGTGTTTTCCGGACCCAGGAAGTGCTTGATGAAGGTGTTATAAAAATACGCGAATTGTATGATCGTCTAAATAGTGTACGGCTCGGTGATCACAGTAAGACTTTTAATACTGCACGCTTTGAAGCCTTTGAACTGGAAAATCAGCTCGAAGTGGCAATGGCTACTATGCTATCAGCGGCTGCGCGTAAAGAAAGCCGCGGTGCCCATTCAAGACTCGATTTCCCTGAGCGCAATGATCGCGAATGGATGAAACATACTCTTTATTTCAATCGTGATGGTGGAGTACTGGATTACAAGCCAGTTCGCACACAACCACTGAGCGTTGATTCTTTCCCGCCAGTAGAAAGGGTGTACTGACATGATACGGTTTTCGATATACCGTTTTGACCCGGAGAAAGATCAACAGCCTTACATGCAGGAGTACGAGCTCGATGAGGCAGAGCTGGCTGGCCGTCAGATGCTGTTAGATGCCCTGCTGTTATTAAAAGAAAAGGATGAGAGTCTGTCATTCCGGCGTTCCTGCCGTGAAGGAGTCTGTGGTTCAGATGCGATGAATATAAATGGCAGCAATGGCCTTGCCTGTATTACCCCTATAGCTGGTCTGAAGCAGCCAATAACGCTTAATCCGTTGCCTGGTATACCGGTATTCAGGGATCTGATTGTAGATATGGAGCCTTTTTATCGGCAGTATCGCAGTGTCAAACCATGGCTTATCAATGATGAACCGGAACCTGAAATTGAACGTCTGCAATCGGTCAAGGACAGGAAGCAACTGGATGGACTTTATGAGTGTATTCTGTGCGGCTGTTGTTCGACTGCATGCCCGTCATTCTGGTGGAATCCAGACAAGTATCTGGGGCCTGCAGCGTTGCTTCAGTCCTATCGGTTCCTGGTCGACTCGCGTGACAAGGCAACCAATGAACGTCTTGATGAACTGGAGGATCCATTTCGTTTATTTCGCTGTCACAGTATTATGAATTGCGTTGAAGCCTGTCCCCGTGACCTTAACCCTGCTGAAGCAATTCACAAAATCCGCAAAATGTTACTGGCACGTTCCAGTTAGCTAAGGGTACATGACGCAAGTCCCGGGCAGACTCCGTTGGCAATGCCGTCGAGGCATGCTGGAACTGGATATTATCCTGAACCGGTTTGTTGATCAGTACTGGCAGGATCTTGATAAGGAGCTCAAAGCAGAATTTGAAATGTTGCTGCGCTACCCTGACCAGCAATTACAGAAATGGCTTTGTGAAGGCAAGGAGGCCGAATATGAAGTCGCAAACATTGTTAACAGACTATCGTCAACGAATAGTCATTAATCCTGTTAGATCACGAAAAATACTACTTCTGATAATCAGTCTTCATCTTGTGGCGTTATGGTTGCTGCTATTTATTGATCTAGCACCCTGGTTATTATCAGTGATTGCAGGTTTGATTGTATTCAACCAGTATCAGTACTTTAGTTCAGATAAGTCACATACCCATAGACTTAGCCTGCGACAGGGCGAAGCGATACTGCTGAAAATGGACAACGGCTCGTGGCAGGAAATTGATGTTATTGAAAGCTTTGTCACGCCCTGGTTGATAGTTCTAAAGGTAAGGACCCTGAAAGATTTAAAGCTGTTTTCACTGGTGTATGCAACGGACTCAATGGATATGCCATCGTTCAGGCGACTGCGGATTTACCTGAATCTATATTTGTAGTCTTTAGCGACTGAAATACAGCAGTGAAATATGCTAGATTTTAGCGTTAAAATTGTTGGGCACCAGAATCGTATTTACCCGTTGCAGGTCAGGGTTAGGCTGCGGGTAATCTCGCGTGAAATGTAGTCCACGGCTTTCCTTTCGCAGTTGTGCACTGCGGATGGTCAATTCGGCGATGACAGCCAGGTTGCGCAATTCAATCAGGTTATTATCTACCTTGAAACAGCTGTAGAATTCATCAATTTCATCTTTTAGCAGTTCAATGCGGTTCTGTGCCCGCTGCAGGCGTTTGTTTGTCCTGACGATACCGACGTAGTCCCACATAAAGCGACGAAGTTCATCCCAGTTATGTGACACAACAACCTGTTCGTCTGGATCTGTGACCTGGCTTTCATCCCATTTTGGTAATTCAGCTGGCGGGGATGAAGATTCTTTGAGGCTTTGATTGATTGCATGACTCGCAGCCTGAGAAAAAACCAGGCATTCAAGCAGTGAGTTACTGGCCAGACGGTTAGCTCCATGCAGTCCAGTAAAAGTACATTCCCCGATAGCATACAGATTTTCGACATCTGTTTTACCATCTAGATCAGTCATCACACCGCCACAGGTATAATGGGCAGCAGGTACCACGGGAATAGGGTTACGGGTAATATCCATGCCAAATTTCAGGCAACGTGCGTAGATAGTAGGGAAGTGTTCAATAATGAAATCGTGATCACGGTGGCTGATATCCAGGTATACACTGTCCAGGCCGCCTTTCTTCATTTCATAATCGATAGCGCGGGCAACGATATCACGAGGAGCCATTTCTGCTCTTTTATCATGTTTCTTCATGAAGCGCGTCCCATCAGGCAGCAATAAATGTGCACCTTCACCGCGCAGGGCTTCAGAAATCAGGAAGGATTTAGCTTCCGGATGATAGAGGCAGGTGGGATGAAACTGTACGAACTCCATGTTTGCGACCCGACAACCGACTCGCCATGCCATGGCGATGCCATCTCCTGTTGAGGTGTCTGGGTTACTGGTATAGAGATAGACTTTTGATGCTCCGCCCGTTGCCAGAACTGTGTTGATTGAACTGACTGCCATTATCTTGCCAGTCTTCTGGTTCAGAATATAGGCACCGAGACAACGGTTTTCTGACCCACCAATCTTACTATCGGGAATCAGGTCGATGGCAATAGAATGTTCAATTATGTGTATATTAGGGTGGTTTCTTGTTTTCTGCTCCAGCGTTGTCTCAATCGCTTTACCTGTTGCATCTGCGGCGTGAATTACGCGTCGATGACTATGACCACCTTCACGGGTCAAGTGATAGTGACTGCCATCAATATCAAGACTAAAGCCAACACCCTGATCAATCAGCCATTTAATATTTTCCGGGCCGTGGCTAATGACATAATCGACGCAATCAGGATCACAGAGACCTGCCCCAGCATCCAGAGTATCCTGCTTATGTGATTGTATGGAATCATTGTCACCTAGTACAGCTGCAACACCACCTTGCGCATAATAACTGGAGCCTTCATGTAGAGGGCCTTTAGAGACCACTGCCACAGATGCAGTATCCGCAAGTCGGAGAGCGAGACCCAGACCAGCCAGGCCACTGCCAATTATCAGGACATCGAAACGTTGGTTTGTCATTGTTTGTTGTTTGCGCCAGTATTTCCTGAGTATAACCTGATTCAGTGCATCTAAATGGGTCTTTTTGGATTACTGTTCCTAATCGTGCATGTTATAGTTTATCGATGATTGTGGTGTAAACCACTGTGAAATTAATTAATTTAATTTTTCAATATAATGAAAGAACTTTTACATAAGAATAATGTCACAAGAAATAGTGCAAATGGTCGGTATTGATACTCACTGGAAAAACCGAATTTGCTGGTTCGCACATGTCTGAAGATACTCCGGATAATGTGCTGGTAGAGAGGACTCAGCAAGGTGATCAGGCTGCTTTCGGTTTACTGGTTGAAAAATATCAACATCGCCTGGCCAAATTAGTCAGTCGTTATATACACGATAGTTCTGAAGTTGAAGATGTGTGCCAGGAAGCACTAATCAAGGCCTATCGTGCAATTGGCAGTTTTAGAGGTGAAAGTGCTTTTTACACATGGCTTTATCGCATAGCTGTTAATACGGCAAAGAATTATCTGATATCTCAGGGTAGACGACCGCCTAAATCGGATATTGATGCAGAAGAGGCTGTGCAGACTGAAGTTGGTTCAGCAATGCGGGAAACTGGAACGCCAGAAGCTGGTGCATTGACCAGGGAATTGGCAGAGACGGTGACGCGTGCGGTTGAGCAATTGCCTGAAGACTTGAAAATGGCAATCACCCTTCGTGAAATCGAAGGCATGTCCTATGATGAGATTGCAGAAGTCATGGCTTGCCCAATAGGAACAGTGAGGTCGAGAATTTTCAGGGCACGTGATGCCATTGACCGTGAATTAAAACCATTGCTCGAGTGAGTAGTTAGATGAAAGAGAATTTATCAGCATTTATGGATGGCGAACTTGATCATTCACAATCTGTACAGTTAATCAGACAACTGGCCAAGGATAAAGAATTACGAGGACACTGGCAGCGATACCATAGCTATGGTTCAGTGCTGAGAAATGAAATGACGCCAGTGTTATCGGAAGATTTTAGTGACAGGGTTTTACAGGCACTTGCAAAAGAACCCGTGCAGCTATCCCCTGCTGAAAGTAGCGGGCGTAGACGTTTACTAGGGCCTGTAGCTGGCCTCGCAGTTGCCGCTTCACTGGTTGGCATAGCTATATTGTTGCAGAAACCAGCTATCAACGAGACACAGGATTCACAGGTATCCAGTGTTGCCAAGGTGTCTGCGCCTGCCCTGCCATTACCAAAGTCAACGGATTCTTCAACCGATAGCAAATTGATTGTTGCTAATAGCAAGAATGAGAATGTACGTGAAAGGATCAATCAGCTGCTTGTTGAGCATAACGAGTATAATCCTGCAAGCGATATGACAGGTTTGTTGCCTTACTCACGTTTTGTTGGTTTCAACCCAAACACTGATAAACATTAATGAAGCTGGCTGGTCGTTTTCTTCTACTCGGAGGCATTCTCTGGATAACACATGGCTGGGCGGATGATGATAGCATTGCCTTGCTCAAACGGATGAATCATGCAGCCAGCTCACTCAATTTTGATGGTGTTTTTTTGCATGTTGATGATCAGCACCTTGACACACTTCGTGTTATTCACAAGATACAGAATGGGAAAGTCCTGGAACGACTGTATGCCCTAAATGGTAATCCTCGTGAGGTTATCAGAGATGCGGAAAGAGTATGGTGTTTCATGCCAGAACGAAAGATGGGTCATGCTGGCCTGCGGTCGACCAAACAAACCGGCTTCCCCGGTTTTATGGTTAAAAACCTCGACGGCCTGGCAAGTAATTATATTTTGACGACGGGTAATGTAGACAGGATTGCTGACAGAACTGCAATACGTCTTAAGATATTGCCACGCGATGCCTACCGCTATGGTTATGAATTGTGGGCAGATCAGGAAACTGGATTGTTGTTGAAATCGGTACTCATTGATCATGCAAGCAATGCAATCGAGCAGTACATGTACGCTTTTATCAATATTGGCATTGATATTCCTGATTCAGATCTGTTACCAATGACAAGTAAAGAAGAGCTTGAATGGTTCAATGATAAAAAGCCGCCAAAAATGATGGCCGTAGCTGATAGCCCATGGTATTTTGACTCATTACCAGATGGTTACAATCTGATCAATATCATGCAAAGGTCAATGCCTATGGACGATAAGCGTCTAGAGCACATGGTGCTGAGTGATGGTCTGGCTGGTATATCAGTTTTCATTGAGAAAACTGAAAATCCTGCGTATGAGAACGGTATTGAACAAATGGGAGCAGTTAATGCCTATACACGGACTATTGATGAATGGCAGGTAACTGTAATTGGAGAAGTCCCAGCTGTAGCAGTAAAACTTATTGGTGAAGCACTGGCCCTCAAACACTGAAATGTAGAACGCTTATTGTGATGAATATGGTTGAAGAAACCGGTGTCATTGTTTCACTTGATGGTAATTATGCAAGTGTAGCTCCTTTATCGCCAACTGATTGCATGTCCTGTGCAGGCAGTGGCAGCTGTGGAACAACATTATTGGCCCCTCTTTTTAGTAAAAAAAAGAGGTTGCTCGTTGCAGAAAACACGATCAACGCCAAACCCGGTGATGAGGTCGTCGTTGGACTAAATAGAACGGCACTTGTTTTTGCTTCATTGATGGTTTATTTGCTTCCATTGCTTGTTCTGGTTATAGCAGCAGTAGCCGGAGAATCCCTGGCTCTGGGGCTTGGGCTTGAAGATGGTGAATTAATCGCCATATTATCTGGACTGGGAGGCGCGTCGTTGACATTCATATTTGTCAGTCGCGTAATCAGATCTGCTTTCTTCTCTGTCTTCTTCGAACCGATATTAATCAACAGACGATAGAGTATCAGCACACTCCGTTTTTTTATTTAAATTTGTAGTTCCGAGGTCCCACTGATGAAAAAATTGTTAACTTTGCCAGTATTCTTTTTATTTGCAACTGTTCTGGCATTTACAGTTCAAGCTTCTACACTGCCAGATTTTGTTGACCTGGTAAAAGATCAGGGTAAGGCAGTTGTCAATATCAGCACCAAGCAAAAGACAGAATCTTTGCAATCTGGCCATGGTGACTTGCAGATGCCTGAGATACCTGAAGACAGCCCCTTTCATGACTTCTTTGAAAAATTCTTCGGTCAGATTCCCCAGGTACCTGATCAGCAGCCGAGAGTCAGATCACTAGGCTCGGGTTTCATCATTTCTGCGGATGGTTATGTGCTGACTTCTGCGCATGTTGTGGAAAATGCCGATGAGATAGTTGTGCGCATGACGGATAGGCGTGAAATGCTGGCTAAAGTCATCGGCACGGACAAGCGCAGCGATGTAGCTTTACTGAAAGTCGATGCGGAGGATCTGCCATACCTGAAGCCGGGCAATCCAGATGATCTGAAAGTTGGAGAGTGGGTGCTGGCTATAGGTTCTCCATTTGGCTTTGAAAATAGCGCAACTGCTGGCATTGTTTCGGCCAAAGGTCGCAGTTTACCGAATGAGAACTACATACCGTTTATTCAGTCAGATGTGGCGATTAATCCTGGCAACTCGGGCGGTCCATTATTTAATATGGCAGGCGAGGTCGTTGGTATCAACGCACAGATTTACAGCCGTTCCGGTGGCTACATGGGGCTTGCATTCTCTGTGCCGATAGACCTGGCGATGCAGGTAGCAGAGCAACTTCGTACTGGTGGTAAAGTAATGCGAGGATGGCTTGGTGTCACTATTCAGGATGTCAATCGTGAACTTGCTGAGGCCCTTGATATGGAAAAACCTTATGGTGCACTCGTTTCCTCTATTCTTCCCGATAGCCCAGCTTCAAAATCAAACTTGCAGGTACAGGATGTAATTATTGAATACAACGGTAAACCTGTAAGGCATTCATCTGATCTGCCTTTCTTCGTTGGGCGTACCAAGGTCGGTAGTGATGCAGTTATCAAGATCATGCGCGGTGGAAAAATCCGAACTGTAAAAGTAACCATCGGGCAGTTGCCGGATTCAGGTTTAGCAAGTCTTGACGTTGAAGAAAGCCCCGCTGAGAAAAGTAATGCTGCATTGCTTGGCATGAATGTACGCGATTTAACCAAGCAGGAGAAAAAGAAGCTTGAGCTGGACTCAGGGGTACTAGTGCTTATGGTTGATGCAGGTTCTGCGGCCGCGAAAGCGGGCATCATAAAGGGCGATATTATTCTTATGTTGAATAAGCAAAAGATTAGAAATGTAAAGGAATTCAAGAGTACTGTCAGCGCCCTGAAAAAAGGAAAGTCTGCCGCGATACTGGTCAGGCGCGGCAAGGGTTCGCAATTTCTTGTCCTCAAGCCATAAATTCCATAGTCGAGAGGAATCACTTTCCTCTCGGTGGCTTCAATAGCGTATAATTGCCATTTTTATCAATGGGGACCTGCCGCGTGTCAGAGTCTGCGACAGACCACATCAGAAATTTCTCAATAATCGCTCATATTGATCACGGCAAATCGACCCTGGCTGATCGATTTATACAGCTATGTGGTGGGCTTTCAGAACGTGAGATGAATGAGCAGGTGCTTGATTCGATGGATATCGAGCGTGAACGAGGCATTACCATCAAGGCACAAAGTGTTCGTCTGGAATACCAGGCTGATGATGGCCGGACATATCAACTAAATCTGATCGACACCCCAGGTCATGTAGATTTCTCCTATGAAGTCTCTCGTTCATTGACAGCATGTGAGGGTGCTCTGCTGATTGTTGATGCTGCTCAGGGTGTAGAAGCACAGACAGTGGCAAACTGCTATACAGCTGTTGATATCGGTCTTGAAGTAGTGCCTGTGCTGAACAAAATTGATCTGCCTGCTGCAGAGCCTGACAGAGTACGCGCAGAAATCGAAGATGTCATAGGTATTGATGCATCAGATGCAGTTGAAACAAGTGCTAAAAGCGGTATCGGTATAAAGGATGTTCTAGAAGCTATCATCAGAAAGCTGCCACCACCTGCCGGGGATCCTGACGCACCATTAAAAGCCCTTATTATTGATTCCTGGTTCGATAACTATCTGGGTACTGTTTCACTGATTAGAATTGTCGATGGTGAATTAAAGAAAAAAGACCGTATCCGTCTGATGGCAACAGGTAGTGAATATATCGTTGATAATGTCGGTGTGTTTACACCGAAGCGTACCGAAACGGATATCCTGCGCTGTGGTGAGGTTGGATTCATGGTAGCAGGAATCAAGGATATACGTAGTGCACGTGTCGGCGATACAGTGACATTGAGAGATCGACCGACAGACAAGCCACTTGAGGGCTTCAAAGAATCCCAGCCAAGAGTATTCTCAGGCCTGTATCCAGTTAATTCAGGTGATTATCACGCTTTTCGCGATGCACTGGAAAAGTTAAGCCTGAATGATGCCTCGCTATATTTTGAACCAGAAAATTCCGAGGCATTAGGGCATGGTTTCCGTTGTGGTTTTCTTGGCATGCTACACATGGAAATTATTCAGGAGCGACTGGAAAGAGAGTATGACCTTGACCTGATTACTACCGCACCAACAGTTATTTATGAGGTTCTTACAAAGAAAGGTGAAACACTTCGTATCGACAATCCTGCGCGCTTACCGGAAATATCACAAATTGATGAAATAAGGGAACCTGTCATCATTGCCCATTTGCTAATGCCGCAGGAGTATGTTGGCAGTGTGATGCAGCTTTGCAATGATAAGCGTGGTATGCAGAAAGATATGCAGTATCTTGGTCGACAGGTCATGCTGACATATGAACTGCCATTGAGTGAAGTTGTGCTGGATTTCTTTGATAGACTGAAGTCTGTTAGCCGAGGTTATGCATCAATGGATTATGAGTTCCTTGAATTCAGGGCAGCAGATGTAGTCCGAGTAGACATATTAATCAATGGCGAACGAGTAGGCCCACTTTCTGTTATTGTACATAAGAGTAATGCACCGTATCGAGGACGCGATCTGATTAAGGCAATGCGTGAGATTATCCCCAGGCAGATGTTTGATATCGCCATACAGGCTGCGATTGGAGGCAAAATTATCGCCAGGGAAACCGTCAAGGCACTACGCAAAAATGTAACAGCAAAATGCTATGGCGGTGATATAACCCGTAAACGCAAATTGCTGGAAAAACAGAAAGCAGGTAAAAAACGCATGAAGCAGATTGGCTCAGTAGAAATTCCACAGGAAGCGTTTCTTGCCGTACTGAAAGTCTCGGAGGACTAGTATGGATTTTTCGTTAATTCTTTTTATTGCATTAGTTGTAACTGGGGCTGTCTGGCTACTGGATTCACTTTATTTTTCACGTCGCAGGGCAGGCAAGGCCAAAGAGGCTGGTGAAACGGCCAAAGATCCTCTGCTGGTCGAATATTCCAAGGCCTTTTTCCCGGTAATATTGATCGTCTTTGTATTGCGTTCATTCATTGCCGAACCTTTCAGGATTCCATCTGGTTCTATGTTGCCTACTCTTAAAATTGGTGATTTTATCCTGGTCAATAAATTCAGCTATGGCATCAGATTTCCCGTCATCAACGAGAAAGTGGTTTCTCTTTCTGATCCTGAACGAGGAGATATCATGGTGTTTCGTTTCCCCCATGATCCAAAAATGCATTTTGTTAAACGAGTGGTTGGGCTGCCAGGTGATGAAATTGAATACCGGGCTGATAAGCTCTATATCAATGGCAAGGTGATGCCTCAAAAGGCTGAGGGAAAATACGACTTCAGGAACGGCGCCAGCCGCAAGCTTTCACTGAACAAATTCACGGAAGATCTTGATAAAGTGAAACATAATATATTAATTGATCCGCGGCGCAACAACTCTCAAACAATGAGATTTGAGGTTCCTGCGGGACAGTACTTTGTCATGGGAGATAACCGGAATTATAGTAATGACAGTCGTTACTGGGGGTTTGTTCCTGATAAAAATGTGGTTGGCAAGGCGTTTTTTATCTGGTTCTCATGGGACTGGTCCAATGGCGGTGGTATAAACTGGAGCAGAATTGGTACTATTTTAAATGCAGAATTATGATAAACGACTAGACTATAAATAAATCAATGAAGGAGGAGATTTATATGAATAATTTGAGCCACGCCAGTAAGCAAAAAGGTGCCTCGATGTGGACACTGGTGTTTACCAGTGCGCTGATAGTTCTTTTCGCACTGATCACCATGAAACTGGTACCCGCATATCTAGATAATAACAAGATTATCAACGCACTTGACTCACTGGCAGAAACTCCAGGTGCTGCAAATATGAGCCGTAGACAGGTAATAAGTAAAATTGACAACACCCTTTATATTGATATGGCGAGTGACTTGCTGGATCTCAATGATGCCCTGACGATCACAAAAACAAAAAACACAAAAGTGTATACCATCGGCTATGAAAGGGTAATTCCGATGGCCTACAACATTAGTGCACTGCTGGATTTCGAGAATAGTGTCGAAGTCTCGCTTAAATAATGAAAATATAGCTAGACTAAAGAAGTCTCTTTTATATGATTTTAGCAATCGCCCGGATTTGCTGATACGTGCACTGACCCACCGTAGTTATAGCTCCGATAATTATGAAAGGCTTGAGTTCCTGGGAGACAGTGTGCTGGGCTTCATTATTGCAGATGCGTTATATGCAAGGTTTCCAGATGCCGATGAAGGGCAATTGACAAGGATGCGGGCCAGCCTGGTCAGACAGGAAACGCTGGCTGAGCTCGGCAGGAAGATAGAATTGGGTGCATATCTTATCCTCGGTCCAGGCGCACTGAAAAGTGGTGACCATGCTCGAGACTCAATTCTTTCAGATGTCATCGAGGCAATAATCGGAGCTATCTATCTTGATGGCGGAATAAAGCCGTGTAGGAAATTAATCAATCGCATGTTTGCCAGTAGATTGGCATTGTGTGAACCCGATAGTGTTTCTAAGGACCCTAAGACGCGCTTACAGGAATTATTACAGGAAAGATCCAGGGAACTCCCAGAATACACAATTATCGATGTCAGTGGGCCTCCTCACAAGCAATCATTCAAGGTGCAATGTCAGATAGTTGATGTCGGCCAGGCCTTTATTGGGAAGGGCTCGAGCCGTCGCAGAGCTGAGCAGGATTCCGCGGAAAAAGCCCTGCAGGCTCTTTCCGGGACGTTGTATGATGACTAACCCTTTCCGTGCAGGTTTTATCGCAATACTGGGGCGGCCGAATGTCGGCAAATCGACTCTGTTAAATAGAATTATCGGTAAAAAGATTAGTATTACATCATCGAAACCCCAGACAACGCGCCATCGTCTGCTGGGTATACGAACTACAGATGAATGCCAGATGATTTTTATAGATACTCCCGGCGTACATCTAGGCAGTAAACGCTATATCAACCAGGTGTTAAATAAGACCGCCGCAAATGCACTCGCAGGTGTTGACATAACACTGCTGATGATTACAGCCGAAGGCTGGAAGGAGGAAGATTATCACGCACTGAAACTGGCGACGCAGGAAAAAGCCAGGGTGATCCTGCTGATCAATAAAATAGACAAACTAAAAGATAAAAATCGTCTGCTGCCACTGATAGAATCATCGTCACAGTTGTATGACTTTATGGCCATTATTCCTCTGTCTGCCAGCAATGGAGATAATGTTGAGTCCCTACTAAAAATCCTTCCAGAAGGCCTCCCTGAAAGCCCACTACTGTTTCCTGAAGGACAGATGACAGACAAGGGAGCACGTTTTATTGTTTCAGAAACGATAAGAGAGAAGCTTTTTCGTCAATTGCATCGCGAAATACCTTATGCACTCGCGGTAGAAATACAACAGTTTGAATTGTCTGATACCCTGCTACGGGCAGATGTTATTGTCTGGGTAGAGAAAGAGAGTCAGAAAGGCATCATTATTGGTAAGAAGGGAGAAAAATTGCGCTCTGTAGGCAAATCTGCAAGAGAAGATCTGGAGTCTTATTTTGACAGGAAGGTCTATCTACAGCTATGGGTCAAGGTAAGAGAAAACTGGTCAGATGATGTCGTGATGCTGCGTTCAATTGGCTACATTGAGGAAGAATGAGAGTACAGTCCCAGCCCGCCTTTTTGCTACACGCAAGACCATTTAGAGAAACCAGCCTGATTCTCGAAATATTTACCCGGCAATATGGTCGTGTTGGTTTACTTGCTCGCGGAGTCAGAAACCCTAAGTCCCGCAAACGAGCGCTGGTCATGCCATTTCAGCCACTTTTACTTGGCTGGAGTGGTAAAGGAGAGCTGCCTTTACTAACAGAATTAGAGGCAACAGGTAGTGCAAGAGAACTTATTGCTGAGAAAAGATATGCCGCTTTTTACCTCAATGAATTATTGCTAAGACTATTGCATCGGCATGACGCACATGAAAGCCTGTTCGATTTCTACAGTCGTATTCTGGATGAGCTTTACCGGGATGTACCGGTGCAAAATGTATTACGACGCTTTGAAAAGGAACTTCTAAGTCAGACAGGTTATGGCCTGATCCTGCATCATGAAGCTGAATCATCGAGACCCGTTGATGCTCAGCGTAATTACCGGTATCTTGCCGAACTCGGACCAATGGCAGTGTCTGAAAATGTACAGGATTATCATTTTGCGGAGCAGGGCATCAGTATAAGGGGTAAAAGTCTGCTGGATTTTTATCATGATGACTTTGATGATAAAGAGAGCCTGAAAGAATGCCGCAGGCTGATCAGGTACCTGCTGGATAGACAGCTATCTGGCAAGCCACTACATAGCCGACAGGTGTTTCATCAGGTATTATCAGGCCTGGGATGAAATCGGCCGTAAGTGTTATTTTTGGTATACAAAAAAATCACTTAACGCTTTTTACTTAATATCTATTCGCTAAGACTTAACTTCATGACTACACTAAAACTCGGTGTCAATATTGATCATGTTGCCTCTCTACGCCAGGCTAGAGGTACCATTTACCCAGATCCTGTGCAGGCGGCTTTCATTGCTGAACAGGCTGGTGCGGATATCATCACTTTACATCTGCGTGAAGACAGAAGACACATCCAGGAAAGGGATGTGGCCATCATGCGTCAAACCATCCATACACGTATGAACCTGGAGATGGCGGTTACCGATGAGATGATTGACATTGCATGTCGTAGCTTGCCGGATGAGGTTTGCCTGGTTCCTGAAAAAAGACAAGAACTAACGACAGAGGGTGGACTGGATGTGACCGGAAATCTTTCCAGGATCTCCGATGCTGTCAGTCGCCTGCAGGATGCGGGAATTCTCGTCTCATTGTTCATCGATCCAGATCATGCTCAACTTGATGCATCCATCGAGTCCGGAGCACCCGTTGTGGAATTACATACGGGCCATTTTGCGGAAGCGAAAACTGATGAATCGCGTGAGCGGGAGTTTGAGTCAATAAGCAGGGCCGTTGCCTATGGCAGGAAGCATGATTTGAAAGTCAATGCCGGCCATGGTCTGCACTATCACAATGTTGAGCGGATAGCGGCAATTGCGGGTTTGTCAGATCTGAACATTGGCCATGCCATAATAGCAAGAGCGGTATTCACCGGCCTGGCGGATGCAGTTCGTGAAATGAAGGCACTGATGGACCGTGCCCGAGTATCAAAATAATTATTTCTTTGCCGGTGGCGGCTGAAAGCCTGCTGGCATTTGTCCCTCTTTACCTTCACCAAATAGAAATCCCAGCATATGCTCTTCGATGATATCCAGATTTTGCGGGTCAGCAGTACTCAGGCGCATTTCATTCATGATGATGGTCAGGCGATCAAGCCATTGACGCCAGCCTTCAGCTGAAATGTTTTCATAGATACGTATACCCAACTCACCCGGGTGGGGAACCTTGTCAAGACCTGGTGCTTCTTTTTTAAGCACCTGGCAATATACCATTCTGCTCATTTTTACTTGCCCATTTCATATAATCAATATGTAAATTGTACCGGATACGAGAAAATTTTACTTAATAAAATAAATAATCAGTAGTTATGAAAAAGCATGGGAACCCTGACGATTTGCATACTTTCGTCGGTCTTGATCAGGTGCCATGGAAAAGCAGTGACTTCTGTATATATTATAATCTAGGGTGGATTTCGTTATGTTACATACATTAAAGGTGATATTTTTTTATTTTTGACCCCATTTCTTTGCTAATATCTTACTTTAATTGATATATCACAGGAGTTTACAATGGGTGAAGCAGCATTTCAGAATGATATTTCGAACGACATGATGTCCATTACTGATACCGCACTGGAAAAAATGGGAGAACTTCTGGGACAGGTAGAAGAGGATGTTGCCGGTATTCGTGTATTTGTACATGGTGGAGGCTGTAGTGGTCTTTCCTATGGAATGACATATGCGGAAGAAAAGCTTGAGACAGATAGCCAGCTTGGTAATGACGATTGCAAAATACTGGTAGACCCTATAGCACTTGGCTATTTACAGGGGTGTGAAATTGATTACCGCGAAGGCCCGACTGGTGCAAGTTTCATTTTTAATAATGTGTTTCAGTCAGTGGGTGGATCTGGTTCATGTGGTGGATGCGGTGGCGCCTGCGGGTAGCTGATAAATAAAAAGGCCGGTAATACTCAGACATCCTTAAATCATAAGGTCGTGAAAAGGCGTATACTTCTCGTTTCGCCACCTGAAAGCTACCGCATTCAACCCTACGTCAGGGCGGCCCATTCGCTGGGTCTGGAGATCAATCTAGCATCCCAGGGTGAGTGGGCCATCTCTTCTCCGTATTCGGCGGGTATTGATGTTCCTCTACATGACCATGAAGCCGCACTTGCGATACTTTCAGATTTAGCATGCAGACAAAAGTACGATGCTGTCATCGGTACTGATGACAGCACACTGGAACTTGCTGCCAATCTGGCACAGAAAACAGGTCTGAAACAAAACCTGCCGGCCGCCGTTCGTATAGCGCGACGGAAGGATCTATCCCGACTTTGTCTGCAGCATGCGGGCATAAAGGTTCCAGCATTTACAGTGCTCAGAGTGGATAAAAACCTTCCTGTTGATGATCCAGAATTCGGTTTTCCCTGTGTTGTTAAACCTCTGGCACTATCTGGAAGCAGGGGAGTGATTCGGGTTGACTCTAATGAGGATTTGAATACAGGCATCCAGCGAAGTCTTAAGATAGTATCAGAACAGACTGATTTATATGAGAAAAACCATCTATTGGTTGAGCAGTATATTGCTGGAAGAGAATTTGCTGTTGAGGGCATGCTAAGCGACGGACGTCTCGAAGTACTGGCCATTTTTGATAAACCAGATCCTCTGGACGGTCCCTATTTTGAGGAAACATTTTATATTTCTCCTGCCAGGGTAACGAAATTTGAACGGCGGTTAATCATTGAAACTGTTCAGGCTTCCTGTACTGCCTACGGGTTGATTACCGGTCCGGTGCACGCTGAATGTCGACTGAATAAAGAAGGAGCATGGCTGATAGAGCTTGCGGCGAGGACAATCGGAGGTCTCTGCAGCAGATTGCTGAGCTTTGGCACAGGCTACTCGCTCGAAGAGCTGGTGCTTGCAAATGCCATTGACCTGGACTTAACGACACAAGTTAATACCGATGCGGCAGGTGTGCTGATGCTGCCCGTTAAAGAGGCTGGGGTGCTACGCAGGGTAGAGGGGGTCATGAAAGCCGAGAAGGTACCCTTTATAGATGCTATAGAGATTAGCTTACGTGAAGGGCACCATGTATTGCCATTGCCTGAAGGCGCAAGTTATCTTGGATTTGTGTTTTCCTCAGCACCAGATGCTTATGTCGTCGAGCAGGCATTGCGAGAGGCCGATTCGATTATAAATCCTGTCATTGCACCATTATGGCCAGTGCTTGACGGCAAAAAAAAGGCCAGTGCCTGAATAGCAACTAGCCGAGTGGATTCTATTTTGAAGCTGTTTTAATTGATATTTATGGTAGCTTTACAATTGCATTAATGCCCCAATTGTAGAGCTGCGCCTTACCCTGGTTCCCCTCATATTCAAGTTCGAGGTCGAAATGCTTGCCAAAGTGGTAGCCTAGACCAAGGCCATAACCGATCTGGGTCTTGTTTTCCTGTATGGTGACAGTCTCACCGGTTGGTCGTGGATTGACCAGTTCCGTGCCTACCACTACAGTTTCGGTTTCACCGGTCGGTAAACCTTCGTCATCGGTGATTGGTACTTGCTCTGTGATATTGCGTTGATCATATTCTACACCGGCCACTTCCTTCTTATACCGGGAAGCAACGATTCCAACCTTGCCCTTGAAATATAGCTTTCCTGGTGACCGGTAAGCCATGTAGCCGCTATACAGAGGATTTTCCCACCTGCCACCGTAGTAATATTCACTCGGAGCACTACTATCAAAGGCCTGGATATCTCCCCAGCGTATACTGGGCAGGTACTGGAACTCGAATGCCGCCTTGCCTTTCCAGACCGGGCGGGCGAATTCGTAGCCGAGAAGTATACCTGCGTTGCGTGCGCTGGCATCGCCGATTCCGTCATCACTGCTATACATGGTGACGTATTTCGCACCGATCAGCCATTGACCACGTGCATGTTCACCAAAAAATGGACCGTCGCCCGGTTGATCAAACTCTGTGGCTGCCGCTGCAGATAGTGTGACCAGCATGGCAGGAAGTGCTAATAATTGAGCAAAGGTTTTTTTAGTTGTCATGGTCGACCTCTTGCATGGCATTTTGTTAAGGTAGAAAAGGCATTTAATACAAATCTAGCAGGAAAAACTATATTTCTCAACATCCTGCAAGAGATTTAGAGAAAAATAATTTAAAATAGTTTGTAAGTCCTTGTTTAATTATAAGTTTTAAAGAGTTATTTTTATGAAATTTCTTCTATTTTGTTCCAGAGTCTGTTCCACCAGCGCTTTCTGTTGCCGGGTAAAACAAGATCCTCACCTAATGCTTCAGGTTTGCTTCGGCTCATTACCCAACCAGGCAGTGGCGGTGTCTTACTCGAGCCACAGGAAGCACCAAGATTGTTTGGGTCAAAAATTTTCACCAGCGTAGGATGAGAAAAGTCATCGGTATAGACAATCCCGCAATAGTCCTCATCATGTTCCTCACGCAATAAGCTGTCCATACGGGAGATAAAATGTTCTACATCATCGCTATCAGCAATTTTTTCCGGTACATCATGACCCAACGCATAGATATACCAGCCCTCAGCCTTCTGTTGACGAATTGTTGACCAGAGGTTATCAAGCTTATCCCACTGCATAACGCCCTTAAGAACTCCGTTATACTTTTCAAGAAACTCCGCTGACATGTTTGTGTTCCTGACTATTGTGTATGTGTTTTTGTCAATTTTACAGTATGATTTGACTCGGCGTAATGTTTTTCCTGACGAAATACAGCAATTTACACGGTATATCTCATGCTGTTGCAATTACCACTCCTGTTAATTTTATCAACTACATTGTTCTGGTCAGGGTCAATTATTGTTGAAAAAATTGATCCTGCATATTCATTGTCTGAGAATCCTCTACAACTTGCAGTAGATATGATTCAGCAGAACAGGCTCGAAGAAGCGCGCTTGCTGGCACAGTTTAGCCGTCAATACCTGCCAGTTGATCCTCAATTTTCATCCACAGCAATTGATATGGATGTTGAAAACAAATTGAATTCGACAAGCTACCTTATAGAGCGCTTTATAGAAGGAGCAGTATCTGGCGAGCCGATAGATACTGCCGGCCTGTTGGGTGTCGTGGCCCTCGATATGATGGTAATAGGAGATTTACGCGATTTGCTGATACAGGGTTACAAAGAGTTCGATACAGGGCAGGGCGATGAGGTGATAATGGGCCTCTCCGCTGCGGGTTTGTTCCTGACTCTGGTACCTGAGATATCCTGGGGTCCCTCCATGTTTAAAACTTTCTGGAAAGGCGGACGATTCTCTGAACCCTTTCAGCGACAGATAAAGGCAGCATTAACTCAGGCCCGGAAAACAAATGATTATCGCAGCCTGCGTCGAATAATGAGCGACTTTACAGCTGTCTTTGATAGTCTTGGTTCAGGTCCGGCTATCGCTGTTTTCAAACGGATAAATTCGACAGAGGAACTGGCACTGCTTGCGAAAAAGGCAAAAGTAGCGCCCGCAGAGACCTATACTCTGACAAAAATAGACGGCATCAAAGGTCTTGAGAATGTTTCCACTGTTACTACAAAAAGGGGCAAGCTTGTCAAGCGAGTTAAGTTGGCGGCCCGTCAGCACAAGATATTTGGCAAGGCACTGGACCTGATCCCGCTAATCTGGTGGCTGGTAGTTTTTGGCCTTTCATTAATGCCGTTGTTATACCTGCTGAGCCGAGGTAGAAAACAGAAACACTGATTCATCATAAACAAACGATCCGTGCCAAAAAAATCGCACTTCAATTTTTGTTGCTTCTATCTCGGCAGTTGCTTTAATCCCCCGGTCAGGGCGGGAAAGTCAACTGTCTATAATCCGATGCCAGTGACTCGTTGGCCCGAAGTCGGGTTAGTGACCTGGTGACTATTTCATTGAACGGATTACAGATTTATCTTTTACTGATTATTACATTCGGTTTTTTAGTCTGTACTGGCTTTTTCTTTTATAGAAGTCTTTAGTCGCGAAAATTGGAAATGCAATTATGACAAATGGAAGATACAGCAGAATAACAAACATGGTCTGGTATCTCTGAAACTTTGACATTCCCTCCATATCGTCGAAGAGTATTTCTTTCCAGATTTCTTTATTTGTTTTCATGTCTATGATTGTAGTGGTTTGTGAACACCTGTATGGAATATAAAATCAGACGAAAAAGACACTGAACCCGGTACAACAAATGCATCGCTACCGGTGTATTGACAACGTAAATGTCACTAGTAATCGATAGTCAGGCACAAACGAAGCGGCTATATCCATTGCAGTATGTTTGTTATTGTTTATCTAGCGTCAATTGCAGGTGCGTGCCTAAGCCTGGTCATTTTGAGTATCCATGCCTGGTTGATAAAGTGTCACTATAGTAACTTCCATTTGTTATATTTGTGTGAAAATTATCAGGCTTAAGAATTAAAAACCCGGGGTCTCTTTGTAGCTGTCTGTGGGTTACGGCTGGAAAAGCCTTACTTTTGGCAATATTTCCATCAATCAGGCTGAATAAAATCCTCGAAAAGATATATCTGTAAAAATAATAAAATCGGGTTTTGCTCAGTGTTACCGAGAATAAAAAGTGATTTCCTGTTCATGCATCTGACTATGCGAATAATCGATCCTATCCTGTTCCTCAATGTATTGAGCAACTCGGTGTCTGATTTAAATTACTGCTACCGGGCACTAGTTGCACGAGATCATATTTTAGAATAAAGCGAGAGAAAATTATTCTTTTGCACAGCGTTCATTACTACGCAACGGGATGTCCGGCTGCTTGTTGAGATAACCGTTTTTTTCAATCAGTGCCAACATGGTCTCATCTGGATCAGTCATGACACAGACTGGATTTTGATACATAGGACGCCTTATGAACTTAATGCGCCAGCCAGATGCCGTCATGCGTCGATATGTAAATTGTTGCGCATCGTTTAAATATCCCAGGGGGTTATCAGGTATCGGCTTGATCCCTTTGCGTTTTTCTTTTTGCACCATTAATCAGTTTACCTCACTAGATTGGTAGCAATTTTTTATGTTTAGTATCAAGCGATTCAATATAATGTAGTCAGCAGCAACTCGAACGAATGCTTGCAGTGGGATGAAACCATGCCCTGGCATCGTGGCGTAAACAGGTTGAACTACAAAAGTATCGTGCCCTCCTGCGAACTCTATTGCTACTTCTTTCGCACCACCTGCAATCGCTAGTTCAGGAGAGTAACTGGAGTCCAGAATTGTAAATCTTTCTACCAAAATCATTTCTCCGTATCCCGATCCGTATTCCGAACCATTAAGTTATAGCTGGTACTATTCACATATTATGTAAGCAATTTTTACGCCAACACATGACCTGAGATGAGTATTCAATGAGTTATCAACAGATGGGGATTTTCTTTTCAACAAAGCTGTAAAATTCCCTGACAGTGTAAATAAGGTACTGCTAAATAAGCTACTACTGATGTAAATCCATCAACTACCAGGGCAGGTCGATTGTTTCACTTTCTAGTTGGTGTCGAAAAAAAACTATACGTCGGAATAGTAGAAAAGAGATATTTACATGAATTGATTACGGTCGAGTTTAGACAGTCAAATATTCCGGTATTTATTATTCAGCGATGCCTCTCTGTCAAACCTGGATCTATCGTAATAAACCGTATAATCATTACTCCTGGTGTTGTGTCCTAGTTTATTCAGCGCTTTGTATATGTCCTGCCAGGGTACGTACTTTCTGCGAGTTTCTAATCCAGCATCTTGCAGAATTTGAAGCGGATTTATACTTTTTTTCGCTTCTTCGATACCGGCAAAATCAGTGGGATCAAGTCCAAGTTTGCCAGCAAGGTACTGGTATGAAATTGCCCACGGTAATTTGTCTGAATTGAAAGTCTCGTTATCCGTATAGTAATCCTGCCACAGCCGAATACCTACTGGTGCTGCGCCGTGTTTCTGACTGCTGAAAATTGACCGTGCTGCAGTGCGGGCTGCTTTACGTTTGTTGTTGTGAAAATCTACTCGGCACTTTTCCCCGCAATAGACTCCGAGTGATGAGTTTGTTTGATCGCGGAGTGTATGAAGTTCACGACGGCACCAAATGCACGAGGATTCCTGCATATTTTCATGCCAGTACTCTGAGCAACTCATGCAGGTTGCAAGAACCTCCAATCGGTGCTCTCCATTATGGCTTTTCACCTGCACTCTGCGCTTAACAACAGGTTCACCTAGTGAAAATTTATGACCACATTCAGCACAGCAAGTACCAGCCTTGCCACCCTCGTAATTATCAGTTCCGGACATTATTGTTTTCATGCTTCGAATAATGGCATAAGCTGGAGAAAGTGTCGATTCCTGTAGCGCACTGAAAGCGATATTAACATCGGATTACGCGCAATACAGCCTATCCAGTCGCCGACAATTCCATGTCATTTTTCCCCAGTAATCTGCCTGCTTTCTCTGATGTTTAAGCAGTAGTCGCTTAAATCGGTGGTATTTCTTTATTAACAAACCAGCTTTGTTCATACATGTCGATAACGACTATATTGTATGCTGTGAGGATTACAGGATTTCCAATAATAAACATACTTGCTACGCAGCCGATACCGTTAAAGTTGCAAGACTGGAGGAAAGGATATGAGTTTAGAAAACCGTATTAAGAAGCTGGAACAGCATAGTACACCAAAACAATAAGGTAAAAGTTTTACTTCCTGACTGGCTGTCACCTGAGCCGATAGTTTATGAGAGTGAGCATTTTGGACGGCGTGATATTGACCCGAAAATTCCTGGCTACATCGAGAACTAGTTTTGAATAGAAAATATAAACCGGGTGGTGGAGGTTCCTCTTGGTGCTCTCAGTCCCGCACTTGTTCACGAGAAATCAACTATACTGATTTTAGAGTCTAAGCAATAAATCTAACAAAAAGAGTGCTGATCCTATTACATGTGGGGAGATATATATATGAAATTACAAAATATATAGACTCCAGTGCATAGGGCTATTAACTAATTAGCCTGTAAGACGTTTAATAAAAGCGATGCATCGATTATGAAAAATAATAAATTAAAAATACTCTATTTGATTATATGTTGCACATCAACACTTGCAGGATGTGCGACGCAGAGTTCATTGAAATCTGTAAGTGCCGGTAAGATAGAGTGTTCAAGTGGAGAAACAGAAATTAGAGATTTCAATCGGTCAAGGTCATTTCCACCGATACTTTCATGGACGGCAATTTGTAATGACAAAGCGTATAGTTGTTCAGGAAATCTCGAGCATTCAACATGTGTTCTAAAAGAGCGTGCCCAGAGTAAACCCATAATTAAGGGAGACATCGATATTAAGGAAGACAGCGATGTAAAAAATCTGATTATGTCATTCCAGAAAGCTTTGAACGATATGGGTTATATCGCTGGCCCCGTAGATGGAATTCTGGGGAAGAAGACACGCATAGCAATCGAATTATATCAACATGAAAAAAAATTACCTGTTACTGGGCGTATTGATATGCCCACAAAGAAAGCGTTGTTGCTGGGTAAGTAGTTAATTGTACTAGCTCAGACCTGATCTGACAGTTACCCGTTCTTCACCTGGTTTCAGTCAATTGAGGAAATTGCGACATAAAAGACTCCAATTTACCATCTTCCTCTAGTTGGTTGTCTTTTTGAAACTGTTTAATCGCAGATTTTGTCTTCGTCCCCATGATGCCGTCAACTTGCCCTACATCATAGCCAAGTTGCTTAAGTACAATCTGAGATTTTGCGACAGTATTTTTGTGAGTATCATTACCTGCTATTTTTGTGCCAGAATATTTCTGTTCCTTCCTGTCGTCGAAGTCTGTCTTAACCTCATCTTCACTAGTAGTAGCTGCTATCGGATCTGCAACACAACCACCGAGAGTATGTAATAAAGTAGGGAGGAATATTAATATCATGAGGTATCGGGGTATTTTTTTCATTTTATTCTCTTTCAGAATAACACTTATAATTAGGATGAATCATTGAATTAATGTCTTAAGAAACTACCTGTACAAGACGAGAGAGTACCCATTTGACAGCACGACTCTGTCACAACTGAACGACACCTCTACAATGTTGATTTATTCTCCCTAAAAAAAGTCTAACACATAAAAAATTGTAGTAATTTGTGAACAATTGCTTTGGGTCGTTAGTCGTCGTTCACATCCACCCAACCAATTTCCTCTCCTGGGCGTCTGCTATCAGCCAGAAGCCACCATTTTTTTCACCAGATAATCATGCAATAAAAATCCGCCGAAGCGGGTTAAGTTGGGGAGTGTCCACTAACAAATGTGAAGCCTAGTTTAGCAATCTCGCTAAATGCATAAGCTGTAAAGTCGTATACATATCTTGTGATTTAGGTTTGTCATCTTCATGCATTTTTATTATGCGATGCTTTTTTCTATGCTGATGTAGTTTTTTATTTTTTAGTTGCCATGTGTCCCGATTCATTTTTATGCCCTCATTGCTTTTCTTGCAAGCATAGTTACTTTCTGGGATACAGCAAGGAAGCTTCCTTTTTGCCAATAAAAAGCCCGTCGAAGCGGGCTGAATAGAAGTACTTTATTTTTGTTCTTTATGCAAAATTCTTTTTCTTTCGAGCAAATCCTAATCCAGCAAGGCCGAGAGCCCACCTTACAGCGAGACGTACTGTTGAAAATGTTTTGGTTTTTATGACACGACCATTGTGGCGAATGGTTGCTTTGAATTTGTTGCTGTCGGTCTTAGAAGTGTCAGCCATGATAGATACTCCAAGTTGAATACGCATTGCACTCGAGAGGCTAACTTTGACAGCAAGTGCACTTTCTCGAGCACCCATTTGCTCAAATGAGCTTTGCGTATCAACTTAGAGACCCTGAAAACATCCATGTTTTCAAGTATTTATATGGCTCCCCGACCCGGGCTCGAACCAGGGACCCAGTGATTAACAGTCACTTGCTCTACCAACTGAGCTATCGGGGAATCGTGGAGCGCGAATATTACTGATACGAACCTTGGTGGTCAAGTAATTGATATGGATTTAGTGGCTAAATTTAACCTGATTCATACCTTCATGTTTATTTCTAGCCAAGTGTTTCAGCAATCCGGGCAAGCGCCTGCTCAAGCATTTCCATGCTAGTAGCATAGGAAATCCGTAGGTAGCCTTCAGCACCGAAGGCTGAGCCTGGCACCAGGGCAACTTTGGCCTCGTTTAACAGGTAATCAGCCAGCTCAATATCATTGTTGATTCCATCGTTGCTGGCGATCACATGGCGGAAATCGGCAAAGGCATAAAAGGTTCCGTCTGATTCGAGGCAGTTTACTCCATCCATCTTATTTAAACGCTCGACGACAAAATCATGTCGTTCCCGGAAAGCCTTCAGCATCGGTGTGATACATTCCTGGTCACCATTTAATGCAGCTTCGGCAGCAACTTGCGAGATAGAACAGGGGTTGGAAGTGCTCTGAGACTGGATTTTTTTCATTGCAGCAATAAGGCCGACAGGGCCACCGCAGTAACCGATGCGCCAGCCTGTCATTGAGTAGGCCTTGGAGACGCCATTTAATACGATGGTACGATCATAGAGCTCAGGGCAGACATTGACGATATTGACGAATGCAGTGTCTGTCCAGAGGATGTGTTCGTACATATCATCTGTTGCGATAAATATGTGCGGGTGCTTTTTCAATACCTCGCCCAGGCCTGCAAGTTCTTCACGGCTATAGACTACACCTGTCGGGTTGGATGGACTGTTGATAAATATAAGACGTGTGTGATCTGTGATGGCTGCCTGCAATTGTTCCGGGGTAATCTTGAAATTTTGCTCTATGCCTGCCGGAACGATGACGGGTTTGCCTTCCGCAAGCAGGGTCATATCAGGGTATGAAACCCAGTAGGGTGCAGGAATGATGACTTCATCACCCGGGTTGATCAAGGCCTGAAGCAGATTGAAGCTTGACTGTTTGCCACCACTGGAGACCAGTATCTGATTCAACTCGTAATGTAGATTGTTGTCACGCTTGAACTTGTCGACGATGGCCTGTTTCAGACTTGGTATGCCGTCAACCGCGGTGTACTTGGTAAAACCATCGCGGATCGCCTGAATAGCTGCTTCTTTTATTTGTTCCGGGGTGTCGAAGTCGGGTTCGCCAGCCCCCAGTCCAATAATATCCAGACCCTGCTGTCTAAGTTCTTTGGCACGGGCAGTGATGGCAAGGGTTTGTGAAGGTTTAATATTCTGTACGCGGTTAGACAGGGTGATGCTCAAGATATCTGCTCCTTCTATGTGGTCACTGTTATAATTAATTATTCATTAAGTTGAGTGCATAATACGATATATATCGCTGATCATCTAGAACGTTAAACAGATCAGAAAACAATTTTCATCCGACTTTAAATGGGAAATTTCAAACTATACACTGAGTTCGAACCCGCTGGAGACCAGATCAATGCCATTGATCAGCTGGTGGCAGGTCTGGAGAATGGCGAGGCCTGGCAAACTTTACTTGGTGTGACAGGTTCAGGTAAAACATTCACAATGGCTAATATCATCAGCCAAACAGGCAGGCCTGCCATCGTGATGGCACACAACAAGACCCTCGCTGCTCAACTGTATTCTGAATTTCGGGACTTCTTCCCGGAAAACTCAGTTGAGTACTTTGTTTCGTATTACGATTATTACCAGCCAGAAGCCTACGTTCCATCATCAGATACATTTATAGAAAAGGATGCTGCGATCAATGACCAGATTGAACAGATGCGGCTGTCCGCGACCAAAGCACTACTGGAACAGGATGATGTCGTTATCGTTGCTACTGTCTCTGCTATCTATGGTCTGGGCGATCCGGCTGCCTATCACGATATGATTCTCCACCTGAAGCAGGGCGATATTCTCGATCAGCGTGAGATTCTGAAACGTCTGGCCGAGATGCAATACACACGTAACGACCAGGTACTTGAGCGAGGAAATTTCCGTGTACGTGGGGATGTGATCGATATCTTCCCGGCTGAAGAAGAGCATACTGCCACCCGTATTGAACTGTTTGGAGACGAAATAGAACGGCTCAGTGAATTCGATCCATTGACAGGTGAAACACTTGTAGAACGGGTACGTACGACTGTTTACCCAAAATCGCACTATGTAACAGCGCATGAGCGTGTTCTGGATGCAGTAGAAAAAATAAAAGAGGAGCTAACAGACAGGCTGACTGTACTTCGTACACAGAACAAACTTTTAGAGGCACAGAGACTGGAGCAACGCACTCTGTTTGATCTGGAAATGATGCAGGAACTGGGCTATACAAACGGCATAGAAAACTATTCTCGCTATCTGTCCGGCCGCGCGCCAGGCCAACCACCACCGACCTTGATCGATTATTTGCCCGCCAATGCGCTGATGTTTATTGATGAATCACATGTGACTATTCCACAGATAGGAGGTATGTACCGGGGTGATCGATCGCGCAAACAAACACTGGTTGAGTATGGTTTTCGGTTACCATCCGCACTGGATAATAGACCACTTCGCTTTGATGAATTTGAGGCGCTGATGCCTCAGACTATTTTTGTATCTGCCACGCCCGCTCAATACGAGGCAGATCACAGCCAGGTTGTTGTAGAACAGATAGTGCGCCCGACTGGTCTGCTGGATCCAGTTGTTGAAGTGCGTCCAGTGGATACCCAGGTTGACGATGTCCTGTCAGAAATCAACAGGGTCGCCGCCAGTGGTGAGCGAATCCTGGTGACGACGCTGACAAAACGTATGGCAGAAGACCTGACCGACTACTTGCAGGAACATGGTGTTCGTGTGCGCTATCTGCACTCGGATATTGATACTGTTGAGCGGGTGGAAATAATTCGTGATTTGCGGGCAGGCGTATTCGATTGCCTGGTAGGGATTAATCTGTTGCGCGAAGGACTGGATATACCAGAGGTCTCGATGGTTGCGATTCTTGATGCCGATAAAGAAGGCTTCCTGCGCTCGACACGCTCGCTGATCCAGACCATCGGGCGTGCCGCCCGCCATATCCATGGTAAGGCGATTCTCTATGCTGATAAGGAAACAGATTCGATGAAAGCGGCTATCTCCGAGAGCAGGCGTCGCCGCGAGAAACAGCAACAATATAATCTTGAGCATGGTATTACGCCACGTGGCGTTGAGAAAAAAGTCAAGGAGATCATCGAAGGTGTCGGTAGCAGGCGAAGTGCGCCGTATAAAGGCAGATCAAAGACAAGCCATCGCGCTGCAGAAGAAATGGCTGCCTACAAAAAGCTGTCCCCACCTGAGCTGGCTAAAAAGATCAAGCAAATGGAAAAAGAGATGCTCGATTGCGCACAAAACCTCGAATTCGAGAAAGCAGCGGTGCTGCGTGACAGTGTTGATATGCTGCGGGCGGAACTGCTGGAACTACCCGCCTGACAGGATGTCTCATACAACTCAGCATACTTTACTCGATGTTTTTCCTATAAAAGACTAAAATCAGCCCTGAAATCCCATTTGATTCTACATCCCCTCCAATTATTCACCTGAATACCTGCATGCTAGAAGTTGATAACCTGGAATGTATACGCGGTGATCGCAGTCTGTTTGCAGGACTGAGATTCAGTTTGAATGCGGGTGAGCTGTTACACCTGCAGGGTCATAATGGAAGCGGTAAAACAACCTTGTTACGTACTCTGTGCGGTTTAATTGTACCGAGCCAGGGAGTTGTGAACTGGAACGGCAAGAATATTCGCCAGCAGCGAGAAGATTTTGCCGCCGAGATGTTGTTTCTATGACACCTGAATGGTATCAAGGCTGATCTCACCGCAGTTGAAAACCTGCGTATGATTTGTCATCTCGAAGGCCTGCAGGTCAGTGATGAGGACTTATGGCAAGTATTAAAAAAAATGGGACTGTTCGGTCATGAAGACCTGCCTGTGCGTGTCCTCTCTCAGGGCCAAAAGCGAAGGGTAAGTCTGGCCAGGCTTTTACTGAGTAAATCACAATTATGGTTGCTGGATGAGCCATTTACCGCACTGGATAAAGCAGCTATCGATTTCTTACAGAGTGTAATAGCCGACCATATCAAACAGGGGGGTATGGTCATGCTGACGACTCACCAGGATGTATCGTTGACCACGGGCGAAGTCAAACAGTTGCGACTTGGCTGGAAGAAGGACGGTGATGTTTAAGGCATTCAGTACCGTGGTTATGCGGGATCTGCTGCTGGCTATGCGTCATCGTTCAGATATTCTGACAACCTTATTCTTTTTTGTAATTGCAATCAGCCTGTTCCCTCTGGGTGTTGGGCCGGAGCTCAACACCTTGAGAGAAATCGCCCCAGGTGTCTTCTGGGTCGCCGCACTGCTTGCTTCAATGCTCTCGCTGGAGAGATTGTTTGCCATCGATTTCGCCGATGGTACGCTGGAACAGTTACTACTGACACCACAGCCTGCAACTATTCTGGTGTTGGCCAAAGTACTGGCCCATTGGCTGATAACTGGTGTGCCATTGGTACTTTTATCCCCTCTACTTGGGCTACAATACGATCTCTCATCGGATGTGATACAGGTCTTGATGCTGACATTATTACTGGGAACACCGTCGCTTAGTCTAATCGGTGCTATTGGCGCTGCACTCACGCTAGGGTTGCGTGGCGGTGGCGTGCTGGTTTCTTTACTGGTGCTGCCGTTGTATATTCCTGTCCTCATTTTTGGAGCCGGGGCCGTGGAGGCCACTGTGTCCGGTCTAGGTGGTACGGGTCATATATCAATGCTCGCAGCTATTTTTCTACTGTCACTGGTCATCGCTCCACTGGCAACGGTTGCTGCTCTTCGTGTGTCAGCGGAGTAGTCAGGTATATTACATCCTCTGTTGTTGTAACAATTACGATTATTAGAATTTGTTAAATGAGTTCAAATAGATTCAACTGGTTTAGATTTTCCTCACCAGCGACCTTTTACCCGCTGGCAGGGAGACTGGTGCCCTGGTTTTCGGCAATTGCAATTATTCTCATCGTGATCGGCTTGTATATGAGCTTCTTTGTGGCGCCGACTGATTATAAACAGGGTGAGGGCTACCGGATTATCTTTGTCCATGTGCCTGCATCCTGGATGTCGATGTTTATCTATCTGGTTATGGCATTCTGGGCCATTATTGGACTGGTTTTTAATACTCGAGTTTCGGGCATGATGGTGCAGTCACTGGCACCAACTGGCGCCTTGTTTACTTTTCTTGCGCTCTGGACTGGTGCCTTCTGGGGTAAGCCTATGTGGGGAACCTGGTGGGTATGGGATGCACGACTAACTTCAGAACTTATATTGTTTTTCCTCTATATAGGCTATATAGCACTGCACTCATCGATTGATGACAAGCGACGCGCAGATCGTGCTAGCGCAATACTTGTGTTGGTGGGTGTTGTTAATATTCCCATAATCTATTATTCGGTAAAATGGTGGAATACCTTGCATCAGGGTGCATCAGTCAGCGTGAAATCGGGATCAAGCATGGCATCTATCATGTTGATCACTATGCTGATAATGGCACTGGGCTTCTGGTTCTATAGCATCGCTGTAGCGCTGGCAAGGGTGCGCTCGATAATCCTTGAGCGTGAGCGAGATGCCAACTGGGTAAGTGAACTGCCTGAGATAAAAAGATGAAAGAATTTTTTAACATGGGCGGTTACGCCCTTTATGTGTGGGGTTCGTTTGCTATGACTGCTCTGCTGATGCTTGCTGAACCCCTTCTAGTTAGGAGGAGGCGTAAGCTAGCTCTACAACGAATATCACGCCTTGTTCGCAGTAAGTCAGCACAGGCATCAAAAAAAATTCAGCAAACTCAACAGGACATCGATAAATGAAAGCCAGACAAAAGAGATTGATATTTATACTTCTTGGCCTGGTGGCGCTTGGACTAGCAGCCTGGCTGGTATTCAATGCCCTCGGTTCTAATATGTCGTATTTTTATTCACCAACTGAAGTGGTACAGAAGAAAGCACCGCAAGATCATTTGTTCAGACTCGGTGGCATGGTGGTAAAAGGCAGTGTTCAGCGTGGTCAGGAACTAACCGTACGGTTTGCTGTGACCGATACTGCTAATGTGGTCGATGTCGAATATACCGGCATTCTTCCTGATTTATTTGAAGAAGGTCAGGGCGTTATTGCACAGGGAAAGCTCGGCAAGAACGGTGTTTTTGTTGCCTCAGAGGTGCTGGCCAAACATGACGAAAATTACATGCCCCCCGAAGTGGCAGATGCACTTCAAAAAGCGGGTCAGAAAACCAGCGGTGAAACAAAGTGATACCTGAAATTGGACAGTTTGCACTTATCCTCGGGCTGGTATTTTCCCTGGTTCAGACTGTACTGCCACTGGCAGGTGCACATAAGGGTATTTCCAGCTGGGTGGCTGTAGCAAAACCGGCAGCCCGAGTGCAGTTGTTATTTATCTCTATCTCATTTGCCTGCCTGACCTGGAGTTTTCTGACACATGATTTCTCGGTCAAATACGTTGCAATGAATTCAAACACTGCGCTGCCAACCATGTATCTGTTTTCTGCTGTTTGGGGCGCACATGAAGGTTCGCTATTACTATGGGCGCTGGTAATTTCCATCTGGTCCACCTGTGTTAGCGTATTCAGTCGTAGCATTCCACCCGTTATGCTGGCCAGGGTGCTTGGAGTTCTAGGTTTTGTCAGTGTCGGTTTTTTGTTGTTTATTTTACTGACTTCAAATCCATTTGAGAGACTGGTACCTGCGGCAATAGAAGGGCGAGACCTGAATCCATTGTTGCAGGATTTTGGACTGATTATTCACCCCCCCATGCTGTATATGGGATATGTAGGGTTTGCCGTACCGTTCGCTTTTGCAATTGCTGCCATGCTGGGAGGCAGGCTCGATGCAGCCTGGGCAAGATGGTCACGCCCCTGGACCCATGCGGCCTGGATTTTCCTCACGCTTGGCATCGCTCTCGGTTCCTGGTGGGCCTACTACGAACTGGGCTGGGGCGGCTGGTGGTTCTGGGATCCTGTTGAAAACGCCTCTTTTATGCCGTGGCTAGTGGGTACGGCGTTGATGCACTCACTTGCAGTGACCGAGAAAAGGGGCGCTTTCAAGGCGTGGACTGTGTTACTCGCAATTTTTGCTTTCTCTCTCAGCCTGCTAGGTACCTTTCTGGTTAGGTCGGGTGTCCTGACATCGGTACATGCCTTTGCCTCTGATCCGGCCCGTGGTGTATTTATTCTGATTTTCCTCTGTGTTGTTGTTGGCAGTTCTCTGCTGATCTATTCCTGGCGCGCTTCGCAAATAAGGAGTCATGTCCATTTTGACCTGCTATCGCGCGAAACAGGACTGCTGCTGAACAATGTTTTTCTTGTCGTGTCTGCAGCCAGTATATTACTGGGCACCCTTTATCCATTAATTGTCGATGCATTAGGTATGGGTAAAATTTCCGTTGGGCCACCCTATTTCAACAGTGTTTTTATTCCGTTGATGGCACCACTGGCAATCTTGCTAGGTATCGGGCCATTGCTGCGCTGGAAGCGAGATACCTTTAGCCGAATCCTGCCAAAAGTATGGCTGATTGCTTTGATTAGTCTGGTTGTTGGGCTGCTTTTTCCAATGCTTGTCATGGACTTCTATGATATCGCGGCTGCCTTTGGCATGGTACTGGCAGTTTGGGTCCTGGGTATGACGTTAAAATCTCTTCTAGATCAGTCAAGAGGGCGCAGCCTTGCTACCGTTTCACGCTCATTCTGGGGCATGGCGCTGGGGCATATCGGTATTGCCGTATTTATTGTCGGCATCACCCTGACCTCTATATATAGCACTGAAAAAGACCTGCAGGTTACGCCAGGAGAAAGTTATCAACTGGCTGGTTTCAATTTCACATTTGAAGGTGTCAAGGAAATTGCTGGAAAAAACTACCGTGCTTCAAATGGAAAACTAACGGTGTCGAAAGACGGACGGCATATTGCGACGATGGAACCAGAAAAGCGGGTCTATCTGGTACAGAAGATGCCTATGACAGAAGCTGCCATTGATGCGGGCCTGTTTCGTGATCTGTTTGTTGCGCTCGGTGAGCCACTGGGCAACAAGGGCGCGTGGAGTGTACGAATTTATCATAAGCCTTTCATCCGCTGGATCTGGCTGGGTGCTCTGATTATGGCGCTGGGTGGTTTAGTATCCGCCACCGATCCGCGTTACAGGAAACTGGCGCGTGCTAAACGAAAGCAGGTCGCGGAAACTGCAGAGGCAGCAGCATGAAACGTTATTTAATCCCGCTGGCGTTATTTATTGTGCTGGTAGTTTTGCTCGCTGTCGGACTGAAGCTGGATCCGAAACATATTCCATCACCGTTTATAGGCAAGCCGGCCCCAATGTTTGATCTGCCAATCCTGCACAACCCGCAGCAGCATATAAAAACAGCAGATCTACAGGGACAGGTCTGGTTGTTGAATGTGTGGGCGTCCTGGTGTGTATCATGCCGTGCTGAGCATGAGGTGGTTAAGCGTTTCGTCGCCATGGGCATGGCACCTGTTTATGGCTTGAATTACAAGGATAAACCTGAAGATGCAAAAAGATGGTTGAATGCGCTGGGTGACCCCTATCAAGCCAGTCTGATGGATATCAGTGGAGATGCTGGCATCGACTGGGGGGTATATGGCGTGCCGGAAACCTTTGTTATAGATAAGAAAGGAATAGTCCGCTTCAAACAGGTAGGACCGGTTACCAATTCCATAATTGATGAAAAAATTTTACCACTGGTAAAGGAACTAAATGCAGAGGCAGGCTAAAGTGTGGATGATTAAATTCTCATTACCCATCGTTTTACTGATGCTGTTTGCTTCAATGCCGTCAATTGCAGCCTTTGATGCCTATCAGTTTGATGATCCAGAAAAAGAAGCTCTATACAAAAAACTGATCAAAGAACTGCGTTGCACTGTCTGTCAGAACCAGGACATAGGTGATTCCAATGCTGAACTTGCCCAGGATCTTCGTCGTAAAACCTATGAGATGATTTCGGCAGGAAAAGACGAAGAATTTGTGCTTGATTATATGTCCCAGCGCTATGGTGAATTTGTTCTTTACCGGCCGCGTCTGCAAATTAATACGCTGCTGCTCTGGGTCGGGCCATTTATCATATTGTTTATTGCACTGTTTTTTTTACTCAGATTTATCCGCAGACCTGAAGATGAAGTGCCCCTGACTGATGCTGATCGGGCACAGGCTGAACAGTTACTGGAGCGCGACAAATAATGTCATTCTGGATTATTTCAATACTGATGGTAGCAACGGGTCTGTTTCTGCTACTACCTGCACTTGTAGGAAAAAAAACTAGCCTGGTCGATGACAATCGTGAGCAGAATATACGCATTGCTCAAGAGCGAATGAGTGAATTAAAGAACGAACTGGAAGCGGGTACATTGTCTCAGGATACCTATCAGCAGACCCTGGCAGAGCTTGAAAAAAGTCTGCTCATTGATGTTGCCGATGCTGCTGGCATGAAAAAAAGTCTCTCTGTGAGTTCTGGCAAGATGATGATAGTAATACTGCTTATCATCGTTCCATTACTTAGTTTCGGCCTTTATAAACAACTGGGTTCACCACAGCACCTTGAGGTAGCAGGTCCGGGTAAACACCCTGTAGCTCAGACAGGTTCTTCAGATAGCAAAAAAGTGCCCTCAATGGAGGAAATGATTGCTAGCCTGATAGAAAAGACAACTGAGAATCCGAATGACCCGAATGCATGGTATATGCTGGGGCGTCTGTATGCGGCAACAGATCAGTTTGCTGATTCGGTCAATGCCTATGAGAAACTCGTAGTAGTATCAGAGCGCCAGCCTACAGCTCTGGTCGTTCTTGCTGATTCACTGGCGATGACGCAGGGAGGTAAATTAGAAGGCAGGCCATTGAATCTGGTAATGGAGGCGATCGAAAAGGATCCGACTCATCCTACTGCACTTTGGATGGCAGGACAGGCTGCAGCTGATCAACAAAAATATGTTGCAGCCATTGAATACTGGCAACGTGCTGCCCAGGGTTTAAAAGATGATGAAGAGATGCAGCAGCAGCTTCGCTCTATGATTGAAGAAGCCGCTGTGCTTGCAAAGCAGGCAGGAATGGAAATAAAACAGAGTAGTTTGCCGGAATCATTGCCGCCTGTTACTGTTTCCATCGAAGTTACTGTCGATCCTTCCCTGCTAAGTCAAATCAAGGAGAATGATGTACTGTTTATTTTTGCCCGTGAAGTGTCCGGGCCACCTATGCCGCTGGCAGCAATAAAGCGCCAGGCACGTGAATTGCCTGTAAGTATAGTGCTGGATGATTCATCGCTGTTGCGAGCAGGAACCAGTTTATCTCAATTCTCACAGTTGAAACTGGCAGCAAGAGTCTCGCACAGTGGACAACCAGTATCCCAAAGTGGTGATCTAGAAAGTGAGGTTAAGGTGATTGACCCTGCATCAAAAGAAGTCGTTCTTTTACATATTGATCAACGGGTCCCGTGATAATCTGCTGTAGTTATCTACCTTAAGTTGTTGTTTATAAATTACATATGGATAAACCTGGATAAACCATTTATAAGGTAACAGGTACAGTTTCAGCAAACACTACAATGAGAGGTAGCTATGTTAGGTGAAAAACACGATCTACATCATGAATTCCCTGAACACCGTGATCGCATCCATGAATTGAAGACGGGCAATCCTCGTTTTGCCAAAATGTTTGATGACTACCATGAAATAGAGCATGAAGTCAGGCGTATTGAAGAGGGTGTGGAAAACACTTCTGATGTTTATCTTGAAAACCTGAAAAAGAAACGGCTACATCTCAAAGATACGCTATATAGTATGATTACTGAGTAAATCGGTGGTAGTACCATAGTCTGCGCGGACTAGTGTTCAGTGGGTGTATGGCTATGTTTTTTTGCGGCTCCAGACATTTGCCATCACAACTCTCTCACTACTACCTGTTCTTGCTGGCTCCGATGCTCGGTCTTTACTGAACTTTGAATGCCAAAAGCAATCGATTTTCATTTTTTAAAAATGTTGTATTTCTCAACTTAGTCTTAAATTTTCTAGAGGTGATTTTTAATGTATGCTTTTTCAATCAGCACCGGTAAAACCTATGAAGATGCTGTTGCTACTGTAAAAAATGCCCTGCAGGAGCAGGGATTTGGTGTGCTGACTGAAATTAACGTCAGTGCTGTAATGAAAAAGAAACTCGATATAGATAAGCGTCCCTATATTATTCTCGGCGCCTGTAATCCTGTTCTTGCTAATCAGGCTATTGATGCTGTACCCGATATCGGTCTGCTACTACCCTGCAATGTTGTTGTCAGGGAAGAAGAAAATGGCACTATTACTGTAGCCTTCATGGACCCTTCTGCCGTTTTAGCACTGGTTGATAACCCGCAGATTCCGGCGCTGGCAGCTGAAGTTCGCAGTCGACTTGAGAAAGTTCGTGATGCAGTAGCTGCAACAGACTGAATAGTAATTATAGTTTCTTGTTCGAATCTCTCAAACGCTGGTACCACTCCACGTTATTACGCGACGCGCGGATCCCTTTTCATCTCTGGCAGCAAAGTATCGAAGAGCTGGTTGCTTTAAAGCGATTAAACTCGCGGCAGTTGATTCGATTGAGAAAACTAGCGGGTCTTTTCTTGCGTGAGAAAAAGTTCTCTGCCGCCGCCGGGCTTGAACTATCGGAGAAAATGATTGTTCAGATAGCTGCACAGGCCTGTCTGTTGATTCTGAATAGAGGACTTGGTGATTTTGATGGTTGGCATGAAGTTATCGTCTATCCTGATGCCTTTATCGTTGACTATGAACACGTTGATGAAGCAGGCGTTGTACACAGCTCAGAAAGGACACTGGGTGGTGAGGCGTGGGGAAGGGGGCCTGTGATCCTGTCGTGGGCTGATGTTGATCCTGTTCGGCAGAATACCCGACAGCCTGCTTCCAATGTTGTTTTGCACGAGTTCGCCCATAAACTTGATATGCTAAACGGCGTCGCAAACGGTATGCCAGTATTGAATCAGGATATGCAAAGAGAAGACTGGACGCGTATATTTAACTGTGCCTATGAGCGCCTGTTAAGAGGTCTGGAACATGGGCATCATGTTTCTATTGATCCCTATGCAGCGCACAGTCCAGCAGAATTTTTTGCAGTGGTGTCTGAGTACTTTTTTATGGCGCCATTGCATTTAAAGAAGCATTACCCAGGGGTATATGAAGAATTGAAAAAATATTATCGTCAGAATCCACTTGCCGATAGTTAATTCTTTAGGGCGCCTTTATCTTTAAAACTAGGCAATGCTGTTCAGCTTGAAATATGTCAGCGTTAGTAAATTCGAATCTGTGAACATGATCTGGTCAGTAGAGCAGGTGGACAGGTATTTATCCTTTTCATGAAAATACTTATTTTTATGTAACATAGTCACTGACACTCGAACTGAAAATGCAGCAAACTATTGATAAAGTTTTTTTTCGATGAGGATTTTATGATGAAAACTAATATGGGTGATGTTGACCGGATGGTTCGCGCTCTGGTCGGTTTCACAGCGCTGGGTGCCGGATTTTATTTTCAAAGCTGGTGGGGTCTGACAGGACTGGTGATACTGGCAACTGCTACTTTCAGCTGGTGCCCGCCTTATGCCATGCTGGGAATTAATACCTGCAGCGCTGAAAAAAATTAAATATTCGAGCTGTTTCATGTAACCTTGTCAGTGAAACTTGAATGGTGATGTTGCATACTTCCCGGTTCATTTCTGCTATGAGGATATTTAAATGAAAAAGAATGTTGGTGATGTTGACAGGATAATTCGTGCTGTGGCCGGATTTGCAGTGCTTGGTGCCGGGTTTTATTTTCAAAGCTGGTGGGGTGCGCTGGGTCTTGTGCTACTTGGGACAGCAGCTATCGGCTGGTGCCCGCCATATGCACTTCTTGGTTTAAATACATCTAGCAAGGAACAATAATGTATTTTAATAACCAGGTCAGCTGACATAATCTTTACAGCTGACCTGGTATTGTTCATTTTTATCTTGAGCTATCAGGTTTTTAAGGATGCAGTTAAGGATACAGTGATAAATTAATCCATGGCCGTGTCTAATTTTTAGAAAACGGCATGGGTAAAGGTTGTCAGATCTATCGCTGTATCGGCCCCCTAGTCTAGTCGAAATCTTGTTGCAATCCTTCGTGGCTTAGTCACTAGTTCAGCCAGTTCATGGATTAAATTTTTCAAGTTGTGCTGCTCTGAGTTGCCATAATATATATCTGAAAGTGATCTTGTACATGTTTCAAGCTTATCGTCAACTTGATATCTTTGCTGCCAAAGCTCCAGCCATTTATATATTGTTAGATTAGTTGACCAGCCTTCAGCTTTCCCTATCATTCTTAGTCCTGCAATGGCATCGTCAATAGTGTTTGCATGCCTGATCTTGTCCACGGCTAGCTGGTGTTGTTTTTTGTATTGCAGCCGAGCACCAATGTATCGGTAAGTTCTTGTCAGAAGATAAACTAGCAAAATTGATAGAATCAGAATTATCAGAAAACGTATTTGCATACTTGCCGAAAAGGGTTGTTCTGCCCTGTGTACTATAGTTTCTAGCCTGCCACTTGCCGGGTCAAAATATTGTATTTTCAGTTCAGGCAAATCTAAAAATCCATTTTGCAGGGGTTTAAATGGAATTGTATGAGTCACACGACCATGCACGCCCTTGTTATCTGGATGCACACTGCGTTGACTAGTGGCTGGAAAAAAATGAATGCTGTCATTGGAATTTATCTGTCTCAGAATCGATGGCAGCCAGTAAGGCGTCAGAGACTGACTCTCGAGATGTATATTCCAGTAAGCGAGCTCGTTCGTATTTAGTATGCCAGTGGGCGCGACCGAAGTTTTAACCTGGATCCTGCCTACTGGTATGGTTGGTGGCAAATATGAAGCCAGAGGGTGAATTTTTAGCTTGATCTTTGGAAGATAGAAGACTCTTCTGATCACTCCACTTAGATGGTACTCAATCGCCGGTAAATCGACGGCCATTGAGCCAGTTTTTAGTGGTATTAAAGACCAGCCAGCAGTGATTATCGATCTGTTAGTGTGTTTGTTTTCATTCCACACACGCTTCACAGGCAATGCTGTTACTTCAAAACCGTCTACGGTTTCTTGTGCCAGCTTAACAGTTGCATATTGCTCCGGCGTGGTGAGTGTCAGCAAGACAATAATCTGTTCACGCTGCCAGGCCTCAGTTGCTGTCAGTTTCCAGTCAACAGAGATTTTCTCTCCATCTGTGGTGGCATCCCGGATCGTTACCCTTTTTTCAGCACTGCTGATTTTATCAATGCTAAACGGGGGTATAAGGAGCTCGCCAGTCTGACGAGGATTGAGTTTCAGGCTCAATGTTTGCTGATGGATCGGAGCATTACCGAACTGATTACTATCTGCGTCGCTTTGTTGCAGAATTTCAGTCTCCAGGTCTTTGCTGCCAACGACAAATTGTACGTTTAGTGACTGTAGAGATAGCATCGACAGGTCACTGTTGAGATCTTTGCCTATAATCTTTAAGTAAACAGGCCTGCCGAGCTCTCCAGTCGATTTCTTTAGTTGCACCTCGAGAGAGGATTTGGCCAATACTGACAATGGGCATAGAGTAAGCAGCATAACCAGTGCCTGTAGTCTTACCATGGAAGTACACCCGGTACTGTTTCTGCTTGTTCAACAGGAGCAGCAAAACCCTCTTCCATTTCGAATAAACGTTTCCACAGTAATTGCTGACGATCTTCCAGTTCTCTCATGCGTATGCGGGCGGCAGTAATATCCTGTTGCCATTGGCCATTGTCTTGCTGTTCGCTGGCTAAACCAGCCTGTTATTCATTCACCAGCCTAACTTGAGCCAGTCCTTTTGACAGTAGCTTCTCAAGTTCTTCTGCTGGTATCTCTGGCAAAGGAATATCAGCTTTTAGTCTTTGTTCCTCGTTATCGAATGACATGGAACCCCTGTCATTAATATCCAGTCCCTGTTGTGCCCTCGTTGAACGCGGCCCCGACCCCATACGGTTTGCTGCTCCTTGTTTGATTTGTTCTTCAATCAGTTGTTGCAGGGAATCGCTGATGGCGAGGTTTATCTTCGCAGCCCTGTGCGACGGCCGGTAGAGCAGTACATCTTTAAACAGAGCGGCTGCAGCTGCATAGTCACCGGTTTTGAACGTCGCATTAGCCAGGTTATAGATGGCATTTGCACGTAGTTGATCCGTTTCTGCGAGTACTACAGCCTGGTTAAACTGTGCTATTGCCTGTTTGTATTCTTCCTTTCGATAGTAACTGCTGCCTTCACCGAGACGACCGTTATAGCCGGGTAGCTGGCGATAAAAATCAGCCGCCTGATCAAAGTTCTTTTCCTTAAATCTATGGTAAGCCAGGCGTTCGATCTCCGTAATTCCGTGCGCAGTTCGCTCAGCAGCATGTGCCTGATTAAACGGATTCAGCGATGGTATCAGTGAGAATAACAGTAGTTTGCTAACAAGCATGATTGTTACTGAATTCATCGATTTCAGGCGATACGGCATCAGACAGGCAAACAGCAACAGAATGGCAGGCAATAAGGTCCAGGGGTAAAGCTCCTGCCATACCACTTCATTATCAATGACAGGCCTGTTTGCAAGATGAGAGTTTGCCGCCATGCCCCGGTCGTAAAGAGTCTGCCAGTCGCTGTCATCATTCTGCGTGATGATGAAACGGCCATTCGCTGTTTCAGCAAGCTCAGTCAGGAACTTTTCATTTAGGCGAGAGATAACCGGTCGTCCCTCGAATTGCAGCCAGCCTCCCTCTGTTAGTGGTACAGCCTCACCTTCGATGCTGCCCATACCGAGGATGAAAAGTGCGATTGATTTATTTGAAAGGTTCTTCACTGTGGCTGTGATTTTTTTTACTTCATCAGATTTATTGTATGCAAAATCATTATCTGTATAGGTATCATCTGTAAAATCCCCGTCTGTAAACCATAAGATGGCAGACCTGTTCTGAAAGTTGGCCTGTTCAATCTCTTTGCGTGCTAGATCGAGTGCGCTGCTCGGTGAGCTGCCATAGGTTGGCAGGGGGATGCTATCCATCAGCTTAAGGTAATACTTAAAGGCATTAACATCGCGGGTAAAAGGGACCAACAGGTGTGCCCTCGCTGTATACAGTATCAGACCAACACGGTTGTTCGAGGCTCGTTGAAGTAGTTCGTTAATTTCTATTTGTACTCGGCGCAGGCGGTTTGGCTCGATGTCACGTGCCTGCATGGAACGAGATACATCCACCACTATCATGATATTCAACTCAGGTTCATCTGTTATAGCTGCTCCTGCTGGCTGCTCAAGCAGCAAACGTGGCCCAGATAATGATATCGCCAGTAGCAACCACGCTATGATATAAGCGGCCTGACGTGAGATGATCCATGATGACAATGCATGTGATTTCTTCGTTTGCTGCCAGATAACCCATGCCTGCAGATTGGTATCTGCGTAACAGGACAGTTTTCTTTTACTGGAGATCTGTCGAATGAACAGCAGCATAAAAGGCTGCAGGGCGAGCAATAACCATAACGGTTGCCGCCAGTAGATGGACTGCAACCACAGGTCAGGTAGCAGATAGGATTCGGTCATCTGAGTCTTCTCATCGGGTATATTTCATTTAGTAACACTGCAGCCAAGACGGACAAACTGGTACAGCGAAAGAATCAGCAAACCCACTACCAGGGGTATCGGATACAGGGCGCTATGGAAATACCTGGCAGGCATTTCCTTTTTGTATTTTTCTCGTTGATCAATATCTGCTATTGCTTCGTCCAGAGCTTTTTCATTACCGGCCTGGTAGCTTTTAGCACCTGTCAGTAAAGCGAGCTTTTGCAGCAAATCGATATTGGCAGGGTGATAGATCAGACCGCCAGGCTCCTTTTCAGCAGCATCATAGGTCGCTGCACCGATAGCTATGGTATATAGCGGTAATCCTGATTCATGGGCCAGCTCAGCAGCTGCAACAGGTGATATGCTGTCAGTAGATTGATCCGCATCGGTAAATAAAACGAGAATTCTGCGTCGTTCAGGCATGTTGGCAGATTGCTTGACTGCCAGCGCTATGGCTTCACCCAGTGCATTGAAACGTCCGGCCATGGTTGTTTTGATGCGAGACAGCATGCGCTGTGTCAGTGCCGGATCATCATTCATTGGCAACATGGTATAGGCCGATTCACCGAACACGATAACCGAAATCCTGTCGCCCTCGAGTTGCTGCACAAAACGATCAAGAAAACGCTTCAGGAAAGTCATGCGGTCGATACGTTCACCATTGAGTTCATAGTCTCTTAACAGCATGCTGACCGATGCATCTACAATAAAAGTAATATCTCGTTGTTCAACAGGGGCAGGGATTCTCCTGCCCGTTTTCACTGGCTCGGCAAGCGCCAGAACCAGGCAGCTTAATACCAGCCAGATTACTATCGTATTAACTGGGCTATATCTCAAACGCGTATATGACCTGCTGCTCAGTTTCGCGAGCAGGGGGTGACGCACCTGCAGATCTGAAGTAGGAGAGATAAAGCTGATAGCCTGTATGTCTTCATCGCCAGCACGCGATGCTGATTTTCGCCACAGCAGTGCGAGGATAACGAGCACGGGCAGCAGCCACAAAAAGCCGGGTAATAGAAATTCAATATCACCGCTCATTATGGCCAGTTCTTCAACCAGAAATGAGTTTCTCTGAACAGCTCATCGAGGCTTGATGGATGACTGTTCTGCCTGCCATATCGGGCTGATGATAGCGCCCAGGTGAAACGCTGCCAGCGTTCATGATGATGAGATAATCCTACAGGCAGGGTGGTTAAGCTATTGATTCCGTTTATGCCAACTCCCACCGTGAAAAGCCGGGCAATCTGGTAGGCAGTCTCTCTGACATCGATTTTTTCTAAATTGTAGTTATCATTGCTGCCGAGTTTTTTTATAGACCTTTGTAGCTGGCGTAGCTGTCGTCTGGACTGCCAACGATAACCGCTATAATGACGAATTGCGAGTATTGCCAGTATCATCAACAGGATAATCAGTGACATGCCAGTGATGAGCATTAACAGGTTTGTCCCGGCTGGAGTGGCGGGTGGTACTATATCCAGCAGGCCTTGTGTGGTTTGCAGTGCATTACTCATGCTTTGCTAAGCCTTGATTATCGATTCAATGTTATCGTCATCTGTCATCAGTGTATGACAGGGTATTCCCAGTGAACGGAAAAATTCCTGTCTGGACTCCAAATAGCTGGCAGCAGCATTCTGGTATTCGCTATTGGTCTTATCATCTGAGCTATTGATGACAGTTAAGGACTGTTCATTGGACTGCAATAGCAGGCTGCCACATGCCGGGATTTTCTTTTCCACGGGGTCGATGATATGTATTGCTTCCAGATGGTGTGTCATCGACAACTCCAGCAGGCTTGAGCGGCTGTTATTATCGACATCATGAAAGTCGCTGATTAGTACTACGCTGCTGCCCTGTGCGAGCATCGGTGTTAACAATTTAATGACATATGGAAGTGACTGTTCTATTAATTCATCAGATAGGCGACCCTGGGGATCTGCCGCGGGCGGTGGACAGGATTTATTGGCAGCATGAATAAAATTAAACACACCTGCCTCGCTGCCGGTCTCCTTAACCCATGTTAGTCCTGATGCCTGATTTGATTTCAGCCCCTTTTCAAGCGCATTTTCCAGCTCGCTTTCAAGTAATACGCCAGCCACAGGCGCGTTAGTTAAACGAGCGTAAAAGGCAATGGTTGCAGCAGCACGCACAGCCTGGGTGACTTTAAGTCTACGTCGTGTTCCAAAACACATATTTTGTCGTCGATCGACAACGATGAAGACAGTGGGCTTGCGCTCTTCGCGAAACACCTTCATATGTGGTTTGCCGGTGCGCGCGGTTGCGCGCCAGTTCATGAAGCGAAGTTCATCACCAGGCAAATAAGGCCGGCTTTCATCGTAATCCATGCCATAACCACGATAGACGGATCGAACATCACCCAGAGTCAGGTGTTCTATATCATGCCTGTATTCGGAGTCGCCTATCATCGCCTCAACTCGATAACGCAGATCGAGGATTTCATTTCGTGCCAGTAGTGGATCAACAAAGCGCTGACGGTTATTCTGACGATTCCTCAACCAACGATCTGGCCGCAGCTGTTTTATTCTTTGAGCGACATTAGTCAATGTCATATAACTAAAATCAATGTTCATGGAATGGGGATTTGATCGATAATGTATTCAATGATGTCATCACGACTGACATTTGCCGCACGCGCAGCATATCCGAGGATCAGTCGATGGCGGATAACATCAGGTGCAATCTCAATAATGTCTTCGGGTATGACATGATCCCGTCCTCGTAGATAAGCCGTAGCACTGGCTGCACGAAGCAGGGCAATAGAGGCACGTGGTGATGCCCCGGCAATTAGAAAATCATCCCACTCTGGATTCAATATAGCCACATCACGTGTCGCGCTGACCAGTGCAACAATATATTTCTCCAGCATTTCTTCTACATGAATCTCAGCTACTTCGCGACGTGCAGCCAGTACTGTTTGCGGATGTAATGGGGTGCTCAGTGATAGTTTGTCTTCGCCATAATGCTGATCTCGGTCTTTTTTAAGTATGATTAGTTCATCATCAGCAGAAGGGTAATCAAGCACTACATGTAAAAGAAAACGATCAAGCTGGGCTTCTGGTAGCGGGTAGGTCCCGGTCTGTTCCAGTGGGTTTTGTGTAGCCATGACGATAAACAGGTCAGGCAGATCCCGGGTCGTATCACCGACCGTGATCTGGTGCTCCTGCATCGCTTCAAGCAACGCAGATTGTACCTTTGGTGGAGCCCGGTTAATTTCATCGGCCAGTACGATCTCATGGAATAATGGGCCTTTGACAAAGCGAAAACTGCTTTCCCTGGGGTCATAGATGTCGGTGCCGGTTAGATCGCCAGGCATCAGGTCCGGGGTAAACTGGATGCGTTGGAACGAGGCATGGATACCACTGGCCAGTGTATTCACAGCACGGGTCTTTGCCAGCCCCGGTGGACCTTCTAACAGGATATGACCACCAGTTAAAAGGCCCGTCAGCAGCCTGTCAAGTAGAGCATCCTGGCCGACGATAACCTGGCGCATGTGATCACGCAGTTTGAGAAATTCAGGTTGTGTATTCATAGTGATAAAGAGCAGTCTGGTAAAATGATTTTTTAATTCTCTACCGGCATACCAGAATGCTTCCATTCCGGGAAGCCGTCTTCCATTCTTCTGGCAGCCAGCCCTTTTTTCCTGAGTTCACTAACTGCATCAAAAGCAAGCACGCAATGTGGACCTCGACAATAGGCAACGATTTCCTTTTTATTACCCAGTTTATCTAGATGTTTATGCAAATCTACTAGTGGAACATTGATTGCACCGGGAACATGGCCGGCATTGAACTCCTCAACAGGTCTGACATCTATGACAGTCACGAGATTATTGTTTACACGCTCCAGCAATTCTTCACGCGCAATAGGTTCCAGCTTATCTTTTCCTGTCAGGAAGGTATTCAGCAGCAGGCTCACGTCAGCGAGTTCCCGTTCTGCAATATGACGGAGATTTATTAAAAGTTCGATGACTTCATCGTTACTTATTCTGTAAAAAACTTTTAACCCTTCCTTTCGAGAGGAAACAAGTCCAGACTGTCGTAGTAATTGCAGATGCTGGGAAGTATTTGCCACTGATAAACCGGAAACTTTTGCTAGTTCATCGACACTGCGTTCACCTTGTGCGAGCAATTCCAGCAGTTCTAGACGATTGCCGTTTGCCAGCGCCTTGCCGACGCGGGCAAACTGGTTGAACAGAGCATGTTTAAAGTTGCCGCTTGACATAAATAATGACACTACTATTTATATTCAATTAATCTATTGAATATATGATTAATGTTATTATAGTCATTATCAAACTGATTGCTCAACAAGTTAACGAATATAGAATAAACTCAGGAGCGAAAAAGTGAACATGGAAGAATTTATTCTGACCAATGAAAAGCCGATAAGGATGGGTTTTTTCTTTGGCGTGCTAATCGTTATGGCTCTCTGGGAGGTTGCAGCACCGAGGCGCAAGCTCACGGTATCAAAGCCCCTGCGCTGGGTAAACAATCTTGGCCTGGTTTTTTTCAATACATATATTTTGAGAGTGCTATTTCCCGCCGCAGCGGTTGGTGTTGCCATTACGGCAAGCCAGCAGGGGTGGGGGCTGTTCAATGTCTATGAGTTACCGCCTGTCATCACGATTATTGCCTCGGTGGTTATCCTGGACTTTGTTATCTATGTGCAGCATGTCATGGTACATGCCATCCCCGTGCTGTGGCGACTGCACCGTGTCCATCATGCTGACCCGGACTACGATGTGACAACGGGTGCGCGTTTTCATACCCTTGAAATCATTCTTTCGATGCTGATCAAGTTCGCCACCATCCTGCTGTTGGGGCCACCGGTAATTGCCGTTATTCTGTTTGAGATCATTCTGAATGTTACCGCCATGTTCAACCATGCCAATGTTGGTCTACCACCCGCCCTTGACCGTGTACTGCGCTGGATTGTAGTAACACCGGATATGCACCGGGTGCATCATTCAATTGAAGATGATGAAGCCAACAGTAATTTTGGCTTCAGTCTGCCGTGGTGGGATCGTCTGTTTGGCACCTACCGGGATCAACCACGAGGTGGACATGAGGGCATGAGAATCGGCATTCATAAATACCATGATGAAAAAGATGTTTCATGGATAACCGGTATTTTGACCCTTCCTTTCCGTGGCAAGATCTCCGAATATGCGATTAATCGTCGTCAATGGAGCGATGTCGGGAGGGAGCAAAACAGATGAACAGCAAATGGCTCCGCATTGCACTGTTTGTTGTTTTGGTGAGCGGTATATCACTGGCTGTGATTTACCGTGATCAGTTCAATGCAGAGGCACTGGAAAACTGGGTTAATGGCGCTGGCGCTGCAGGGCCTGTTATCTACATTCTGATCTATGCATTGGGTACCCTGTTTTTTTTGCCAGGATCTATATTGACGCTGACCGGTGGTGCATTGTTCGGCCCGCTAATAGGGACCTTCGTCAATCTTACCGGTGCTACTCTGGGTGCACTGGGCTCTTTTCTGGTTGCCCGTTATCTCGCACATGACTGGGTAGTGAACAAGACCGGTGGTCGTATCAAGACATTAATGGATGGGGTGGAAAACGAGGGCTGGCGTTTTGTCGCCTTTGTTCGACTGGTGCCCTTGTTTCCTTTTAATATTCTCAATTATGCACTCGGTTTAACACCAATCAAACTTGTCCATTATGTCGTTGCGACCTATATCTTTATGTTGCCGGGAGCGATTGCCTACACCTATCTCGGTTATGTTGGTCGCGAAGCCATTGCTGGTGGTGAAGGCTTGATTCAGAAGGGGATGCTGGCACTGGGCTTGCTTGCCCTTGTTGCATTCCTGCCCAGATTGATTGGGCAGCTAAGAAAAAAGCCAATGATCTCTGTCAATGAACTGAAAGCCATGCTGGATGCTGGCGAAGACATAGTGATTATTGACGTGCGTACTGCAGAAGACTTTGCTGGCAAACTCGGTCATATAAAGCAGGCAATCAACCTGCCGCTTGAAGAAATGTCTGACAGCTTGTCCGAACTTGATGGTGACCTGGAAAAGACCATTGCACTGGTCTGTACAACAGACCGACGTTCAGAAAAGGCAGCACAAACATTAACCAGGCATGGCTTTGCAGATGTTCACGTCGTTAAAGGAGGCATGAAAGACTGGAATGCCAACGGCTATCCGCTTGGCTGACAGCAATGTGACGTCTGTTCATTGTAGACCTGCTGCACACACATCTGCCGTTTGGTAAGACACCGTATTATTCCTTACAATATTAAACTAGCCAGCATAAAAGTGCCTCTGCCATTGAAGTAAATAGCGTTATCACCTGGTCAGGGAAAGCAGAGTTAAGCGAATAAATTATCAATGCAGGGAACCTATTGATCATGAAGTGTTCTCAAAGCGTATAGACTTATATTAA
>JARFQE010000035.1 GCA_029287915.1 Arenicellales bacterium
AATGGTAAAGCGCACAGGCTTCAGGAAAACAGCCGTTTCGAGTATGAGCGTGGCCGATGGTATTACGTAGACGGCCTGGTTGAAGAATCGTGATAATCAATTCCAGGTAGGAACAGGGTAACTTGTCGTCGCACAAGGAAATATCCTGAAAAAACCTCGATTTAAACATTTAAGGGAGCTCTGATTAATATTACCGTTCATGGTGAGCTTGTCGAACCATTTGTCAGTAATACTGCAATATCATGAAGTTAGCCATCATGCCCTTCGACAGGCTCAGGGCGAACGGAATTAATCAGAGTTTCCTTAAGTTATGTTTTTGATGGCCGAAACAGAAATAGGTCGGACTGCAATTTCTGGATGTACCCGTCTGACCCCGGTTGTTCGTGCGATTGTTCGATATTTCCGTATTATGAGAAATAAAGAGGGCGCATATGATAGAAAAATATGAGGACTGTGCAGTACCCTGTCAGTAAGATATATTTATAAACCGTTGTTTAAAACAAAAACAAGCAGGGTCAGGTTTTTCATTGTGCATAAAATGAACAATGAAAAACCTGATCCTCTCAACCTGGATAAATAATTGCATGCCTTTTAATAAGCCCGTGAAAAGCGAAATGAAAAAAATAATTCGAGCTGTGTTGGTCTGCTGTAGCATCTATAGCCTGGCTGGTTGCGCTACTATGACAATTGAAGGTGATGGCCAGAAAACACCGCAGTCAAAAACAGGTACACATACCGTGCATGGTTCGTTTTACAGTTTTGTCTGGTCTGAGCCGCCAGTAGATAAGTGTGATAATGGGCGAGGTCTGTATCGCGCCCGCTATCACACCAATATGGCCTATGTTCTGGCCTCTGCTTTTTCACTGGGTCTCTATGTGCCGCAGACAGTCGAATGGTGGTGTGACGGTACACCGACTCCTGATGAAGAAGAAATTTATCGGCCGGGTCAGTAACTATAGATATCAGGAGGCTGTTGGTATGGCAAAAGTCCGTAATCTAATTATCGGCTGCGACGGCACTTGGAACGATACCGATGATCCGTATCATACGAATGTCGTCAAAATACTGAATGCATGTGCAGCGAAAAACCAGCTTGTGCATTATGAAGAAGGCGTAGGTACTGCGCACTGGGAAGCGCTCCCTGGTGGTATTTATGGAAAAGGCCTGGATCGACAGATTCTCGGTGCATACCGGTTTTTGAGAAAACGCTTTGCGGATACGGACTGGGCAAGAGAAGAGAACAGGGTGTTTATCTTTGGCTTTAGCAGGGGGTCATATGCAGCACGCCGCCTGGCGGGACTGATAACGCACAGCGGTGTGCCTGTAAAAGCCGGCGATGTGGAGTTGGCCTGGCAACTTTACTTGAAGCGCGACACCGCCAGTGCAGATCACTTAAAGCAAAGTGGTGCTTTTTTCGATATTCCAGTTGAGATGCTGGGCGTATGGGACACAGTTAAAACCACGACTGATGAAGATTTCAACGACCATAAATTACCTAAGTGCGTTGTGGCAGGCTACCACGCAATGGCGATCGACGAGAAACGCAAGTTTTTCCCGGTGTTGAAATGGAACAATGAGGCGCGTGTGAACCAGACGTGGTTTCCCGGCGTGCACTCCGATGTGGGCGGCGGGTATAAGGAATCCGGGCTGTCAGATATAGCATTGCACTGGATGATCGATCGTGCATATAAGCATGGCGTTAGCTTCAAAGCCAGTGCTGTCAGGAAATTGAAGAAAGATCCTGGTGGCAAGATACATAATTCATACGATGGTATATGGAAAGCCTTCGGCACTAAGGCACGACCAATTGCCAAGTCAGCAAAAGTGCACATATCGACCAGGCAGCGAATGCAAAAGGTGGCGGAATACCACCCCTCTAACCTGCCGGCAGAGCCTGATTATGAAACATGACTAATAATTAAACAGGCATATAACCCGGTCCTGGTATAATTGTTGTCGACACGGGTTAAATCACCTTTGTTTCTTTAGCGTGGAGCAGCTGTATTTACTATTCTTCTCTATCCGGATAATGTAACTACTTGATCACGCTTTTGCTGTTATCACCGGCTGCTGAAGCATTATCTGTACTACTTTCCATCCTTTCCATGATGCGTTCAAAAAATGTCGCAGAGAACCCGAATGCTACTGCCAGCGCCATCGCTTCCTTGGTGATTGGCAAATCTCTCCATGGAATGTCTTTGATCACGCTGATATTCAATATGGTTTCAAATACTGAACCAAGAAGGTGAGCTTCGGTTAAGACGAACACGAGTAACACACCCACCCAACCGGTCAGCGCCCCTACAACCGGGGCCAGAAACAGGGTTGACCACGAAGCGCCATAATCAAAGGCATAATCCTTGCGGGAAAGGGCCTTGCGCATCCTGCTTAATAAACCGCCGACGGCACCGAGCACAAACAGGGCCGTGTTGCCGTGTGTAAGTCCAAGTACGACAACGGTGAGAAGCGATACCATGACCAGCCAGGTCGCCCTGTTTTGCCAGTTGGCCAGCCCCTGAAAATAACTATCACGATCATCAAACAAAAACTCCTGTCCATGCTTTGCGAGAGCTTTGATCATCTGGATGTTCGAGTCGGCATCAAGTGCTTTCTTGATTTCTTCAGACAGACCCTTGCCCGTCTTCGACCCCTGTGCTGCCAGGTTTTGATTGACAACTATCGCCAGCGCCCTGGCGTCGTTATCTGATAACAGGTCAATTGCAAATACCTTTGCTTTGTGCGCATTCCGCCAGCATGCCAGCTGCTTTCCTGTTCCAGCGAGGAGCCAGCAGTGCCAGTTTCTCCTGTTAATCTGAGGTATCAGATTAAGCACGTCATCCAGTAGTTTTTCTATAGCAGGTTTAATCGTATCTTCTACCCTGGTTTGTACGGCAGGATTGTCCTGCTCGATTATCAACTGGGCTTTAACCTCTTCTGCATATATCCGCAAATACTGATTATTAGGCAGGACTATCCATGTAAAGCGAGCAAGCAGCAGTAAAATAAAGTAGATGGTACATACCAGTACCAGCATGTAAGGTGAAGAACTATTGCAGATTCCATCGCACATTATGGTGATAGTTTCAGGCGCGGCAGGTATATCGGTGATGTCGTCGCCCGGTACGCCTGTTTGGGCACCGGATATTGCAGGGAGTAACAATATGAACAGGAAAAAATAAATACTTCCGAGATTTTTGTATGGCATTTTCATTTCAACTCCCTGATCCGTGCAGTAAGTTAGCGTATTAAAATATTCACGTTAGATGAATCTCAGGTATTAATCTGCAGTTAATTGTTGCACATTTAACTTTGGCCGCAAAGAGTGATGATTGAATAGATTTGCGTCTTGTGCAGTAGATTATATGATGAGCTATTTATGATGCGTTGCCTGAGATACACCGTGGCATGGAATAATTGCAATCTGAGTCTGATGTAAATTTATGTAACTGAATAACAAGAAGCCTGATTGCATGGCTTGCATATTTAGGGGGAAGTAAACCTGACGGGCACCATGCCAGTTTGGTTAATATTATCAGTCGTTTAATTATCTGCAAGATGCTGTTATGAAGAGGCAGACCCGCTGATTAGTTTCAAATGATATATGCGAAAGCCTGCATCCAGAATATTATTTTCGGCTATTTCTAAATTGCATTTAACTATCAAAAGGAGTATTAAATAGATTCATTTCTACAGCACAGAGTTATCGGGGAGGGTGCGCTATTGGAGGTGAGAGCTGTTTTTGCTTTGCGTTATATTTTCAGAAATTCTTCCCTGTTGAAGTATCAAGTAATTGAATAAAACCGTATCGTTGCCCCAACATAAACATGTTATCTAGAATGGGCGAAAGAAATGAGTGTATCGGGTGTTGTAATAGAGGAAGTAAATATACAGTCTGACATGGAGATGCCCGGGATACGGGCGGTTTTTATAGCCAGATCGGCATCAAATTGAAATTTCTATTATCGATGACGGAAATTACCTGTCTGAATCCAGTTAATTACTGGAGCAATAAACATACAACAAACAACAAGTTAATTACTACGCAAGGAGAACCTTATGTCCTGGTTTAGCAATCTGTTCAGCAGTGGAGTCAAGGATGTTGTGGACTCAGTTGGCGGTGCCATTGATAAGCTGCACACTTCACAGGAAGAAAAGATGCAACTCAAGTTGCAGATGGAGAAGGAGTTGACTCGATTCAAGGAAACCCAGCTCTCTGCCATGGCCAACTATGACAAGGAGATCACCCAGCGTCATACCAACGACATGACCTCTGACAGCTGGTTGTCCAAGAATATCCGTCCGCTTGCGCTGGCCTTTCTGACCGTAGCGACCATGCTGCTGGCTTACCTGACGATCTTTATTCTCGACCCAGATAAGGATGTGTTGATCAAGCCATGGTTGGGGCTCCTGCAGGGTCTGCTATTGACGACCTATGCTTTTTATTTCGGGAGTCGGGGGCTGGAAAAGATGCAGTCGATCAGGACTAAAGGGCTTGCTGCAAAAAAGGACGAGACTACCACTGCTGAACCCCTGCCTGAGGATGACTTCACAGTAGACGAACTGACCAGGGCCAAGATCCGTCGCGGCCCACGTCGGCGCTAAAAGGAGAATACTCATGAGGCTTTCAGGTAATTTTTCCCTCGACGAGTTTCTAGTGTCGCAGACCGCAGAGCGTAAGGGTGGCGAGATACTGCAGCATCAGATGAATCCGCCTCAGCAGGTGATCGATAACATGCAATACCTCGTCGACGAGACAGTCCAGCCACTACGGACGCTGCTGGGTGTGCCGATGAAAATCTCGAGTGGTTATCGTTGCGAGGAACTGAATACCGCGATAGGCGGCAGCAACCGCAGCCAGCATGTCCATGGCCAGGCGGCGGACATCATCCTCTCGGATCGGATGATCTATGAGCTTGCTTCTGAACGGACACGCCGTGTGATCGAAAACAAGGGTCGCGAAATTATAAGGCAGTCATGGCGACCGGGCATCAATGCCAATTTCTATCTGTTTGCAGTAACCTGCATGTATCTCGATGACCTGGATGTTGATCAGGTCATCCATGAATACGGCACGCCAGGCGAACCCGCCTGGGTGCATGTCAGTGCGTCCAGAGAACGCAACCGCAGGCAGATTTTACGAATCGATAGGGATGGCAGCAAGGAACTGACCCTGGAAGAGGCACTGGCGCTTGGGGGCTAGGTAACGGAGGACTGCAACCGGAATCAGAGTGAACCAGCGCTAAAGGCAGCATGCTCTGTTGCCGCTACCTGACAGGGGTGCTGCAGCCAGTGGTCTTTGGCTTGCTGATAATAATGTTCATTTACACCATTGGCAGGTTTTTCATTAGAAATGCCGGAGGTAATACCCGGGTGTATAGACCGCGCATAGTTTGCTGAACTCATGAAAGTCGTCAACGATGCTGATAAATCAAATTAAGAAAAAGTGACTCAACTTGAAAGCGTATCAGGATTTACTGAAATCACAGCAAATCTTCTTACGAAGTTGGTTTAATGCTTCACGATTATACGGGGGAAACATGAATGGGTAACAGTAAGTTGATAATCGGGATACACGGACTTTCCAACAAACCGCCTGAAAAAACACTGGCCACTTGGTGGGAGAAAGCCATGCTTGAAGGTTTGCATGTCAATTCTAAGCTAAAACGGGATGCGCTGGATTTTAAATCTATTTACTGGGCTCAATACAGATATGACAAGCCCGACCCTGATCCGGACAAGTATCGCAAGGCCAGGAAAGGGGAGTTGAAATATTATCGGGAGGGCTGGACGGATTATCTGCGGGAGAAGTTATTGGATTTTGGTGGTGATGTCCTGGATTCAATGAAGGAAATGTTCGGCATGGATGCACTGGCGGAGAAAGTGCTGAAGAGCAAGTTGGAAGATCTGCATGGTTATTATGTAGATAAAGATCTCAGAGACAAACTTCGGGATTGTCTTCGTACAGCAATTCTTGATAATCGTGATAAAAGACTAATGCTTGTCGCGCACTCTATGGGTACGATTATTGCCTACGATGTTCTGCGCCAGCTGGGGCGCGAAGATGCAAATCTCAGTATTGAGCATTTTGTCACAATGGGCTCACCCCTGGGGTTGCCGCATGTGAAACATAAAATTATTAAGGAAAATCGCCTGGTCAGAACACCCAGTATTGTTAAGAACTGGACCAACCTGGCTGATCGCCGTGATCCTGTTGCGCTTGATATCCATTTGAGTGATGACTATGAAGAAAACTATGCTGGTGTCCGAGTCAAAGACGATCTGGTGATGAATGACTGGGGAGGCATTAACCATAAATCCTACGGTTATTTGCGTACCCCCGAATTCTCGGACATACTCAGGAGCTTCATTTGATTAATGCCGGCATGCTCTGATATGGGTGCAAATAAACGAAACTGGTGGCAAGCCAGGCGCATTTGCACACTATGAATATCACTTGGAAAAAGAAAAGAAGATTTAGATCACGGTTATTATTATTGGTTATAGCCATGATATGTCCCCGCTGATGTGGAGCAACCATGTTTTCTGAGGGCCAAAGTATGACTCACGACGACCTCATCCAGATGGGGCTTGAAGGCAAGGACAGGGCTCTTGCTGAGTATGATCAGATCCTGTGGAAAATCAGGACAGGCTATGCTGCAGTTCTGTATGGTGTATTTACTCTTGTGGTGAGTCTGGGCGACAGTTCACAGTGGGGTCTGTCCACCGAAAGGGCTGGTATCGTTGCTCTGGTGTTGACAACGGGATTCACGATCAGTATCGCTGCATTGGACTTCTCTTTCCTGTGCAGCAAGTACCGGGTTGTTCAAGCCAAGGAAGAGCTTGTCAAACTGGCTCTTTTGCTAGCCTCTGGAACGAGTCTCGATAATTGGACGGGTACTCCGCTGCTCACCCTTCTTTACAATTCGGGAGAGGGGCAGGCAAAGGTTCACTGGGAGGGTCGCCCATCAAGATGGCCGATTACACTACTATACCTCGGGACGTGGGGACCCATATGTCTCGCAATCATTATCATGGTTGCTGACAAATAACATTGAGGTGCGTACCGAACACATTACTCTTTCGTGCTGCTACCAGTGATTCAAGTTCTTAACCGGCTAGCCTGCTGCTTTGCGTGCTTTTTCGAAGCGTTCCTGTAAGCTTTTCTCCTGGCCGGGGGACGCTCCCGCTGACAAATACCACTCCCGCTCGAGGTCAGTCATTTTACCGACAGGGTCATCAACACCGTGCCCAATGGCCTCGGCCAGGCGATTGGCCTGGAATTTCATGCGCGCCTGCTGCTCCTCGGCCGGTGATTCAACGCCGCAAAGAATTTCCAGCCTCAGGCAAAGTTCCTTGCGATGCTCCAGGTTTGACTGCAGTTCATTTAACAGGTGTTCTCGTTGTTCATCTCCGCCCATCAATGCATTTCTCAGCTTTTTATAGCGCTTTTGTATGGTTTGTTCCGTAGCGGTATCTTTTAATGAAGGTGCCTCGCCCCATCGTTTATCGAGGTCCTCGAGCATAGGCTGCGCAAGCGCGGGATCGGGATGTTCCAGCAGCTGTTCCGCTTCCGTGCAGTAGCCCGCCTTTGTTCGCAATAGCGCTAACTGTTCCTGTACCGCCTCTTCATGCAACGTCGCGGCATGTGCATGGAACGTGTCCCGGGCCTTATCAAAGCGCTTCTCAAGAGCCAGCTGGTCTCGTTTTGCAACCGGGCCTGCTTGTTGCCACTGGTCGACAAGCTTGTTCATCTGGCGTTCTGCTTCGGCCAGATCAGCCATCGTGGATTTGGTCAGTTCTTCAAGTTGCGCACATAATTTTTGTTTTTGTGCCTTGTTTTGCTTTTCCAGTTCGTGATGTGCATGCTGTTGCTGTTTGCGGCGGTCGAACACAGCATCGCAGGCTTCACGAAATTCCTCCCAGAGGGTGTTTTCCTGCTTGCGTTTGCCAGGGACGGTGGTCTGCCACCGGGTTTGCAGG
>JARFQE010000043.1 GCA_029287915.1 Arenicellales bacterium
AGGCGAGGGCGGTAAGCAGGTAGTTTTTGATGTCGAACCCTATACCAGTATCTGGAAGAGGATCAGTGTTAATTTGATGCGCGTGCTGCCGGTTGATTTTATGCTTTAGTTTAATGCAATGACATTGATTGAACACTTTAAATTTGAATGCTAATTATCACAAGGATTGCTCAATGAGAAGATGGCAACAGATGACAATCGCAGCAGCGATTGCAGCAGTCGCTACATTAAGCGTTGCCCAGGCTTTTGCAGCCACAAAACAAGACTACCAAAACGAATTTATTGAAATCCTGGAAATTGGTCCTGCAACTGAATTGAAGATAAATGTTCATGGCAAAGTTTCGGCGGATCTCGATAGAAGCCTTTCTGATCTTTATCATAGCAATGAACTGCAGCCATTCTGGATTGAAAACGGCAAGCCCAGCAAACGCGCTGAAGACATTATCAGCACACTTGAAGATGCTGGAAGCCATGGCCTGGTAGCAACTGACTATTATGTTGACTGGATTAACGCGTACAAGGAGGGCAATAGTGTAGCAGACCTTGTGCGACTGGATGTCCTGCTGTCGATGGGCATGATGCATTATGTGGCCGATCAGCGTGAAGGACGCATCAAGCCACGTGAAATTGATCCGGTCCTGTTTGAATCCGCCAGTGACGAAGAAATCGACTGGAGCACACTCAGACAAGCGGCCTTTGGCGCCAGCGACATGAAAGCCTTTCTGGAGCAGCAGGCACCGCCTTTTCTACAGTATCGAGAGCTGCAGAAAAAATTAACTGAATACCGCGCACTCGCTGCCTCAGGCGGATGGCCGCAAATAGCAGCGGGAGAAACGCTAAAGTCCGGAATGAATGACCCGCGCATTAAACAGGTAAGAACACGATTGGCGATTACCGGTGACGTCAGTGCAGACAATATGGATAGCACCCTGTTTGATTCGGAGCTTGAAAAAAGCGTTAAGCATTTTCAAAAAAGACATAATTTGCAACCGGATGGTGCCATCGGAAAGCAGACACTCGCCGCTATGAATGTCACGGTTGAAGACAGGATTAACCAGCTACATGTGAATATGGAGCGCTACCGCTGGTTAAAGCGCGACATTGCTGGCCCACGTGTAGCCGTTAATATCGCCGGTTTCGAGATTTTTGCCGGTGAACAGGGGAAAATAGACTTATCGATGCCTGTTATCGTCGGCAAACTGCGCCACGAAACGCCGGTTTTCAGTGACACGATCAAGTACGTCGATTTTAATCCGTACTGGACATTGCCGCCCAATATTGCTGCCAATGAAACACTGCCAAAACTGAAGAAAGACACCCTGTACCTGAAAAAGCACAATATGAAAATTTTTGACGGTTGGGGGTCGGATTCAAAGGAAGTGGATGCGACAAAAATTGACTGGAGTAAAGTGACAAAGAAGGAGATGAAACAGTACCGTGTTCGCCAGGAACCAGGCCCGGAAAATGCACTCGGAACCCTGAAGGTCGTTTTTCCCAACAAATACGATGTTTACCTTCATGACACGCCGACCCACAGCCTGTTCAAAGAAGAGAAACGTGCATTCAGTCACGGCTGCATCCGCATGAGCCGGCCTGCAGAAATGGCAGCATGGTTGTTAGGCGGAAAAGACAAGGGGTGGGATATTGAGCGTATCAGTGAAATCGTTAAAAGCGGTCAGCGCAAGGTAGTCAAGCTGGAAGAGCCGATACCGATTCATATTTTATACCGAACCGCATTCGTAGAGCCGTCAACCAACACACTGAATTTTTATGAAGATGTGTATGGGCGCGATAAAATTCTTGCAAATGCGTGCTGCCCGAAGGCGGGAGCTCAACCATGATTGGATGAAAAGTAGTCATGTTTTTAACTATCTCATTGGATAATTAAGCTGAATCGCTATCTCAATACACCATAGGGCTACAGCGGATTGCTAATACTGCACATGTAGATTTAGTTCGGCCTTAACGTTGAATTCAGACGGTTTGATGCGATAATTGCAGGATTGTCTATACCAATTATTATTCACTATTCAGGAGTTTAAATGCGTATTATTCGCGGGGTTTTGGGTGCACTGATATTATTCTTTGACTGGGTTTTTACTCCAAAAGGTATTAAAAGAGAGGCCGAAGCTCAGAAAGCAATAGACGAACAAACTGCTGGTCTTACACTTTATCAATATAAAGCCTGTCCATTTTGTGTAAAAGTACGTCGGGCAATGAAACGGCAAACACTGAACATCCAGACACGCGATGCAAAACGAAGCGATAGCAGCCGCAAGGAACTTATTGAAGGCGGTGGAAAACTCAAGGTTCCGTGTCTTCGCATCGAAGAAAATAACGGGGAAGTTCGCTGGATATACGAATCATCCAACATTATTAGCTTCCTCGAAAACGGGCTAGCAGAAAATTGTTTTGCCTGTTAAGCCGACGAGCCAGTTGAATCAGCCATGTCAGTTCGAAAAATAGCAATCATTGTAGTCGCAATCTTCGGTATTGTGGCTTTGTTTGGCCTGATTTTGCTTTCTACTGCAACTCTCGGTGATCTGCTGCGCCCATTTCTCGGAAGTTTTAGTTACCTGGTTTCATTGCTTGCGACCATCGTCGCTGTCAATTTCATTTGTTGTAAAATTGTCAGACCTGTCTGCAAGGTGACATTTCGTGGTAATAAAGAGGCAAAGAAGAACGAATAAGTAGCTTCTGATGGCTATTATTCCCGACGACTCGCAGCTTTGAAATACTACAACAGAATAAGCAGAACGAACTGGATCATCAACTAGTCGATGTACGTCTGTGTAATACTCATGGCTTAGCACAGTACGAACAGCAGTTCGTTTCAACACTTAATATCGCGATGATTTGAATATGACCAGTTTCTATTTCGCATTTCTCAAGCTGTTCAAAGCGCTGTTGCGGGCATGGAAAGACGATGAATTTCATGCCCTGAGCTTTTTACTATTAACATTGCTGTTAAGTGGAACTATTTTTTATCACCATGAAGAGGGATGGAAGCTGCTCGATGCGTTATACTTTTGCGTAATGACGATGACTACTATTGGCTACGGCGACCTGACTCCAACAACGGATATATCGAAAATCTTCACTATCGTCTATGCCTTTATGAGTATCGGCGTTTTCGTAGCGCTGGCAGCGAAACTGGCACAGGCGTTATTGAACCCGAAGCTTGCTAAGAAAGATAGAAAGAAAAATAGCTAAGGACATATCGAATTTGGTTCATGCTAAGATGAGATCAGCATACGGACAGGCTTAAATATCAAGATTGACCGATTAACCGAATATTGAGGATTACATGATGAACGACAAACAGAAAACACTGGGACAGCAACTGGATGAAGCAGTGGCGATGTGGGAAACCAAAATAGACGAAGCCAGAGTGCAAATGGACCTGGGCAGCAAAGAGGCCATGGATAAAATGCAGCCACATCTCGATCAGCTGGAAGAGGGGCTGAACCAGGCCAAGGAACAATGGCAGAACTTTGCCAACAGCTCGGAAGGCGCCTGGGAAAATATACAGGAAGGTATGAGTGACTCGCTTAAATCGATGCAGGAAGCAATTACAAAAGCGACAGAAAATTTCACCGGTAAGAAAGACAAGTAGTTATTTTACGGATCCTGTACGTCGACAAGCCCGGTCAATAACCTGGCCGGGCTATCGATTTACATAGTGAAATACCAGATCTATGTACAGCAGACATAACTGCAAAAGAAATAATATTTAACATAGTCATAATGGGTGACTCTGAGCTGTGATCGTGCGGCCCCTGCTGATTGCCAGGATAGTGGCTGTCATGATAACAACAGCTTGTAGCGGTTACGCCCGTTAGAAACTCGACATCAAAGTGCCATTACCACGCAGTCGCTCACCTCTCATTTACATACCATTCATGCCATCGCGCCACACCTGCAAGACCTCGAAACTGGGTTTCCCCAGCTTCTATTGACCTCCGTTATAGTTCGTGACTACTGCAATTTAGAGAAAACAGAAGAGTTTGAAAGCCTGCTTCGATTGCTGGCGATGCAGAGCGCCCTTTCGGACATCATTAATTCGTAAGGCGGTATGGATGCCGATTTTCCTGCAGACGAAATCGAGACAAATGCACACGTGCTTTCAATCACTGCAACACTGCTGATGGCAAGCCGCACTGCTTTTATCGTTGCGCGCTTAGCTGATGAGCCAATGGTAATTAAGTGCCATTAAGCAATACGTCAACCTTCGATCTTGTGCTACTTGCCGAGACAGACCCTGCTAGCAAAAACAATGAGGCACCGGTTTTTGTTGGTTCCGAAGGAGAAAAAAACGTATAGATGCCCTGATGAGTAGCATCGCTGCCAAGTGAGAGTCCAGTTCATACTTAAGCTGATGCGAAACAGGCCATCCTGCGATTTCAAACGTGGCCGGCCAAACTAGAATAATTACTGATTTAGGTAATCGCGCTTATGTTTTTTTATGCACTGCTTGCGCACTTTTACTTTTATGCACGTATTGGATTCGATTCTGCTGATTAGTTAATAAAAGCTCCACCCTGAAGTTCCTGTCGACCCGGAG
>JARFQE010000081.1 GCA_029287915.1 Arenicellales bacterium
CGATTCTTTTCTAGCAGACTCGCGTACTCGATCGATTCCAATCGGTACTCAATTGGTGCGATAAACGTTCAGAGCGCACCGAAGGGGAGCAGATATTTCGCTAAGCTTACGGTAGCAATATCTGCTTGTTTATACGAATTAACCACTTATGATTTCCTGTCTTTATGGCACATTATTTGCTGAATGTTAGCTATGACAGCAGGGCAAGATTTCATTAAGGTCACTTCGAGAGCGTATAAATACATCCGACTGATACATTAAGCACGCTAATCGATAATAGAAAGGAGGGGTCATGAACGATCTGTTAGTGCTCATTGCAATGGTCATCGCATCAATTGGCGCAGCTAGCCTTGTACTGGCACTTAGTTAATTTGTAATCATTACATTACCTCAAACCCTGATGCATTCTACAAGAAGAAACAGTGCGTCATCAGTCTCTGCCCGGCAACGATCATCGTGCCAGAGTAAAACAAGAGCATGCCCATTCTGTTAATCAAGGTATAAGAGACAGGCCCGAAAGCATCAACGGGCAAGGGTTCGCCTCGTCATTAGAAAACAGCTTTGGCCGGTGCAAACAGGTGGCCTCCGGATTGCCATAACTTGTTGAGAAGGTCTTCTTTTGGCCGAAGATACGCCTTGCTAATAATGCAGGGCAGTAGCCTTGTCATGGACGTGAACGTCAGGTTACCGGTCAGCACCGGACTTAGACATCATGTATTGACCTGCCCAACCTCAAGCGACGTGGGTTAAGCTGAGGTTGGAACGAGACACCCCGTGGCTCAGTGCCACAATTGAGGAGGACAGGTCATGAGAGAGTTTAGCAAGTACGTCGGATTGGATACACATAAAGAGACTGTAGCCGTAGCGGTTGCCGATGCGATTGGAGGCGAAGCACGTTATTACGGAGAGATAGCTAATACGCCAGAGGCGATAAGGAAGCTGGTCAAGAAATTATGTCCTGATGGAGAGGTTATCTCGTTTTGTTATGAGGCAGGGCCCTGTGGTTATGAGATATACCGACAGATCAGCCAGCTTGGCCACCATTGTAGTGTAGTCGCCCCTTCCTTGATCCCGAGAAAGCCTGGCGAGCGAGTGAAGACAGATCGACGTGATAGTGAAAAGCTCAGCCGGCTGGATAGAGCGGGAGAACTTACGGCAGTATGGGTGCCCGATCAGGAGCAGGAAGCCATGCGAGATCTGACGCGGGCTCGCGAAGACATGAAAGGCCTGGAACGGATCACCAAACAACGACTGAATGCTTTCCTGCTTCGTTACGGCCGAATTTATGAAAGCGGCAAAAGCCGCTGGACGCAGGCACACTTTCGCTGGATGGAAGGGCTTAAGTTCGACGTTGCAGTGCAACAGATTGTATTCCAAGAATACGTTGATGCCGTCAAGCAGGCCGAAGCCCGCGTTGCTGGATTGGAAAAGGAAATGGAGAAGGCGCTGGAGAACTGGGTGTTGGCTCCGGTGGTTGAAGCATTGATGGCATTGCGGGGTATCAAGCTAATCACCGCGATGACGGTTATGGCGGAGCTTGGGGATATCTCCCGATTTGATTCACCACGCCAACTGATGAGTTTTTTGGGACTGGTTCCGAGCGAAAGATCAAGCGGCCAAACTAGTCACCGAGGCGGGATCACCAAAACTGGGAACAGCCATGTCAGGCGTGTACTGGTTGAAACAGGCTGGTGTTACCGCTTTCCTGCTCGTAAAACTGCCTACCTGCAACGCCGGGCAGAAAAGTGTTCAGGCACGGTGCAGGCCATTGCCTGGAAGGCGCAGAAACGATTGTGCGGGCGTTACACGCATCTGGTTGAGCGAGGCAAGCTGAAGGTGCAGGTTTGCACGGCGATTGCGCGTGAACTGGTCGGGTTCATCTGGGCCATTGCTTGCGAAGTAATGAACAAACATGTCGAGAGTACCTGTTAATAACGAGCTAACAGAACCCGATCAGAACAATGAACATAGGAATAGTCAGCGAGTCTTTGGGTCAGGGTATGGGAAGCCGGTTGGAGAACCCTCGAAGTCCCTATGAGGCGCTCAGTACAATGAAACGACCCCAGACCTTAGAGCGAGGCAGCTCCACGACGAAGAGAAGTCAGGCGGTTTCGACCCGCGTATATCAGAGTGATCTACCGTCGGTGATTGCGGCTCATACCCTGACCCAAGGGCTTGCTGTATGGAAAATATTAAATGCAGAATATCGAATATGTGGCACCAATAGTTGACAGGTCAATACATATCAGGGACTGATTCTAAATAAGATTTCGCTAACAGGCTGAAGTCGACCCAACCCGGTCGCTCGCAATGAATCCCTAAATGTCGTAAACGTGCTGAAGTCAAACATATCCGTCCTACTAATGGGCGACCCATCCAGGATTTCGGCAAAGTCACTTGGAGGGTGTAAATTACCGTCGAACAGATATTCAAATTCGAGCCATCTGGTTGCCACTATCGTCTGAGTGTTTCGGATGGAAGTTCACCAAATTGGCGCAGATAGGCAGCGGAAAATCGTCCGAGGTGACTGATACCGTAGCATTGCGCAATTTGCTTTATTGTAAGATTCTCTGCATTCCTCTGTACGAGTTCCTGTCTGGCTGCATGCAATCGCAATAGATTGGAATATTGCTTGGGTGTCATGCCGATTTCTTCTTTGAACAGATATTCAAGTACTCGGTTAGTAACACCCAATTCTGTGCACAGTTCAGGGATGCGGAGTACCGTATCAATACGCTCTCTCACTTTGCGCTCAAATTGTCGTATTACGGTCATGCGATTATGCAAGCTCGGTCGACGAGTAATTGAATCCTCGCTGGAGTAACCGTCGAGTACTTGTTTAATCTGGTCCAACAGGTCCTCATCGGTAAATGGGTGTAACTGACTGGGCTTGGTTACGCTTGCGGAAAAATCCGAAGTTTGGGTATTCACAAAGTAGCCCATCAGCTGAGCCAGGTGTAAGTTACCCGGTAATACTTTTATTCTGTTGGGTGTTCGCTCTGTACAACCAATTTCTGCCAAGAGATTTACTGGAAGCTGAACTGCACACCAAGTCGTTGCAGCCGGCTGTATATAGTCAAGTTCGGCACCATCTGGGAAGATTACGATATCATTCTGTCTGAAACGGTAGCCGTTAATGCTGCCCTCCTCACGACTGTCCAGCACACAACCTAGAATGACTGTGTCAGAGGGGAATTCACCCCTTGCAATAACCTTGCGTGTGTAACAGCCGGAATCAATTTTCAAACTGCCAAGATCGATGTGTTTAAGTTGAGCATGAAAACATCCATGCTCAAGTTGCACGTGCTCGAAACTACTCGACTGCACCGCCTCGGATAATGCGTCAGGGTCAAATAATTCTAGGTACTGAAGCACAGGTCGGTTGTTGACGGGGGTGGAGGTGTTTGTGTGCGAGGTCATATTTTTCGTATTTTGGATATTCCTAGTGCAACCCTAGCAGAAATGATTATATTTCTCACTTCTGGTTATGGATACTAGTTCTTGGAGGAGCCAGCATGACCACAATAAAACGTTTATTTATTTTACCGATTTTAGCAACAATCTTGTTATATCCTCTGCATGCTTCTACTGCAGAAAAACCTAACATTCTAGTCATCTGGGGCGATGACGTCGGACAGCAAAATATAAGCGCCTACCACAGGGGCATGATGGGTGGTCGCACTCCGAATATCGACCGCCTTGCCAACGAAGGTGCCATCTTCACTGATTCCTATGCCCAGCAAAGCTGTACTGCCGGTCGTGCTTCTTTCATCCTTGGCCAGCACCCATTCCGTACGGGCCTGCTGACAATCGGCATGCCGGGTGCAAAGCAGGGCATTCAGGATAAGGACCCGACCATTGCAGAATTGCTGAAGAACCACGGTTATGTCTCCGGGCAGTTCGGCAAAAACCACCTC